>JALFUW010000089.1 GCA_022786995.1 Clostridiales bacterium
CCGTTGCTGACACAGATGACCTCCTTGCACTGCAGGTCGGAAAAACAGATGGACATAGCCTGCGCCCCCTTTCGGTGCAGTCTATGCGAACCGGGGAGGGGATATACCTCAAAGTGTGGAGTTTGGAGTTAGGCGTGAGGAGTGAGAAGTGAGGAGTTAGGTTATGAGTGACACCCAACAACTCCACACTTCACACTCCGCACTCCTCACTTTTACGAGACTGTGACGGATTTGCGCATAGCCCCGATGGCGCCCTTTTCCAGTCTTGACACCTGTGCCTGAGAGATGCCCAGGGTGCTGGCAACCTCCATCTGAGTCTTTCCGTCGTAAAACCGAAGGGACAGGATCTGCTTTTCCCGGTCGTTCAGAGCCTGAAAGGCGCTGCGCAGGGTGATGTGATCCATCCAGCCCTCCTCGGTATTTTTTGTGTCACGAACCTGATCCATCACGGTCAGGGGGTCACCGCCGTCGGCATAGACGGGGTCAAACAGGCTCACCGGGGCGCACACCGCATCCAGCGCCTGACTGACCTCCTCTTGTGGCAGCTCCAGCTCTCTGGCGATTTCCTCCAGCGTCGGCTCCCGATCCATTCGCGCGGTCATAGCGTCCTTACACTGCAAAACCCGGTAAGCGACGTCCCGAATGGAACGGGACACCCGGATGGCGCTGTTGTCCCGCAGATACCGCCGCACCTCTCCGGCAATCATGGGAACGCCATAGGTGGAAAACTTTACCTGCTTTTCCGGGTCGAAGTTGGCGATGGCCTTGATCAGGCCGATGCAGCCCACCTGAAACAGGTCATCCGGGTTCTCGCCCCGCCTGTCAAAGCGCTGGATGACGGAGAGCACCAGCCGCAGGTTGCCCTCAATGAGCTTCTGCCGGGCGTCCGTATCGCCTTGCCGGGCACGGCGAAGCAGCACATCCATTTCTACAGGGGACAAAACGCTGAGCTTGGACGTATTCACGCCGCAGATCTCTACTTTTCCCTGCATAGAAACCTCCAAAGACACAGAAATTGCCGCACAGGAGCTTTTTCGCGGCATTATCCTCAGTATGCCCCGGAAAAGGAAAAAGATACCGGCGGTTCCCTTTGGCGGTTTTTCACAAATTTTCGGAGGTATCCGAGAAAGAGTAACAAAGTATGACAAAGTGATTTAACGAATTGTAAACTTTCTGATGGTTTTTCGAAGAAAAATCGCGTATCCCATATGGTGACGTAATACGCCAAATTGCAACCACTCGGCATGGATATACAAATACCTATGCATGATTTCCACAGGCGGCGGGGGAGCGATAAAGCATCAGGATACCTGTTGATAACTCGGAGTTTTCCACATTCTCCACAGGTTTATCCACAGGAGTTTTCCACAGGGGGGACGGATTGTGGATATTCATTTTCCGTTCACATAATATATTTTGGCGCATTCCGAAAAAAACGCACTTTTTTCTGTGTGGTGGAATTTTACCAAGGGAAAATCTTTGTGCAAAAATTAGGGTCTTGACAGCCTTTTCGGCTGTGCAGCGGAGAAGCCTACCGGGGCAGTGTAAAAAAATTCAAAAAGGGGGTTGATTTTGTTTTGCAAAGACGCTATAATGTGTGTCTGTATGGAAAGCTAACACAAGGAGGTGAAATCCATGCCCAACATTAAGTCCTCCAAGAAGGATGTCATTTCTTCCAAGATCGCTTATGAGAAGAACAAGGCTAACAAGTCTGAGCTGAAGACCAACCTGAAGAAGTTCGACGCCGCTGTGGTGTCCGGCGACAAGGCTGCTGCCGAGGCCGCTTACAAGGTGGCTGTCAAGGCTGTGGATCAGGCTGCTCAGAAGGGTCTGCTGCACAAGAACAACGCTGCCCGCAAGAAGAGCAGCATGACGCTGCAGCTGAACAAGCTGGCCTGATTTCTCTGAAAATATCTCCCTCCTGAGTTTCGGAGGGAGTTTTTTCATGCCGCCGCCCCAGAATCTTGTCGAAAGCGCAGGGAAGAATTTCGTTGCTTTCTGGCGGCAGAGGGCGTATAATAAGAGCTGATATTCCTGCGGTTGATACCGTAGGGGCGCCCATTGGGCACCAGCATCGAAATGCTTTCAGGAAAATGGCGGGCGGCCAATGGCCGCCCCTACAGAAAAGGCGGTGAGGCCATGGCGCGGCTGAGAGACCCTGTTACCATCCTGAAAGGGGTGGGGGAGGCCCGGGCAAAGCAGCTTGCCAATCTGAATATTTTCACCCTGGGTGACCTGATCTGCCACTTTCCCAGGGGCTACGAGGATCGCACCCGACTGGTGCCCATCGGATCGCTTACGCCCGATGTACCCGCCTGCTTCAAGGCTATGGTGATGAATACCCCCCGGACTGCCCACATTCGCAAAGGACTGGACATGACGAAGGTTCAGCTGGCAGATACCACCGGGCGGCTGAATGTGACGTTTTTCAACAATCGGTTCGCGCAAGAGCAGCTGCAATACGGCAGAGAATACATTTTTTACGGCGCGGTCAGCGGGGACTTCGTGGGTTACGGCATGACGAACCCCGTCTTTGAGCCGCTGGGGAGCCCGGGAATCACGACCCGCCGGGTGCTGCCCATCTATCCGCTGACGGCAGGATTGAGCAATGCCGTACTGCTGAAATTGATCGCCCAGGCGCTGGCGGTGTGTGATCCGCCGGCAGAGGTGCTGCCAGAGCCGGTGCGGCGGGAATACGATATTCTGCCTGCAAAGGATGCTTATTTCGCCATCCATCAGCCCAAGGATATGGTTCAGGCACAGCAGGCAAAAAAACGGCTGATTTTTGAGGAATTCTTCATTTTCTCCGCGGGACTGAGCCTGATGCGGGCTGCCCGGGCGGAGAAAAAAGCGGTTCCTTATTCTAATTTCAATATGAAGCCCTTCTACGGCGCGCTGCCCTTTACCCTGACGGCGGCGCAGCAGCGGGCAATTGATGAGATACTGGCGGATTTTGGCTCCGGCGCGCCCATGAACCGGCTGGTGCAGGGCGACGTGGGCAGCGGCAAAACCATGGTGGCCGCGGCGGCGGCCTTCTGCGCGGCGGGCAACGGGAAACAGACGGCCCTGATGGCGCCCACGGAGATTCTTGCCGAGCAGCACTATGCTTCCCTGCGGAAGCTGTTTGAACCGCTGGGAATTACCATCGATTTGCTGACAGGTTCCATGACAGCCAAACAGAAACGGGAGGTTCGGGAGGGCCTGGCAACCGGCCAGACCACCGTGGCGGTGGGCACCCACGCACTGCTGACAGATGCCACCCGGTTCCTGGACTTAGGACTGGTGATTGCCGATGAGCAGCATCGTTTTGGCGTTGCCCAGCGGTCAAAGCTGTCGGCGAAGGGGGAGGATCCTCATTTGCTGGTCATGTCCGCCACACCCATTCCCAGAACCTTAGCGCTTTTAATGTACGGCGATCTGGATGTATCGATTCTGGATGAACTGCCCCCCGGACGGGAAACGGTGGATACGTTTCTGGTTGGCGAGAGTTACCGCCCCCGAATCAATGCCTTTATCCGCAAACAGGTCAGCGAAGGCCACCAGTGCTTCGTGGTCTGTCCGGCGGTGGAGGAGAATCAGGAGCTGGGGGTCAAAGCAGCCTCCGCCTGGGCGCAGACGCTTCAACAGACCGTGTTTCCTGATCTGCGTGTTGCCCTTCTGCATGGTCAGATGAAGGGTGCGGAGAAGGAAGAAGCCATGGCTGCCTTCGCCCGGGGCGAGGCGGATGTGATGGTTGCCACAACGGTGATCGAAGTGGGGGTGGATGTGCCAAACGCCACCTTAATGGTTATTGAGGATGCCGATCGGTTTGGCCTGAGCCAGCTGCATCAGCTGCGGGGCCGGGTGGGCCGGGGCAAGGCGAAAAGCTACTGCATTTTGACCTCCCGCAACCGAAATCCCGAGACCTTACAGCGGCTGAAGGCCCTGTGCAAAACCACCGACGGCTTCAAAATTGCGGAAGAAGACCTGAAGCTGCGGGGCCCCGGTGATTTCTTTGGCTCCCGGCAGTCGGGACTGCCTGCCTTCCGGGTGGCGGATTTGAGCTGCGACCTGGTTACGCTGAAACAGGCACAGTCCGCTTCCGCCCGATGGATTGAGGAACACGGCACCGAGGATACCCCGGAGGCGAACGCCCTGCGGGAACGAATTGGAGAACTCTTTGCCCGTTCCGAGGGCACGATGAACTAAGGCAGCACAGCACAATTGCATCTGTGGATCTCAGCGGATATTTTGCACCAGTTCCGCAGTTCCAAAACGGGAAATACATACAGTATTCCCGCGTTTTCGGAATTTTGAACCGGCACAAAATCTCTCGCTGAGCTTCCTTGCCGAATGATGCGGTGTTGCCCTAAAAAAATCCCTGTGAAAGGATGAAACCGATGAAAAATAGATGGATTGTGAATCTTGTGCTGGTGAGCCTGCTGCTGGCGCTGCTGGCTCCCGGAGCGTCCGCGGTTACCGCCAGCGGCACCTGCGGCGAGGGACTGACCTGGAAGCTGGAAAACTACACCCTTACCATCTCCGGCAGCGGAGAAATGGAGGACGGCAGCCCCTGGGAGCAGTATAAGACCAAGATCGACCATGTGGTGCTGGAGGGCGGCGTGACCAAGGTGGGCGCGGAGAGCTTCTACGGCTGCGACCGGCTGGAAACCGTGGACTTTGGTGATTCTCTGGTGGAGATCGGCGACAAGGCTTTCTACGGCTGCGAGGATATCGAATATATCCATTTGCCTGCCACCTTCCGCATTTTCGGCGTCCAGAGTTTTCAGAAGTGCGACAGCCTGAAATATGTGTACTGCGACGGCGGTATGCCGAAGTTCAAGGACAGCTGCCTGTGGACTGGCAACTACATCGCCGTGTTCTTCCCCACCAACAATCCCTGGCCCTATGAGTATACCTCTGGCTTAATCAGCAGCTATGGCGGCAATCTGGGCATCATGATGGGTAACTTCGACGCTGCCAATCTGCCGGTGAAGACCAAGGCGGCGTCCGAGGAGGAAGAAGCGGCCGGGGAAACGGAGGCTGAGACCGAAGCCGAGACCGAAGCTGAGACCGAAGCAACAGAAGCTGCGGTAGCAGCCATGGCGGAGACGGAAGCAGCCACGGAAGCCTCGGTACCGCCCACCACCGTGCCGGAAACCACGGAAGCTGCTACGGTTCCCACCACACAGGAGACCACGCAGGCCACTACCGAAGCAACGACGGAAGCCACCACCGAGGAAACCACGGAGGAGACCACCGAGGAAACCGAGCCTGTTGACCCGGTGAGAGAGGTGGGCGGCGACGGCTGGATTGGCCTGATAATCATCGCGGGCGTGCTGACCATGCTTTTGGCGGGCGCCATGATCTTCCGGGGTATCAGCCGCAGAGGACGGTATTGATAAAAATGCAAAATGAAGGTATTTTCTGCGGAAACGTTACTGTAGGGGCGCCCATTGGGCGCCCGAAACGTTTCAATCTTCCGGGCTTTTTCGTCAAAACGAAATGCGTTTCTTATCCAACGCTGCGGGCGGCCAATGACCGCCCCTACAGTTCCAACCCATTGCTTTGCATTTGCCGGTTCGGTAAGGACTTAAAACATTCTTAACAACTTCCGGGAAAATCACCCATTTTGTGAGGATCCCGGGAGTTTTTTTGTTCGGAACGGAAAAAATAAAAAAGTAGTTGTAACTCGCGCAGATATGATGTAAAATAAGGGGACTAATAAAATGCAAAACTACGCGAAAACTCGCTTTTGGAGGTAAACACTATGGATAAACCGATTGTACTGGTCATTATGGACGGCGTTGGCAAGGGCGACGGCGGCAGCGGCGATGCTGTTAAGATCGCGAAGACTCCTACGCTGGACAAGCTGCTGGAAACCTGCCCCCATACTTACCTGAAGGCCCACGGTACCGCCGTCGGCCTGCCCAGCGATGAGGATATGGGCAACTCCGAGGTGGGACACAATGCCCTCGGCTGCGGTCAGGTCTACTCTCAGGGCGCCAAGCTGGTGGGGGAATCCATCGAAAACGGCGCACTGTATGCTTCCGCCACCTGGAAGGATCTGGTGGCCAATGCCAAGGCCGGTAAGGCCATGCACTTCCTGGGCCTGCTGTCCGACGGCAACGTCCATTCCAACATTCATCACCTCATCGCCCTGCTGCGGCAGGCGAAGGCCGAGGGTGTGAAGAAGGCATACTGCCACATTCTGCTGGATGGCCGTGACGTGCCCGCTACCTCCGCGCTGGAGTATGTGGACATGCTGGAAAAGGTTCTTGCTGAGCTGAGCACCGACGGCTGTGACTACGCCATCGCCTCCGGCGGCGGCCGTATGCAGATTACCATGGACCGCTACGAAGCCAACTGGGCCATGGTGGAAAAGGGCTGGCGCACCCATGTACAGGGGCAGGGCCGGATGTTCGCTTCCGCCAAGGAGGCAATCGAAACCTACCGGGCCGAGACCGGCTGCATCGATCAGGATCTGCCTGCCTTCGTCATTGCCCGCAATGGCGCACCTGTTGCTAAAATTGCCAACGGCGACAGCGTGATTCTGTTCAACTTCCGGGGCGACCGGGCCCAGGAAATCTCTCTGGCCATCGACCGCAAGGACTGTGACAAGTTTGACCGGGGCGACTACACCGGCGTGAAATTTGCCGGTATGCTGCAGTACGACGGAGACCTGAACATCCCCGAGCACTATCTGGTGCAGCCCCCCGTCATCACTAACACCCTGACCGAGGTGCTGTGCAAGGCCGGCATCCACGAGTATGCCCTGTCCGAGACCCAGAAGTACGGCCACGTTACCTATTTCTGGAATGGCAACCGCTCCGGCAAGGTTTGCGAAGATCTGGAAGTCTACGAGGAAGTTCCCTCTGACGTGATCCCCTTCGAGCAGGCGCCTGCCATGAAGTCCAAGGAGATCACCGAGAAGATGGTTGCCAATATGGCATCCAGGAAGTTCCAGTTCCTGCGCTGCAACTACCCCAACGGCGACATGGTGGGCCACACCGGCGTCATGGAAGCGGTGGTGTACGCCGTGGAGTGCGTGGACAACGGCCTGAAGGCCATTCTGGAGGCCGCCGACAAGTACGGCTACACCGTGCTCATCACCGCCGACCACGGAAACGCCGACCAGATGACCGAGACCAAGAAGGGCAAGACCTCTGTCCGCACTGCCCACTCCCTGAACCCCGTGCCCTTCATCATCTACGACAAGGATCACGACTGGGTCATCAAGGAGGGCAATTACGGCCTTGCCAACGTGGCCCCCACCATCGTTAAGATGATGGGCCTCGAGGCTCCTTCCTGCTGGGAAGCCAGCATGATCTGATTTTAAGATACTAAGATACAAGATATAAGATACAAGATAGTATGTCATTGCGAACCAGTGCGCACACTGGTGTGGCAATCCGCCCCCTTACCCAGAGAAACGGATTGCCACGGTCGCTTCGCTCCCTCGCAATGACATTGTTTTGTTGACACACCAATATCTGGTATCTTGTATCTATGTATCTTGTATCTTTCGTGTCTTCTATCTAAAAAATTGGAGGTTGTAATATGGTACGTCACGCGAATGAAAACGGCAGCGTCAATGTGAGCACCAATGTATACACCGATATCGTGGGCACCGCCGCCGCCAACTGCTTCGGCGTGAAGGGTATGGCTGCCCGCAGCCTGACCGACGGCGTGTATCACCTGCTGCGCAAGGAGTCCGTGGGCAAGGGCGTCAAGGTTCAGTTTAATGACGACGGCTCCATTTCCATCGACCTGCACATCGTGGTGGATAACGTCAACATGAACGCCGTGGGCGAGTCCATCATTGAGGAAGTGCGCCATCAGGTTACCGAGTGCACCGGCACCGAGGTTCGGGAAGTGAATGTCTACGTCGATTCCATGATGATCGGCTAACGTATCGGAGGTAGAGAACATTGAAACAAATTGTGGGTGGCGCGGATCTGCGCAGAATGATTATCAGCGCGGCAGCTGCCATTGAAAATAACAAGCAGGGCCTGAACGAGCTCAACGTCTTCCCGGTTCCCGACGGCGACACCGGCACCAACATGTCCATGACCATCAACGCCGCGGCTTCCGACCTGCGCAAGGCCGAGGATCCCGATCTGGGGAATGCCGCGAAAATTGCCGCTTCCGCCATGCTGCGGGGCGCCCGGGGTAACTCCGGCGTGATTCTGTCCCTGCTGTTCCGTGGCATTTCCAAGAAGCTGAAGGGGTGCGATCACTGCGACGGCGTGCTGTGGGCAGCAGCTCTGCAGGAGGGCGTGGACGCTGCCTACAAGGCTGTTATGAAGCCCGCCGAGGGCACCATTCTTACCGTTGCCCGTCTGGCTGCCGCCAAGGCCCAGGACGCGGCCAAGGAGAATAACTTCATCGAGTTCGTCCAGACTGCCGCCATCGAGGAAGCCAGGATCGCTCTGGCCAACACCGTGAACCAGAACCCTGTGCTCAAAAAGGCCGGTGTTGTGGACGCCGGCGGCAAGGGCTGGCTCATCGCGCTGGAAGCCATGCTTTCCTCCCTGCAGGGCGAGGACGTGGTGGCGGAGTCTGCCGGTGACGGTGCCGCAGTGAAGGAAGCGGCGGATTTCTCCGACTTTAACACCGAGGACATTACCTTTACCTACTGCACCGAGTTCATCATCGACCGGGAGAACGACAAGGATCCCGAGGCGCTGCGCGCTTTCCTCAGCCAGCTGGGCGACAGCCTGGTGCTGGTGGATGACGACGAGATCATCAAGGTGCATGTGCATACCAACGATCCCGGCAAGGCCCTCAGCGAAGCGGTCACCTACGGTTCCTTTGTCACCGTGAAGATCGAGAATATGCGCCTGCAGCATACCGAGAAGGTAATGACCGAAAATGAGAAGGAGCCGAAGATCGCCGCGCCGGAAAAGGCGCTGGGCGTGGTCTCCGTCTGTGCCGGTGCCGGTCTTGCGGACGTGTTCCTGAATCTGGGCGTTGACCAGATCATCTCCGGCGGTCAGACCATGAACCCCAGCACCCAGGACATTCTGGAAGCGGTCAATAAGGTTCCTGCCGAGACGGTCTACGTTCTGCCCAATAATAAGAACATCATCATGGCCGCGGAGCAGGTGGATGCCCTGACCCCCAAGAACGTGGTGGTCATCCCCTCCAAGACCGTTCCCCAGGGCGTCACCGCCATGCTGGGCTTCAATCCCGAGGGGAGCGTCGAGGAGAACACCGAGGCTTTGACCGAGGCCCTGGGCGCGGTGGACACCATGCAGATCACCTACGCTGCCAGAAACTCCGACTTTGACGGCTACGACATCCATGAGGGCGACTATCTGGCGCTCTACGGCAGCCAGCTCTTCGGCACCAGCCGGGATATCAAGGTGCTCCTCAAGTCCCTGGCCGAGAAGGTTCGGGACGACGGCAAGGAGTATGTTACCATCTACTACGGCGAGGACGTGAAGGAGAAGCACGCTCAGAAGGCGGCGGATATCTTCGCGGATATCTGCCCCAATGCGGACGTGAACTTACTCAGCGGCGGCCAGCCGGTGTACTATTACCTGATTTCCGCGGAATAATATAGAGTGCTTATTGAATTGACAATTGACAGTTGACAGTTGACAATTGTGGTATTCCGTCGGGATCATTTGAAATTGATTGTACAGAAAGTTGTGTCGTTTTTGAATCATCCCCGCAGGGGATTCCTTAATTGTCAATTGTTCATTGTCAATTGTCAATTCTTTCTATTTCACGCCGTTTTGTGAATCGGATAAGCGTATTATGTTACGGTCAGCCCGCTGCCAGAGGAGGCGGCGGGCTGTGTCATTTTTGAAATGGGGGAAATCGGATGAAAAAGCTTCCCAAAGGCGGTCTGATCGGGAAGGCCGTGGACGCCTACCTTTCTATCCGGGAAAAGCAAATCCCGCTCCACGCGGCCTACGCCGGATACTTTATCATCCTGTCCGTATTCCCGGCGCTGCTGATGCTGCTGAGCCTTCTGCGGTTCACGGGCATTCAGGTGGAAAATCTGGTGTCTCTCATGGAGGATTTTCTGCCCCATGCCCTGATGGAGACGGTGGAGGAGCTGGTGTACAGCACCTGGGCAAATTCCACCGGCACGGTGCTGGGATTGTCGGCCCTGACGGCCCTGTGGTCTGCCAGCCGGGGCATCTTCGGCCTGCTTCGGGGGCTGAACGCGGTCTATGACGTGTGGGAGAACCGGGGCTGGCTCTATACCCGGGGCATCAGCGTGGTATATACCTTTCTGTTTGGACTGGTGCTGCTGCTGACGCTGGTGCTCCATGTCTTTGGCAACACCATTCTGGGGTGGCTGAGTATGGTTGACAATGGCGTGGTGATCTTCCTGCTGGATCTCATCGACCTTCGTTTTTTTCTGCTGCTGATTTTGCAGAGCCTGATTTTTACCCTGATGTTCATGGTGCTGCCCAATCAGCGAAACCGCTTTGTGGACAGTCTACCCGGGGGAATTCTGGCTTCCACGGGATGGCTGGTGTTCTCCGACATTTTTTCCATCTATGTGGAGAATTTCAACAGCTATTCCAATATTTACGGCTCTGTCTACGCGGTGGCGCTGGGAATGCTGTGGCTGTACTGCTGCCTGAGCATCCTGTTCTACGGCGGCGCCCTAAACCACTTCCTGAACGGGCAGGAATAGAAGGGGAAAGCCTCCTTTAGCCAATTTATAGAAACAAAAAAGAAAGGGGCTGCGCAAAGTATGTTCTATTTCCCACTGCTCTGGGGCGGATCGGCTTTGAAGGCCATTTATGTATTGGCGGCGGTACTGCCTGCCGCATTCCTCATGCGCTATGTGTATAAGCAGGATAAAATCGAGAAGGAGCCTGCAAACCTCCTGATCAGCCTTGTTGTCGATGGAATTCTGGCGGCGCTGGCGGCCATCGTGCTGGAGCTGCTGGGGCAGTCCATTCTGGACGCGCTGGTGGCGCCGGAGAATCCGATTTATGTCTACCTCATGGCCTTCCTGGTGGTGGCGGCTGTGGAGGAGGGGACAAAGTCCTTCTTCCTGTACAGAAGAACATGGCGAAATCCCAATTTTAATTACCGCTTCGACGCGATCCTCTATGCGGTGTTCGTTTCTCTGGGGTTTGCCGCCTATGAAAATATCCGATATGTGTTCCGATTGGGCCTGTCCGTGGCCCTGCCCAGAGCCATTCTGTCGGTGCCGGGGCATATGGGCTTCGCGGTGTTTATGGGGATCTTCTATGGCAGGGCCAGGCGGTGCTATGCGCAGGGCAATGATTTTGGCTGCAAATGCAATCGAATTCTGGGGTATCTCTTCCCGGTGTTCCTCCACGGGGTCTACGACACCTGCTGCATGCTGGGTACCGATACGTCAACGCTGGTATTCGTGGGCTTTGTGCTGGCTATGTATTTGATCGTCTTCTTCCTATTGCGCCATGAATCCAGAACCGACAGACCGATGTGAGCGGAGTTTTGGCAGAATAAGATGTTCTGTTTTGACTTTTTGCCATAAGAAACCGGCCTGATTGGGGGACAGAAATGTGAAATATGGGGAAATGGAAATTCCCTATTGTAAAAAATGTCAGATTGTGTTATAGTAATTTGCGAGAACAATGGCGTTCCCAGTTGGACACGTGCGTCCAATTTGGGGACGCCATATTTTTGTTTTCCCCCGGCCCGGACGGCAGCTCTGGCACGGGAGAGAAATCCGAGAGGAGAAGAAGATATGGATAATTTCACCGAACGCACGTCTCCCGCCGGACTGTATGACCCACGGTTCGAGCACGACAACTGCGGTATCGGCGCGGTGGTGGACATCAAGGGCCGCAAGAGCCACAAGACCCTTGACGACGCCCTGCAGATCGTGGAGCATTTGGAGCACCGGGCCGGTAAGGACGCTGAGGGAAAAACCGGCGACGGCGTAGGTATTTTGCTGCAAATCGGACACAAATTCTTCACCAAGGCAGCGGCGGAGGTCGGCATCACTCTGGGAAATGAGCGGGAGTACGGCATTGGTATGTTCTTCTTCCCGCAGGAGGAACTGCCCCGCAATCAGGCGAAGAAGCTGTTCGAGATCATCTGCAAGAAGGAAGGCCTGCCCTTCTTGGGCTGGCGGGAAGTGCCCACCTGTCCCGACGTGCTGGGCCACAAGGCCAGAGACTGTATGCCCAGCATCTGGCAGGGCTTTGTGGGTAAGCCTCAGCGGATGAAGGCCGGTATCGACTTCGACCGCAAGCTCTACGTTGCCCGCCGGGTCTTCGAGCAGTCCAATCAGGAGACCTACGTTTGCAGCCTGTCCAGCCGTACCATCGTCTATAAGGGCATGTTCCTGGTGAAGGAGCTGCGGCTGTTCTATCCCGATTTGCAGGACGAGGACTATGAGTCCGCCATTGGCATGGTGCACAGCCGGTTCTCCACCAACACCTCCCCCAGCTGGAACCGTGCCCACCCCAACCGCTACATCCTCCACAACGGCGAGATCAACACCATCCGGGGTAATGTCGATACCATGCTGGCCCGTGAGGAGACCATCAGCAGTAAGTATCTGAAGGACGACATGACCAAAGTCCTTCCCATCGTCAATCAGGGCGGCTCCGACTCCGCCATGCTGGATAACACCCTGGAATTTTTGCTGATGAACGGCATGGAGCTGCCCCTGGCGGTGATGGTCACCATCCCCGAGCCCTGGAGCAACAACAAGAGCATGGATCCCAAGAAGCGGGATTTCTACCAGTACTACGCCACCATGCTGGAGCCCTGGGACGGCCCCGCCTCCATTCTGTTCAGCGACGGCGATGTGATGGGCGCGGTGCTCGACCGCAACGGCCTGCGGCCCAGCCGCTACTACATCACGAAAGACGGACGGCTGATCCTGTCCAGTGAGGTGGGCGTGCTGGATATCCCCGCCGAGGACATTGAGCGCAAGGATCGGCTGCGCCCCGGCAAAATGCTTCTGGTGGACACCGTGAAGGGTGAGCTGGTGGACGACGAGGCGCTGAAAGCCGACTATGCCAGCCGCCAGCCCTACGGCGAGTGGCTGGATCGGAACCTGGTGAGCATGGACGATCTGAAGGTGCCCAACGAGAAGGTGCCGGAGCACACCCTTGAGGAGCTGGTGCGCTTGCAAAAGGCCTTCGGCTACCGCTACGAGGACGTGAGCACCATCATGCTGCAAATGGCGAAAAACGGCGGCGAGCCTGCCGGCGCCATGGGCAGCGACACGCCTCTGGCGGTGCTGAGCCACACCCATCCGCCCCTGTTTGAGTACTTCAAGCAGATGTTCGCCCAGGTGACCAACCCGCCCATCGACGCCCTGCGTGAAAAAATCGTCACCTCCACCACCATCTATGTGGGCGCTCAGGGTAACCTCCTGGAAGAAGCCGCCGACAACTGCAAGGTGCTGAAAATCGACAATCCCATCCTGACGGAAACCGACCTGATGAAGATCAAGGCCATGAAGGTGCCGGGCCTCAAGGTGGTCACCGTTTCCATCTGCTACTATAAGAACACCTCTCTGGAAAAGGCCATCGACCGGCTGTTCGTGGACGTGGACCGGGCCTACCGGGACGGGGCCAACATTCTGATCCTGTCCGACCGGGACATTGACGAATACCACGTTGCCATCCCCAGCCTGCTGGCGGTGGGCGCGGTGTCCAAGTATCTGGTGCGCACCCGCAAGCGCACCGCCATGGCTCTGATTCTGGAAAGCGGTGAGCCGAGGCTGGTGCACGACTTTGCAACTCTGCTGGGTTACGGCGCCTGCGCCATCAACCCCTATCTGGCTCAGGAGAGCATCGGCAGCCTGATCAAGGGCGGGCTGCTGGAAAAGGACTACTACGCGGCAGTGAACGACTACAACAAGGCCGTGCTGGCGGGCATCGTGAAGATCGCCTCCAAAATGGGCATCTCCACCATCCAGTCTTATCAGGGTAGCCAGATTTTCGAGGCCGTGGGCATCAGCTCCGACGTCATCGATAAATATTTTACCAACACCGTCAGCCGTGTGGGCGGCATTACCTTGCTGGATATCCAGCAGGAGTTGGAGGATCGCCACCGTCAGGCCTTTGACCCTCTGGGCCTGGACATTTACATGGATCTGCCCAGCACCGGCGCCCACAAGTTCCGCAGCGGCCCGGCAGCGGAGCAGCACCTGTACAATCCCCAGATCATCCACCTGTTACAGCAGGCGGTCTGGACGGACGACTACGGCAAGTTCAAGCAGTATACCGCCCTTGCCGCCAACGAAGCCGGCGACGATATGCACTTAAGAAGTCTGCTGGACTTTAACTACCCCGCCGAGGGCGTGCCCATCGAAGAGGTTGAGAGCGTAGAGTCTATTGTGAAGCGCTTCAAGACCGCCGCCATGAGCTACGGCGCTCTGTCTCAGGAGGCCCACGAGTGCATGGCCGTAGCCATGAACCGGCTGGGCGGCAAGTCCAACACCGGCGAGGGCGGCGAAGCCGAGGACCGCTTCGGCACCGAGCGCAACAGCGCCATCAAGCAAGTGGCCTCTGCCCGGTTCGGCGTCACCAGCAAGTATCTGGTGTCTGCCAAGGAGATTCAGATCAAAATGGCTCAGGGCGCCAAGCCCGGCGAGGGCGGTCAGCTTCCCGGCGCGAAGGTGTATCCCTGGGTTGCCAAGTGCCGCCATTCCACCACCGGCGTAGGGCTTATTTCCCCGCCGCCCCACCACGATATCTACTCCATCGAGGATCTGGCCCAGCTGATTTACGACCTGAAGTGCGCCAACCGCAAGGCCGCGATTAACGTAAAGTTGGTCAGTGAAGCGGGCGTTGGCACCATCGCCGCCGGTGTTGCCAAGGCCGGCGCGGAGGTCATCCTGATCTCCGGCTTTGACGGCGGCACCGGCGCTGCCTCCATCAATTCCTCCATCCACAACGCGGGTCTTCCCTGGGAGCTGGGTATCGCGGAGGCACACCAGTGCCTGATTATGAACGGCTTGCGCTCCCGTGTCCGCATTGAGTCCGACAGTAAGCTCATGTCCGGCCGGGATGTGGCCATCGCCGCCATGCTGGGCGCGGAGGAATTCGGCTTTGGCACCGGCCCGCTGGTGGCCATGGGCTGCGTGATGATGCGTGTCTGCAATCTGGATACCTGCCCCATGGGCATCTGCACCCAGAACCCGGAGCTTCGCAAGAATTTCAAGGGGAAACCCGAGCACGTCATGAACTTCATGAAGTTCATGGCCCAGGATTTGCGGGAATACATGGCAAAGCTGGGCGTGCGCACCGTGGAAGAGCTGGTGGGCCGCACCGACCTGCTCAAGGTCAAGCCCGCCGCCCCCGGCTCCCGGGCCAGCGAGATGGATTTGTCCGCCCTGCTCCACAATCCCTTGGTTGAAAACTCCAACGTCCACTTTGAGCCGAAGGCTGTCTACGACTTCGCGCTGGAGCAGACCCCGGATATGCAGATTCTCATGAAGAAGTTCAAGAGAAACTTTGACATGGCGCAGCCCAAGAGCAGCACCATCACCGTGGAGGTGGGCAACACCGACCGTACCTTCGGCAGCATTTTCGGCTCCGAGATCACCGCGAAATTCGGCAACACCCTGGCCGACGATACCTTCCATGTGGTCTGCAACGGCTACGGCGGTCAGAGCTTCGGCGCCTTTATCCCCAAGGGCCTGACGCTGGAACTGGTGGGCGACTGCAACGACTATCTGGGCAAGGGTCTGTCCGGCGGCAAGATCATCGTCTATCCCCCCAAAAATGTGACCTATGACCGCAGCGAGAACATTGTCATCGGCAACGTGGCCCTCTACGGCGCCACCGGCGGCAAGGCCTTCATCAGCGGCGTGGCAGGCGAGCGGTTCTGCGTCCGCAACTCCGGCGCCACTGCCGTTGTGGAGGGCGTGGGCGACCACGGCTGCGAGTACATGACCGGCGGCACCGTGGTGGTGCTGGGCAAGACCGGCAAAAACTTCGCCGCGGGTATGAGCGGCGGCATCGCCTACGTTCTGGACGAAAGCTGGGACTTCTACCAGCGGGTCAACAAGGATATGGTGAGTCTGGAGCCGGTGGAGCACAAGTATGACGTGTCCCTGCTGAAAGACCTGATCCGGGAGCATGTGGAGGCCACCGGCTCTCCCAGAGGCAAGGAGATTCTTGACAATTTCGGCGCCTACCTGCACAAGTTCAAGAAGGTTCTGCCCCATGACTACGATAAGATGCTCCGCCTCATCGCCCAGATGGAAGAAAAGGGCGAGGACAGCGAGCAGGCGCAGATCGAAGCGTTCTACGCCATGAAAAACGGGAAATAAGGAGGGCCGCGACAATGGGAAAGCCTACAGGATTTATGGAAATCAACCGGCAGGTCAGCTTGGAGCTGCCCCCGGAGGAACGCACTAAGAACTTTAATGAATTTCACATCCCCCTGCACCCCGACGAGCAGCAGGCTCAGGGTGCCCGCTGCATGGACTGCGGCGTGCCCTTCTGCCAGAGCGGTATGCTGATTGGCGGAATGTTCAGCGGATGTCCTCTCAACAACCTGATCCCCGAGTGGAACGACCTTGTTTACCGGGGCCAGTGGGATTTGGCGGTGAAGCGGCTGATTGCCACCAACCGCTATCCGGAGTTTACCAGCCGGGTGTGCCCCGCCCTGTGCGAGGCTGCCTGCACCTGCGGCATGACCACGGGAAGCCCCGTCACCGTCAAGGAAAACGAGCGGGCCGTGGTGGAGTACGGCTATGAAAACGGCGTTCTCCATGCCGTCCCCCCACCCTCCCGCACGGGAAAGCGGGTTGCCGTGGTGGGCACCGGCCCTTCCGGCCTGTCGGTAGCCGACCTGCTCAACAAGCGGGGTCACAAGGTGACCATGTATGAGCGCAGCGACCGGGTGGGAGGCCTGCTGATGTACGGCATCCCCAACATGAAGCTGGAAAAGTGGGTCATTGACCGCCGGGTGAATATCCTCAAGGAAGAGGGCATCGACTTTGTCACCAGCACGGACGTGGGCCGGGACATCAGCGCCGAGGAACTGAGGCAGCAGTACGACGCGGTGGTGCTGTGCTGCGGCGCCAAGCAGCCCCGGGATATCGGCGCCCCCGGCCGGGACGCCGAGGGGATCCACTTCGCCGTGGATTACCTGAGCAGCGTCACCAAGAGCCTGCTGGACTCCGATTTCGCCGACGGAAAGGCCATCACCGCCGAGGGGAAAAAGGTGCTGGTCATCGGTGGCGGAGACACCGGCAACGACTGCGTCGGCACCTCCATTCGGCAGGGCTGCGTGAGCGTGACCCAGCTGGAAATGATGCCCTGTCCGCCCACCTGCCGCGCCCCCGGCAACGACTGGCCCGAGTGGCCCCGGGTGCTGAAAACCGACTACGGTCAGCAGGAGGCCATCGCCAAGTTTGGCGCCGATCCCCGGCTGTACAAGACCACCGTCAAGGAGTTCTACAAGAACGAGACTGGCCATGTCTGCGGTGCGCTGATCGCCAGGCTGGAAAGCCAGGCGGTGGACGGACGGCGGATGATGGTGCCCACCGGCGAGGAATTTGCCATCGAGTGCGATCTGGTGCTGATTGCCGCCGGCTTTACCGGCTGCGAGGGCTATGTTGCGGAGGCCTTCGGCGTGGACATGACCCCCAGAGGCACCGTGGCGGATACGAAATACGCCACCAGCCAGCCCGGCGTTTTTGCCTGCGGCGATATGCGCCGGGGCCAGAGCCTTGTGGTCTGGGCCCTGCGGGAGGGCAGAGATACTGCCGCCGTGGTGGACGAATACCTGATGGGTTATACGAACCTGTGACATAAGTGCCCCCCGGGCTTATGAGCCCGGGGGCATTTTCATGCCTTGCAAAATGTGAGGAAGATGCTATAATATGTCATTATTCACATCAGTAACCTTCGGCGGGAGGATTGTTTTTTGCCGACAAAGAAACCATGTCCAGGTCACCGATGTCGCCGGTGGGTCAACCCCGTCAGGATCAGAGGCTCCCGAATAAACGAGGGTTCCTTTCCCAAACAGCGGAAATATGTGGAAAAACTGTAAATTTCAGGGGCGTTTACGCTCTGTTCATACTTTTTTGGTAGAGTGATGCCAAAAGGAGGGATTTCATGTTTGGTTATGTGACCGCCAGTATGCGGGAGCTGACGAAGGAACAGCAGCGCCGCTATGGCGCGGTGTACTGCGGCATTTGCCGACGGATCCGGGAGCAGTCCGGGCAGCTGGCCCGACTGGGCCTGAGCTACGATATGGCCTTTCTGGCAATGCTTCTCATGAGTCTGTACGAGCTGGAGGAGTCCTGCGGGAAAAACAGCTGCCTGATTCATCCCATCACCCGCCGGGATTGGATCGACAATGAATTTGTACGATACGCGGCGGATTTGAATGTGGCGCTGGCCTACTACAACTGCCTGGACGACTGGCAGGACGATGGAAGGCGGTCAGCGAAATGGCTGGCGGAAGCTTACGAAAAGCACCTGCCGGAGATTGAAAACCGTTGGCCCCGCCAGTGCCGGGCCATCCAAAACGGCATCGAAGCGCTGTCGGCACTGGAAAAGGAAAACTGCCCCAACCCGGACGAACCGGCGGGGGCCTTTGGCGAGCTGATGGGAGAGCTGTTCGTGGTGAGAGAGGATCTGTGGGCGCCGACCCTGCGAAAAATGGGCAACGCATTGGGCAGGTTCATCTACCTTTTGGACGCGGAGCTGGACTATGAAAAAGACCAGCGAAAGGGAAAATACAATCCCTTCCTTGCCAAAGGGGAAGAAAAGGACTGGGCCAAATGGGAAGACTATCTGGTGCTGACCATGGGCCGGTGTACGGCAGAATTTGAAAAGCTGCCGCTGGTGCAGGACAAGCTGCTGCTTGACAACATTCTCTACAGCGGCGTTTGGGTGAATTACAGAAGAAAGCGGAAAGAGGAGGAGCGCCATGATTGACGATCCGTATCAGGTTCTGGGTGTCAGCCGTGATGCCTCGGACGAGGAAATCAAGCAGGCATATCGGCATCTTGCGAAAAAATACCATCCCGATCTGAACCCCGGCGATCAGGAGGCCGCCCGCCGGATGCAGGAGGTCAACGCTGCCTACGAGCAGATCAAGAACCCGGAGAAGGCACAGCCCCAGCCCGGCGGCTACGGCTATGACCCCTTCGGCGGCTACCGCCAGCAGAGCTACGCGGAGCATAGCGATGATCAGTATCAGCAGGCGGCGGCTCAGTACATTCGATTCAGCCGTTTCCGGGAGGCGCTGAACACGCTGGAGAATTCTGTTCAGCGGGACGCCCGGTGGTACTACCTCAGTGCCCTTGCCAACGACGGCCTGGGCAATCAGGTCACGGCTATGGAGCACATCCGCCGGGCGGTGAGCATGGATCCGGGGAATCCCGAGTATCTGAACGCCCTGAACCGCATGGAGCACGGCGGCGCCGACTACCGCCAGACTGCCGGAAACTTTCAGGGCTTTTCCATGGGCGGCAGCCCCTGTATGAACCTGTGCCTGTGCTATCTGGTGAATCTATTCTGCTGCGGCGGACGGGGCATGTTCCTGTGCTGCTGATGTTTCATTCCAGCGAATGAAACATTTTAATTGAATATCAGTATGAGAAAGAGAAAAGGACGGTCAGCTGACCGTCCTTTCTGCGTTAAATTTTACCCATTTCCACCAGTGCGTCCCGGATGGAGCCGATGGAGTACAGGGAGCCGAAGCACAGCACCACACCGTCCTCGCCTGCCAAAGCCATGGCCTTCTGAACGCCCTCGGAGACGGTTTCGCAGGCATCGGCGACCGCGCCCACATTGCGGAGGTATTCGGCAAGCTTTTCAGCTTCCAGCTTCCGAGGGTTGGGGGGCGTAATGCACACGAAGCGATCCACCAGCGGCATCACCGGGCGGTACATGTCCGCGTAGTCCTTGTCCGCCAGCACGCCGGTGAGGGCAATGACCTTCTTGCCGGTGAGGTAGTCCTGAATGTTCTTTACCAGCGCTTCGATGCACTGGGGGTTGTGCCCGCCGTCGATGATGAACAGGGGCTTGCGGCACACGATGTCAAATCGGCCGGGCCAGCGTACGTCCCGAATGCCATCGTAGATGTTCTGCTCGGAGATCTTCCAGCCCTCCTCGATCAGCGTGTCGGCAATGGCCAGCACCACGGCAGCGTTGTGGAGCTGATGGTCTCCCAACAGGGGCAGCACCAGATCCTTCCGTTTTCCGCAGTCGAAGACCTGACCCTCCAGAGAGTGGGACTTGAGCACCAGGGAGTCAAAGTCCGCCTTTTTCAGGCTGACATGTTTCTCGGCGCAGACCCGCTCGTAGACAGCCTCCACGGAAGGGGTGCCCCGATAGACCACGGCGTGACCGTTTTCCTTAAAAATGCCGGACTTGGTTTCAGCGATTTTTTCAATTGTGTCGCCTAAATACTCCGTGTGGTCAAGGCCGATGTTGGTGATGACCGCCACCTCGGGCACCGGGATCACGTTGGTGGAGTCCAGCGCGCCGCCCATACCCACCTCCAGCACCACGATGTCGCATTTTTTGCGGTAGAAGTATTCGAAGGCAATGCAGGACACCAGCTCGAATTCCGTGGGGGATTCCTCCATGGACTCCGCCAGAGGCTTCACGAATTCCGTCACCTCCGCCAGCTCCTCATCGGTGATTTCCATGCCGTCCACCTGCATCCGTTCATGGAAGCGGTAGATGTAGGGGGAGGTGTACAATCCCGTGCGGTAGCCCGCCTTGCGCAGAATGGAGGCGGTCATGGCGGCGGTGCTGCCCTTGCCGTTGGTGCCGGCAATGTGGACAAATTTCAGCTTCTTTTCGGGATTGCCCATTTTTTCAAGAAGGGTCTGCGTCCGGCCCAGACCGGGAATGCTGCCCTTCCAGCAGACGGAATGGATGTATTCAATGGCTTGTGCGGCGTTCATGGAGATTCGTTCCTTTCAGATCGGTTATTTTTCTTTAGAAACAGGGGGCCAGATGCCCATGCGGGTAAACATACCTGTCCGCATGAGCAGGTAAATGATCAGCACATCCAGCACCAGCGTGACGGCGAACTGGACGGAGCGGGTGGACAGGAAGTAAATGAGACTGGCGGAAAAGCTGCCCTTGCTGTTGTAGACGAAGGACAACGTGGCGCTCTGCCACAGGATGGAGCCGAGAACCACGGGCGGCAGGAAGGACAGACCCAGACGGGGCAGGGTGAACTTCTGGGCCAGATACCGGCGGAACACACCGCCGAAGACACCGTAGAGGATCGGGGGCAGGCAGAACAGGGGATTGTAGCCGTAGCCGGAGAACAGGCAGCCCACCAGATCGGCACTGAAGCCCACCAGACCGCCGGCAAGGGGGCCGAAAAGCGTACCTGCCAGGAAAATGGGCACTGCCTCAATGGAGAACCGGGTGGTCACGTTGGGCATGGGGATGACAAATCGTGCCAGCACAACGCTGAGCGCGGCCAGCAGGGCGCAGTAGGCCAGGGTTTTCGTGGAGAAGGGTTTTTCGTTGGTTGTTGTTTTCATGGATATTCCTCCTTTTTATTTTGCGAATGCCTCCGGCAAATCGCTGCCCCGGCGGTTCGAAACCAAAACTCCCCAACGCGGTAAGCGTCAGGGAGTGTATGACAGATTTCGATTGACCCGTGGGGAAAGGCAGCAACAAAAGGTAGCCGAAGCCTTCGCCCGACCGAGTATCGTTGCTACATAAAGGAAGGAATCCCATATGCAACAGCGGGTGCGGTGACCTCATCGTGGAAAAATCCTTCGTCCTCCGGGCAAACTCCCCGTCCCGGTGGCACTTAACGCGGGGTCTCCTACTCTGTTCGCGGCTTACTATACCCGATTTTTTCCAAAATGTAAAGAACCTTTTCGAAAATTTCTCGACAGGCAATGAGATTCGTCATTTTGCATAATTTCAGACTCCAAAATCAGGCAAAAAGTCGATCGGGAGACTTCGGCGGTGCGGGAAATTGGAATTTGGCGGCGAGTCGCCGCTGACAATGCGTTACGAACGCTGGCGGTCAACCAACATCCTTTGGGCCCCTCGACCATAACCGCTGAAAAACATGGAATCTTCCAGACATTACCGTAGGGGCGGCCATTGTGTCAAGAGTAACATAGGTAACACATAGGGAAGAGACATGGGTTACAGTCTGCGGATGTGGCGTTCTAGCAGTTTCCCCTCAACAGCATCAACTGTGGCAATGATGTAGTTGCGATAGATGACCG
>JALFUW010000106.1 GCA_022786995.1 Clostridiales bacterium
CGGAGCCGTATTTTTCATAGCCCCACATGGGGTCCCATTGCAGAAACAGGGGAACGGTGTCCCGGCTGTAGCCGGACAGGTCAATTTCTACTTCCTCCCGGAAGGGGTAGTTCAGCACAAAATCCTCCGTCTCGGGATTGATTTCCAGCAGTTCAATCAGGTCTTCCGGGTAGCGTCCGTAGGAGATGTGGTTTTCGGTGGCAAAGGCCTTCACGGTCTGCTCCGCCTCGGTACGCTCGCCGAAATAGTAGGAAATATCCCGGTAGAGGTAATACAGGGGCTTCGCCCCAAGCACCGCCGCCAGTACCAGAGCCAGCACAATGATAAAGACGGTAAGAAAACGACGTTTTGTCTTCAACAAAATCCCTCCTTCTGCGCTATTATAGCACAAAAGGAGGGAAAAGTCTTTTCGATTTGTTTAATTTTTCCGTAGGGACGGGTCATTGACCCGCCCCTACAATGAAATTGTTATCGGATTACTTTTCCGTCCAGCACGGCTTCCACCAATTTGTCCCCCTGATAGCGCAGCTTCAGCAGGAAAAAGGGAGCATCCTGCCACAGAAGGTTCAGGAAGATTTTATCCCCCTCCCAGGTGGGCAGCTGGCCGACAAATTCCCGGCTGACCCACTGCAAATCCCCCTCGGGACAGTCCCCGATCTCGCCGTCAAAGCCGTCAGCGGTGAACAGGTACATGTACTCCCCTTCGTAGGTATCGCTCAGGAATGTGACCACGCCCCGGCAGCGCCAGCTGGTCAGCGTCAGCCCCGTTTCTTCCTTTGCTTCTCGCAGGAGGCACTCGTCGGGGGTTTCCTCCCTTTCAAATTTGCCGCCGATGCCGATCCACTTATCCTGATTCAGGTCGTTCTTCTTTTTTACCCGGTGAAGCATCAGCACCTCGTCGCCCCGGGTGACATAACACAGCGTGGTATTAAGCATCGGATTCCTTTCTCTGAATCAGATGGATGGCGTGATGCAGGTTCTCCACCTCCACCACCGCGTGACCATCTTCTTTTTCACCGTCCAGGGTCCAGGGCATCTCCGGGTCAGCCTCCACACGGATGTGATGGGCGGAGCGGAAGGTGATCATCTCGCAGTTGTAGTCCTGAGACTGCACCGCCCGGATGCATTCGGACAGCTCCGCGAGGCTTCTGGGCATCCGCACCAGCATGACCTCAAACAGGCCGTCGCCCATGTCCACCTGATCGGGGTCAAGGTTCAGAATGCCGCCGATGGAGGTGGAATTGCAGATGGCGCCGAACAGGAAATCATCCTCCACAATTTCGCCGTCAAGCTCCATGCGGATGTGTTCGTTGCGGATCTGGGACAGCTCGGAAATGCCCCCCAGCACATAGGCGGTGTGGCCCAGAGCGTTTTTGATGTTCTGGGGCACGATGTAGCTGGAGCGGGTGAAGGCGCCGAAGGAGGCAACGTAGGCAAAATTCCGGGTGCCGAACCGGCCCGCGTCATAGTCGTAGGGCTTGCCTTCCAGGATATCCTTCGCGGCCTGCACCGGATTGTGGGACAGGCCCATGCTGGCGGCAAAATCGTTGGTGGTGCCGGTGGGGATGTAGCCCAGGGGCGTAGCGGCTCCGCAGCGCAGCAGGCCGGTAAGGGTCTCGTTCAGGGTACCGTCGCCGCCGCAGCAGACCACCAGCTCCACGTCCTTTCCATAGGCCTCCGCAGCCCGGGTGGCCGCCCCGGTGCCGGTGGTCATCACCGTATTGACCTCGTAACCAGCTCCGCTGAATTGGAGCAATATGTCCGGCAGCACCCGGTTGGCCCGCTTCTGTCCGGCAAAGGGATTCATAATGAACAGCATCTTTTTCATGGATTTTCCATCATCCTTTCGCAGGCCATTATATCATTTTCCGGGGCGAATGCAACCCTTGCCCCGGTTTTTTCGAACAGAGTTTACGGTTTCTTCACATTCCTCCTCGTCCGGCAGAAGAAACCGCCGAATCTGGCGCATGGCTCTCAGCAGCGTCCGCCAGACGGTGGTTACATTTACGCAACGTTCCGCGGCGATCTGGGCCAGGGTCATGCCCTCCATGTAGTATTTGATTACGGCATCCTGCTGCAGGGGCGTCAGCTCCCGCTCCATGATCTTCCTCACAAGGTCCATTTTTCCCTCGAATTCATTGGGTATATTTCTCATTTCGCCAGTACCCCCGATCATAGTAGTGCTCCGTCAGCTCCGCCAGCTCGTTGAGCTGGGTGAGAATGGGCGCCATCTGGGCGATGCGGGTCTTCAGACAGAAGGCAATCTGGGGATTGGTCTGCGTCACCAGCTCCATGCGCAGCTGCTTCAGACGCTTGCGCAGGGGCTCTGCCGCCTCCCGGTAGGTTTCGCTCAGTTCTTCCAGTGTCACGGGGCCGCCCTCCTTTCGCAGCGGTTGCAGGTAAGGGTGGGGGCGTAGCATTCGCCGCCGCACCGGGGGCAGAAGCAGGCGGGCACTGCCGCCTGCAGGTCAAGAAACAGGGTTCCTTCCATGGGGTATCTCCTCCTTTTTGAATTTGCCCTGATTATAGCAAGGCAGGACTTTTAAGTCCCGCGGACGGCGTCCGACCTTTTTTTCAAGGAAGACGCGGTATCATATCCTTGACGCTCCCCCCGGATTTCGGTATGATAGAGAAAAGGGAGGCGCTGTAAATGGACGAACGATTCATGAAAGAAGCATTGGTTTTGGCAAAGGAAGCCTTTGATGCGGGGGAAGTGCCGGTGGGCTGCGTGATTGTTCGGGGCGAGGAGATCGTGGGCCGGGGCCGAAATCGCAGGGAGGGGGCAAAAAACGCCCTTGCCCACGCGGAAATTGAGGCCATCAGCGATGCCTGCCGCTGTCTTGGCGGCTGGCGGCTGTGGGAGTGTACCCTGTATGTGACGCTGGAGCCATGCCCAATGTGCGCCGGAGCCATCGTAAACGCCCGGATTCCCCGGGTGGTCTACGGCGCGTCGGACGCAAAATGCGGCGCGGTGCGCTCGGTGTGCGGCCTGTTTGATATGCGGTTCAACCACCACCCCAAAGTGGAATCCGGGGTGCTGGAAGAAGAATGCGGCGCCCTGCTGACGGAATTTTTCCAGAAATTACGGCTGGAGCTACGGATAAGACCAAAATGGAAGCCGAAACCGCATGAAACAACACTGTAGGGGCCGATGCCCACATCGGCCCGTGGTATGGCGGTGCGTCACCTCCAACCTCAAGGCAAATGCGGGACACTTGTGAAGGGGCGATGTGGGCATCGCTCCCTACGATCACCTTTTTAATTCCGAAGGAGGGCTGTGGACTTGAAGCAAGAAAGCCGCGCCCGGCGGGTGGGGCTGACCGTCGTTCTGTGTGCCCTTGTGCTGCGGCTGGGGAGCGAAGGCTATGGGGACAAGTTCCTGGGCTGGCTGACCAGTCCCGACACCGCCGCCTTCTTTATCTATCTGGAAACCGGACGTGACGTCCGGTTTTCGCCGTCATTACCGGCCTTTTCGCCGGATTTCATGGAATCTCCCCCGGCATCGACCCTGCCGCCCACGGAACCCACCCTTCCGTCCTTTTCCGATGCCGACGGGCTGGAGCTATACTACGCTTCCACGGAAGACCCGGACATTCCGGCGCTGCTGGCCCGGCCTCTGCAATGGAACCTCCGGGGGGAGGAGCCCACGGTGCTGATCATCCATACCCACACCACGGAAAGCTACACCCGTACGGACGAGCCTTACACGGAATCCGCCGCCTGGCGCACAGCGGACGAGAATTACAACATGGTGTCCATCGGGGACACTGTCAGCCGGATTCTGGAGGAAAACGGCATCCCGGTGATTCACGACCGGGCGCTTCACGACTACCCCTCCTACAATGGCTCCTATACCCGCACCCGAAAAGCAATCGAAGATTATGTACACCAGTATCCGGGCCTTCAGCTGATTCTCGACCTGCACCGGGACGCGGCGGGCGAGGGCCGCAATCAGATGCGCACCAGCGCGGCGGTGGACGGGCAGGCATCTGCCCAGCTGATGCTGGTGATGGGCACCAACTACGATACCTATGAGGAAAACCTGTCTCTTGCGTTGAAGGTACACGCCCAGCTGGAAGCCCAGTGTCCCGGCATCACTCGCCCCTTACAGCTGCGGGCCGCCCGATTCAATCAGGATCTGTCTCCCGGCGCTCTGCTGGTGGAGGTGGGCGCGGCGGGCAACACCCACCCGGAGGCCCACAGGGCCGCCGAACAGCTGGCGAAGGCCATCGTGGCGCTGGCGGATGGAACCGCGGACTGATTTCGGCGCGAAAAAAGAGCACCCGGAGGAGCCGTGCAGCGAAACGGCATTGTCCGGCGGAGGTGCCCTCTTCAAAGGTGCGGGCATGGGGATTTGAACCCCAACGCATCGCTGCACAGAAACCTGCGGGTGATGTTTCCTCAGGGAAGGCTTTCTCTGTAAATAACCCCTAAGAAAACAAGCAGACCCTTTCTGGTTCCAGAGAGGATCTGCGTTTTCTGGGGGCTTTTTAACAGCCCCTTTTCATTGAATATCAGTATAAACAACGGCCCCTTGAAAATTAGACCAAGGGCAGCATTCATGCAATCGTTGTGCTCAAGCAGCAAGGCTTATTGACAACATCCCTGCCCCGTGGTAGAATAAATCCCGACGCGGGCGTGGTGGAATTGGTAGACTCGGTGGATTTAGGTGATGTCACCTCAGGGAAGGCTTTTCCGTCCCCGCTGTCATTGCGAACCAGTCCGCAGACTGGTGTGGCAATCCGTTCTCCTTGGTAAAGACAGGTTCACCTGTTTTTATAAATCGTGGATTAGGCTATGAGCCCCACCTCGGATGCCTCTCCGTGTAAAAATCAGAGGTACAAAAGAATATGCGGGCATGCTGGAATCGGTAGACTGGACGGATTTAGGTTCCGTTGTCGAGAGGCGTGTGGGTTCGAGTCCCACTGCCCGCACCAAGTCAATATAATCCGAACCCGAGTTTCCTCGTGGGAAATGGGTTCGGATTTATTTTTCTTGCGCAAAAAATGTAGTGATGTGTCATCCATAAAAACACAGAAATAACGAAGAGGTACCTTCCAGAAGAAGATACCTCGTTTGATGTTGAGTGCAAATAGGATTAATTAATCTAACAAGAGCATTCTTACTAAATCGTTAATTTCATTCCAATTACTATCCCAAAAATTAATGCGAGGAAGAAAATTTAGATGTAATATTTCACGTTTGGATTGGCGTAAGATTCTAAAAAAGTCGTCTTGTATTCGTCTATCGAACTGTTCCTTGCATTGTGTCAACCCATTCTCAAAAGAATCGACATCATCCGGCGAATAGGTAAACAGGTAACTATGAATATGTTGCCGGAACACCAGCATTCGCAATGTAGTAGTGAAAGAGAAATCAATAATATCGTTGGGAGAGTCCTCAATTTGATTGATAATCTGATTTAAAATAGCCAGCAATTGCATAGATTGGATTGCCAAGAAGGACGCAATAGCAATGTCAACTTTTGACAGTCTATCCAAGCCGTCCCAGTTTTCCATCAGAAAAATAGTTGCAAAGGTGTCACATGCACATTCTTCAACGATCTTGTCATCAGATAGAATACACTCACGCATTCTTGACAATAGGCTAACACCTTTCGCATCACACTTCTTAAGCCTCTTTTGAATTAGCTCCTCAAAATAGTTACCCCAAAGAGTTCTTTTCGAAGTAATTTGCTGATACCTTGACTCCCCACTACATCGGAATAAGCACCAATGTGATAACTCATGGCAGAGAGCAAATGCTTCATGAACTAAAGTAAACGGTGCTATGTATTTCAGTCGATCAGTCGAAAAATAAGTAACACCATCTGTTGCATGGTAGTAATAAGAATAGTAAAGTGCGCTATGCAGGTTAGACTTTGTATAAAGTTCTTCAGCAATAAGACGATATGTCAGCCGCTGAATTGACTCAGCAGAGTTCGTTTCGTCAAAGTAGGCTTCAAGAAAATCGCCCATGGTTTCAATCAAATGGGCGTCAAAGAGAAGATAGATTTCAGAAACGGCTCCACCATCGCAAAGAATATACTTTGTTTCAATCAATTTGTTGAAGCTGCTATATGGCTTAAGCTTAGGTTTAGGAATATTTACTGGTTCAACTACAAATCTTTCTAATATCTGGTTAAATAAAGGATATAGACCTGGCAAATCAACCGATCTGTCAATTATTTTTTTACCAAATAATAGATCCTTGTCGGAAATCCATTTAGTCATGCGAACTTACTTCATCCTGTTTCTTCAGGTTATGCAACCGCTGGAGAATCATTCGAACATCTTTCTGAGGTACTTTTTCAATCGTAATATCGCCGTAAGTAATACTTGTCGGGCCATTGTTCTCGATGATTTTAAGAAGAATTTTTGTGATATACGGGATTGTCGCAGTGGCAAACGGGATTGCAACTTCCCACCACTCAGGATTTCCGATCAAGCCGTCAGTCTGTGAAAAGACAGGCGAGATTCCTTCTTTACGGCATTCTCCCTCGACCCATTCACGGTCTTTTTCAGACAACTTGATGTAAATATTTGACATATATATCCCTCCCCAATAGTATTGGAAATATTATATCACTTTCCTTAATCTCTGGCAAGGAACAAAGTGTATAAACTAGACATAATTCGTATAGTTTGATATTCAATTTGCACATTGTCTTTTAAGTGTCCATTCTTCTGCACAGAGTAATTTGGAAAGACCCTTGTGCCTTGTGAGCCGTTCCCGATTCTGTTATCGGCTACAAACGGGAATTTAGCTACCGCTTTGGATTTTCTCTAGCAGAAGGTCATCGATCTCCTGCTCCAGCCGCTGGACTTCTTCGTATAGTGCTGTAAGGCGGGCATTGATCGCCGGACGTTTCATCTCCCACAGCCGATGGAGCCGCCGCAGGTCTGCCTGTTCCTCCAACCATTGACTCCGGAGCTCCTCGGCGTACTGCTGTGCCCTGGCATCCAACTCGGTTTCCCGGATTCGATGGGATGGGCAAAACTCTTTGCCGTGGTGCATATAGTTCTTGCAAATATATTCCACCCGGCGGCTGCCGTTCCAGCACCGAATCCTCGGCACGAAGGTGCTGCCGCAGTCACCACAGGTGAGCAGTCCTGCATAGCGGTGGGATGCGGTGTTGCCACGGTAAGGCTTGGCATTTGCTTTCAGCAGTGCCTGCACCTGCTCCCATTCCTCCCGGTCAATGATGACCGGGTAGAAGTCCTCATGGAGGTACTGCTCGTCCTCCGGCACCGGGGTGACCGTCCTTCCGTGGGTTTCCGTCTGGTGATTCACCAGCAAGCCGGTGTAACTTTTCTCCACCAGTACATTTTTCACACTCTGATATGTCCAGCGGTACACCTTACCCTCAGCCTTGCCGCACCGTTCATCGTGGAGTTGCTTTGGAGTCTTGCGCTGCATTGCATTGAGCCTGCGGGTAATCTCTTTCTGCCCCAAACCTTCACTGTAAAGCCCGTAGATGATTTGTACTGTCACCGATGCTTCCGGGTGAAGCCGGATGCGTCCGGTATTACGGTCTTTCCAGTACCCAAAGGGAGCCTTGATCACAATTCCTTCCTTTTGCTTCTCCCGGTAGCCATGGCGGATCTTGTTGCCGATGTCCTTAGCATAAAAGTCATTCATGAGCTGCCGGACACCGATGATCAGGTCATGTCCGTCGTCCATGGTGTTCAGCCCCTCGGTAACAGAAATCACCGCTACACCGCATTGGCGCAGGTAGTCAATGAACAAGGCAGTTTGCATCTGATGCCGCCCCAGTCGGGAGAGGTCTTTCACGATAACCGCATCGATCTTTCCAGCATCCACCGCCTGAGTCACCTGATTCAGCCCCTTGCGGTCGAACCGCATACCACTGACGTTGTCATCGAAAGATTCTCCTACAATTCTGTGCCCTTTCTCCGATGCGAAAGCCCTGACGATCTCCAACTGATTTTCCAAGGAGTTCATCCTCACATCGTCATCGTTGGAAAGCCTGCCGTATAACCACACTCTCATGCGCCGACCCCCTGAATGATTTCTTCCAGTTCCCGGTTGGTCAGGACGCCGTTTTCATAGGTGTCGCTGTGATTCCGGAATGGAGCCTTGACTTTGATATCCAGGGAGAGACCATCCTCGGTTTCATACACATATATCTTCTCAATCAGCAGGCGAAGGTGCGCTTCCGTCATCTGCCCATCATCAAGAATCTCATCAATGAGGCTGATGTCTTTCTTCAGCTTCGCCTGCCGGGAGCGGATGGTCTGACCCAGATTTTCCATCTCCGCAATCTTCTTTTTTGCCTGGGCAATCTGTTCCTCCCGCTTTTGAATCATGCGGTCATACCGCTCTGTATTTGCTTTATCCCGGATTCGTTCCATCAGAATATCCTCCATTTCTTCTTCCATGGATTCTATTTTCTCACGTAACTTTTTGATCTGCGTCAGGGTATTGGTGGCTTTCGGCGTCCAGCGGTTGATGGAATCCTGCATAGCATCCCACATCTGCTGGTACTGCTCTTTCGTGGACAGCAGTTCAGATTTGATGATCTCATCCAGATATTCCTCTCGGAGGGCATGAGAACCGCAGTATTCCTTACCATACCGCAGATAGGTGCCGCACCAGTATTCGGTGCGGATTCCATTCTTGACCTTCATCGTCTTTGCGGTGAACGCCCGACCGCAGTCGCCGCAGACAATGAGACCACTGTAGCGGTGAATAGCCTGACCCTCACCGGCCCGGACGTTGGCTTTCTTTCTCATTTCCATCAACGCCTGCACCTGCTCCCACAGTTCCTTTGTGATGATGGGCGGCAGGTAGTTTTCATGCCGGAACTGCTCAGCGGCTTCCGTGAAGCGGAAGGTCTTGTTGATCTTGTTCCGCTCACTTTTGTGGCAGATCAGGGTTCCGGTATAGGCTTCATCTTTTAATAAGCGGCTAACCATGGTGCCATCCCACAGGTACTTTTTCTTAATTTCATTCTCCAACCGTTCCGGCATCCGTTTCCCCAGCAACACCATCTGCATCTGGGCGGGCGTTTTGCGCTTTTCCTCATTGAGCATTCTTGCGATGGCTTTCAGCCCCATGCCGCCTATATAAGATGCAAAAATCAGGTGGATCGTCTCCGCAGCTTCGGGAACGATTTCTACCTGATTCGTATTTTTGTCCTTGAAGTAGCCGAAAGGCGGGGTGATGACAATGCCCATTTTCTGCTTCTGCCGATAACCCGTCGTCACACGGCGGCTGCCATCTCTGGCGTAGAAGTCGTTCATGAGGCCCTTAAAACCGATAACTAGATCATCCGCTTCGTTGAAGGTATCGATGTTTTCTGTGGCAGAAAGCACCCGGACATTGTTCTGGCGCAGGTAGTCAATGAATAGAGCGGTCTGTGTTCGATGCCGTCCCAACCGGGACAGGTCTTTGACAATAACCGCATCAATACGCCCCGCATCTACCACTTCGCAGAGCTGCTCAATTCCTTCCCGGTCGAAGTGCATCCCGGAAACATTATCGTCGAAGGACTCGCCAACAATGCTGTGCCCGTTCCTGAGAGCGTAGCTTTCAATGATGCTGCGCTGATTTCTGAGGGAATTGAGTTCTTCATCTTCGTCACGGGACAGGCGGTAGTAAAGCCACACTCTCATGGTTTTTCTCCTTTCCGCTTATGGTGCGTGCTTTTGCAGCACACACCATAGCACATGGTTTTTGGAATAGCTAGCCGGAAGCTCTCAGCTGACATCAGATTCTACCTTTTGGACAAAATCCGTCTCCGGATTCTTGGCAGGATCATCCACTGCCAGATAGTCCCGGACAATGGTTTTGAGGAAAGATTCAAAGTCTGAATCCTTACCGACGTATGTAAATTTTACATTGATTATTGGATTTTTCTTGCTTGCCGAAATTCTCCTTTCTTACATTCCGCCCATGGTATGTCCATGGTGATTCTTCCGCTCCGGCTGATAGTGCTTTGTAGTGCAGTCCTCAACGGGTTGGTCATCCTCGATCAGGCCGGAAAGATTCGCTGCCAAATGAGCGGTATCCATTCCAAAATCAGCAGGAGCAAACTGGGGATCAGAGAGATCCAGAACAGCTTCTTGGTATAGCGTTTCTGCTGCTGTGTGACCGCTGAGAGCTGCTGTGAAAACTGCTCGCTGATCTTCCCAGCCTGTGACTGCATCCCGGTGGCTGCCGCCTCCATCTGCCGGGTTTGCGCCTTCGCCGCAGCCATCATCTGCTCCCGGTACTGTTCCATCGTTTCGCAGGTTTTTCTGCCATTCTCCATCAGAATGGTCAGCTGCTGATTCAGAAGATCTGTCAGTTCCGCTCTGGTAGTCATGGTTAAAAGCGTACTTTGCATCTCTGCCAGCGTCTCGATCTGGGCTTTCTGGGAAGCGATCATCGCTGCCCAGTTGGGTTCTGTCACGGCGACGCAGGGATACGCTTTCTCCGCCTGCTGCAACAAGGCGCGCTGTTTGGCTTTCATTTCTTCCAAGGATTTGGCTCCGTATTCTGAACTCACGTTCCATATTCTCCTTCCTGTATTTTTCCTCGTGCAGTCGGATATCCCTGCATTTGTGTCCCTGGGGATCGGTGTAGGTGATATACTTTCGATCCTCCGACCACCGTACCTGGTAGCCCTCCAACTCCATCAGGCTGATGAAATGGGCACGGCTCCGAGCCATGGTCATCGCGTCCTCTATGGTGATTGCCAGCTGCAATTTCCAGCTCTCCCCTTTGTCCGCAGAGCGGTATTCTCTGGCAGACATGGCGGGTGTTTTGCGGTGCTGCGGCTGAATCACAGACAGACCGTATGCTGTACAAATCTGGTCAGATACCTCCCGAAGCTGCTGGAGCGATTCCAGATTGCTGTGGTACTTTTTCCCAGTATCCGCGTTTACGGAATTGATGATGAAATGGGAATGGATATGTTCCCTGTCCGTGTGGGTGGCTACCAGGATTTCAAAGCCGGGTAGCTGATTTGCCATTTTCAGGGCAATCTCATGGGCTGTCTGGGGGGTGAGATTCTCTTCCGGTTTGAAAGACTGAATCATATGGTAGAACATTCTGCCATCATTTTTATCGTGCAGCCGCTTGGTATTCATGAATTCCTGATAGGCAGTCTCTGCCACACAGTTCACACCCGTCACCAGATGCCGCCCTTCATATGCGGTCTTTTCTTCCCGGCAGCAGTAGCGAAGGGTTCCCCACAGGCCGCCGCTGGTCTGGGATTTCGTCGCGGCAATGAATTTAACCAGCGCCATCATCCCACCGCTTTCGTTTCAGAATTTCCGAGATCAGCAGAGACACCTGTTTGTACTGCTCCGTCAGTTCCTGCAGATAGACTGCTTTCACCCTGCCCATATTGGCAATGATGGTGAGCTGATTCAGATTCCGTCCAATGGCCTTCTGCTGGTGGATGACCTGGTCCAGGCCGTCGATGAGAACGATCTTCTTTCCCAGACAGCAGGTGGTTATGTAGTCGGTCACGCTCATATTCGCTTCGACTGCCTTGGCATGGATCGTTTCCAAATCCCCGTCCGAAATTCGGATGCTCATTTTCCTGTTCTTCATCGTTACCTCCATTTGAAAAGTGGGTCCGGGCTTCTGCCCGGATTTTCTGCGTTCGGCGACTAGCCGAACGCGATGCTTGCCTCCTCCCGAGGGAGGAGCAAAACCGCCGCCCGTAGGCGGCTTTTCGTGTTCTACAGCACCGAATTTGAAGGCTGCTCCCAAATGGGCGGAAAACTGGGCTGTTTTTGGCTGTCCACAGTCGGTGGGGTTACTACCCTACCGTTTTCGGAAAAGTCCACAAACCGCTCACAACGGCTCCAAATCCGGCTCACAGGGGCGTTCCTGGCTGGCAGTGCCGCAAGGAACGCAAGGGACGCAAGATTTAGGGGCCGATTTCTGCGTCACTTGCGGCACTTGCGTCACTGGCTCGGTGTACCGCACCTCCACCAGCCGCTGCCCGTTGCTCCGATAGCTGCGGAATGTCAATCCCAGTTCCCGTAGCGCTTCCTTGGAGCAGTTCATCAGCTGCTTAAGCCGCTTGGGTTCAATGGCGCTTCCAGTAGATGTATTGAATGCCTCAGCCAGTTCTGTGTTTCCACCAGAGTAGAATCGCAGTTTCTTCATGTACTCCAGAAAGGCATTCAGCTCCGGCGGTAGCAACATTTCAGGACTCTCTGCACTATCGGATACCAGATCCCACACGCACCGTTCTTTAGAGAACCGCAGTTCCAGCTCTCGGTACTCAATGTCTCGCCCGGTACACACCAGCAGAGCAGTATTCTGCGCCCGCTCCTTCTTATCCAGAACAAACACCGCATCCACCGCGCCGCTGATACCTGTTGTGCCAGAGAGCCGGTTTACAGGATCACGGTCGCCCTGCTTTCTCAGATGGTGCACCAGCAGAATGGTGATCCCATGGTTGTCAGCGATCCGCTTCAGCTTCTGCATATCCTGATAGTCACTTCCATAGGAAGGGTCGTTGGTATTCCCACGCACCATCTGGAAGGTATCTACCACCACCAGCACCGTATCCGGGTGTGACCGCAGAAAGGAAGAAATCTGCTCCTCCAGATCATCCGCCAGCGTACCTGCCGCAGTGGCGAAGTAGGCATTGGGCGTTGTTTCCTCGGACATACAGTACACCCGGTGCTGCACACGCTGGAGGGTGTCCTCCAGACACAGGTACAGGGTTGTGCCCTGCGCAGTGTCCAGCTCCCAGATTGGCTCTCCCTTTGCAATTCGGATACACCAGTCCAGCACCAGCCAGGACTTCCCGATCTTCGGCGCGCCGCCCAGAATGCACAGCCCTTGCGGCAGCAGACCGCGAATACAATACCGCTGGGCACCAAACTCCAGATCCCACAGCGTTTCTCCATCCACAGCCATCATCTCTTTGTTCATGTTTTTCCCACCTTTCCTGAGAAGTTTCGACAATTCTCAACTTTTATATAGAATCCCTCTGTGATATAATGTAGCAAAGGCTACTGCGGAAATACATCAGCAAGTGATTTCCTCAAAAAACACAGAAGATTGATGACAGACAGGAGAAGGGTACTATGCAGACGGGACTCTATGTGACACTCACCCCGGATGGGACAATAAAAAGGCATCTCTCCACGAATGAGGAAGAGATGCTGCTGCCGGATACCACAGTGGCAGAGGAACTGATTCAGTTTTCGGAGAAATGCTTCTTACTCGATCTGGATAAGGACCCGCAGGGAATGTGGGAGCTTGTTCAGCGGGTCGACGAGAAACCGGAGCTCTATGCGGAACTCTGGGAGGTGGTTGCCGTCTACTGCCAGCTCATACAGAAAAGCGATCCCATCCATTCAGTCCTGACAAGGACAAAAATGGAGGATGAGGTTCCTCCACCGTTCCGGGAGGGGGCACAGCGGAAGGAAAACGCGATAACGCTTCTTTCCTGCCTGACGGCAGCGCGGATGGCACAGCTCCTGACGATCCATGTCCTGAATAACCTGTGTCTCGGAAAAACCATACGGGCAAAAAGCCGGCACGTGAACCTCTACCAATGCTGTGTCACCACAGTATTTACACTGGAAGACACACTGGAAACGCAGTACCTGTTCCGCAGCGAAGATACCTACTATTATTTCCTGCTTCAGCAGTTTCTTGCGTCCAAGCCCAATGTTGCCCGGTGTGAATACTGCGGCAGGGTGTTTATCCCCAAGACCAGAAAGAAAACGAAATACTGCGACCGTATTGTCCGGGATGGGAAGACCTGCAAACAGATTGCGCCCCACTTGAATCGGAAGGAGCGTGCGTCCGCCGACCGGGTCATCTCAGAATTCAACCGTGTCAACGATATGCTGCTGCACCGGGTGGAACGAGCGGAGTATGACAAGAGGGAATCCCCCATCGACCTGACCCGGGAGGAATACTATGCTTGGCTCGATAAGGCAGTCTGTGCCCGTGACCGCTACCTTGCCGGGCAGCTACCTGAGGAGGAAGCCGTTCAGATCATCCATATGCCGACGATTCAGGAGCTGCGGGAGAGCTAGACTTGTGACAATACACAAGTCACTGCTGATATTGTGTGATTATTGACAGTTGATAATTCCTGCTTTCCAAGGTAACATCACACAAATCTTTTGAAAGCGGTGATGTACATGAACGCCTATCTTGAAAAGCTGAAAGCCTATGTGGAGAACCACCCAATCCAGTTCGATGACGACTGTGATTTTCCTGCGCTGGACTCACTATACTGGCATTACGCAGAGTGCCACAATATGAGCAATGAGAAAACAAAACAGGCAAGCGCCAATTTAAGCGCCTGCCTGAGTGACCTGTCCCGGAAGGATACTGACCGGGTGTTCTGCCTCGTGGGAGCGCTCTGCGCGGAACATGAGCGGATTGCATTTCTGGCAGGACTCCAGCTTGGGGCGCAGTTGATGCTAGAGTTGCAGCAGGAGGTGGCTGAGTGATATCATGCAATTAAGAGGCTCAAAAGAGAGACATTTGGTGAGGTGCTTCTTCAATAAACTGAAAGTGTTTCGCCGGGTTTCCACCCGCTATGACAAGCTGGCAGTGTACTTTGTCGTATTTTATTCACCAGTCTTCTATCTGTATTTTGCTGAAATAGTACAATCGTTTTGTGTTTTCAGATACACCCTAATCCTCAAGGCGCAGCTTCATCACAACCTTGCGAAAGTGGGCAGGCGTTTCCACATGGCCGCAGGCTTTATGGGCATCGTGAGGGGCACAGATATAGAACATATCGGGCTTGATGGGGATGGTGCATCCGCTGCCAGAATGATTGCTTCTATCTGCCTGCTCGTTGTAGGGAACGGATACCGTCAGGTCGCCAATATCTGCCCAGGCGATGGTCTCCGCACCTTCCAGCAGAATTTGGACATCCAGATATTTCCGGTGAGCTTCAAAATCACCGGCTTGGATGGGCACGGTGGTTCCCTCCTGGATCAGGATAAAGCCCCCGTCAAAATCATAGCGGCCCGGGTCAGCATCCCTTACTTTTTCCAGACAGGCCAGCGCCTGTACCAGATGTGGAAGAGCGCAGGCGTAGGCGTGGATTCGGCTCAGCTTATCGATCACCATTTTTTTGTTTCTCCTTTTTTCAAACGTATAGGGAAAGGCAATGAAACAGTGTGTGTAATCACGCCCGTACCAGCAGGAACGCCCTGACCTCTTCGACGGCGGGGATGGAAGGTGCCGCGCCTGGCCGGGAGCAGGCAATTGCCGCTGCTGCGGAAGCCTCCTTCATGACCTCCTGTTTGGGCTTACCGCTGAGCAGGCCGCCGATGAAGAATCCGGTGAAGGTATCGCCTGCGGCAGTAGTATCGGCTACGGAAACCTTGAAAGCACCTTGGGATAACTGAGAATTTCCGTCGATGCAGATGGAGCCTTTGTCGCCCAAGGTCAGGACAACGGTAGCGCCGGGGAATTTTTCCAGCAGCTTTTCCGCCAGCTGACCGTGTTTTTCCTCGCTGCCGCAGTTCAGTATTTGTCCGGCTTCCACCTCGTTGAGCATAAAGATGTTGACATACTCCAGAGGCAGCGTCAGGATCTTCTCATTCATGGGAGAGGGGTTCAGGACAATGACCATGCCCTTTTCGTGGGCCTTTTCCATAATGTAGTACAGCTGGTTGATCTCGTTCTGCAGAACCAGGTAGTCTCCCATCGAGAAATGGGAAAGGACGCTGTCCACCTGCTCTTTGGTGATCAGTTGATTTGTTCCGCCGTAGAGCAGGATGCAGTTGTCGCCCTCCTTATCCCGCTGGATAATGGCGTTACCGGTACGGTCATTGGCAAGAACGGCTACATACTCGGTGTTGACACCCGCCTGCTCCATGGCCTCCAGCAAGAATTTGCCGTCCGGGCCGATGGCACCGGCGTGGTAGACCTCCGTGCCTGCTTTTGCCAGGGCGATGGATTGGTTCAGTCCCTTGCCGCCGGTAAAAACCTGAAGCCCCGTAGAGGACAAGGTCTCTCCCTTTGCCACAAAGTGATCCACAGAATATACGTAGTCGATGTTCAGGGAACCGAAACACAATACTTTCATCGCACACCCTCCAGTATCTTCATGGCTTTCTGATATGCGGAAGTCCAGTCGCCGGGGATATCCGCTTCAATGGTCAGGGTATCATCGTAACCGGCCCGCTTGACAGCATCCAGGAAGGGGGCATAGTCAAAGCCGTCTTCCGCTGTGGGGAAGGGCCGTTGGGGGAACACCTCGGGGTAGTCGATATGGACATGGTGCAGATAATCGGCGCAAGTGACAATATCCTCGTAGGATTCTCCGCCCCGGTACAGGTGCCGCAGATCCGCCATGATAAACAGATTCCTGTTGCCGGCGGCCTTTACCACCCGGACTGCTTCGGGCAGGGTGTTGATATAGTTGGAGTAATCCGGGCCCAGAGGCTCAAGGATCATCGCAATGCCGTTCTCCCCGCAGATTTTGGAGAACAGGGACAGCAGATCAATAAAGTTGCACTCCTTCTGAATGCTTGTCTCATCCAGCAGCCAGCGAGCCTTGCCGTTGCCGATAATGATCTTCTGGATGCCTAGCTTTTTGGCTCTGGCACAGGCCTTGACCATGTAATCCTTGTATGCGTCCAAAGAGAATTCTTCGGTAAAAAACCAGGGGGTAGAAATGGGCAGCGCCCGGGAGCCGGTGAGTACCGGGAAACCCGCCTGGTTCACCTTTTCACAGAAGGCCTCGAATGCCTCATCGGACAATTCTTCAATTTCCGGCAGGTCCAGCTCCGCATAGTCGAAGCCGGCGGCCTTGATTTTTTCATAATCGGCAATGCGTCCGAAACCGCCTATTTTCATCGTGTTTTCTCCTTTGCCTTGACATTCATAGCGTCCAGGATTCGGCTAGTGTCCAGCATTTCCTTCAGGGATGCTCTAGGCCGGGTACCGCTGATCATATCGTTCAGGGTGGTCTTGGTATAGATGCCGTAGTAGACGTCGCTGTCAGTATTCAGTGGGACAATAGCAGGCTCCACGCCGTATTCCCGCATCTCCAGCTTGTTCTCCGCCAGAATGTAATAGCCATTCTCGGTAACGATGGTCCAACGGTTTTCCCGCTTCAGATCCTCAGACATGGGATAGGCATAGCCGCTTTCCAGCAGCAAGGATGCGCCGGTGGGCAGCTTCAGCAGGGAAGTTGCATAGGTCTCAACGTCATACTCGCTGGCGTATTGATAGGAGGAAGCCAAGGTCTCGGCGCAGGTGCTATCCGTCAGATACATGGCCATGTCGATAAAGTGAACACCCAGATTGGTCATGCAACCGCCACCGGCGGTTTCCTTGGACAGCATCCATTTGGAAGTTGCCAGATACCGGGAAGGGGGACCGGCAATAAAGCGGTAGGACATATGGACGATGGGCTTCTTCAGATATTTGTTCTTCAGATCGTTAACCGTATCGCTGTAACGCCAGACGAAGGGGATGGAAACGAAGCCGTTCTTCTGCTCGCAGGTGTTGTACAGCTCCTCCACCTCGACGGAATTCAGGCCGCAGGGCTTTTCCATGGAAAAGGGGATGCCTGCGTTCAGCAGATACAGGGATACTTCCTTCATTTTATAATGGGGCGCAAAGGCAAAGACAAAATCTGGCTTGGTTTCCAGGATCATCGTTTTATAATCTTGGTAGACCGGGCAACCGTAGGGCTTTGCAATCGCCGCCGCGATTTGGATATTATCATCACTGATACCCACAACGCTTCCTTTGGGAAGCCCGGGCAGGTACAGGGGCAGATGCCAGTGGCTCACGCCCAGCAGTGCAATTTTCATAGTTTCTCCTTTGGATGTACCGGCAGCGTATGCTGCCGGTACGTCTGAACTTACATAATGGACTTGATGTAGTCCGCACCCTTCTTCATGCCGATGGATGCATCGGGAATGTCATCGGGATGCCATCTTCTTTCATACTCCATGGAAAGCCAGCCGTCGTAGCCATGGGCCTTGACCAGCTTCAGGATTTCGGGCCAGGCGATGACCCCCTCGCCCACAATGCGGGTGTAGACATTGCGCTTGGACTCCTCAGGGTGGGAAACCTCGTCAGAGGTGAAGGAAACGCCTTCCTTAAAAACCAGATCCTTCACATGCATATAGGCAACTTCTTCCTGCTGGATGGCAATAGCTTCTTCATAACCCTCGTTCTCGGTGAAGCTCAGGTTTGCCTGATCGTAGAGGATCTTGACGTTAGGATGATTGATCTCCTCGATCACAGAGTAGCTGTCCTTGGCGGAGACGCACATGGTGTTGAAATGGTTCTCGATGACCAAGGTCACCCCCTTAGCAGCGGCCTTGTCGCCCAAGTAACGCATGGACTCCACCAGCTTGGCCCGACGCTGGGGCAGGCAGTAGGTATCGCCAGCAACCAGGTTGCCGCCGTAGATGCGGATGAAGTGGGCGCCCACGTATTCACAGGCGTCGATAACCTTCTCAATCCCTGCAATTTCCGCATTGCGCTTGGCATCGTCCAGATCATTAAAGTAAGAATTATAGGGGGTCAGGCAGCAAATCTCGATGTTATTTTCCTGGGCGCACTTTTTGATTTCATCCAGCTCTTCTCTGGCGCAGGCAGTGGAGATGCCGCTGCGGTAGCCGTCCTGAACAACGATTTCCGCGCCATCGATGCCGATATCATGGAACAGCTTAATAGCTTCGGTGACGGTGTACTCAGGAGTCCCCATGGTATGTCCGGCGATTTTCATGCTGACATGACCTCCTTATTCCATACCGGGCAGGCCGGCACTTCTCAGAATCTGATCCAGCAAGACATGGGTCTTGAAAGCGTCCTGGGCGTTGGTCATGGGAGTCTTGCCCTCCTTCAGGCAGTCCACGAAGTGACGGATGGCGTAGCTGAAGCCCAGCTTATCTTCGCTGCGAGCCCAGCCCATTGCCATGGGGGTCATTTCGGTGGTGTGCATGGCCTCGCCGTCCACGATAGTGACGCTGTCGGGCATCTTGATCTGTACGGAGTGGTTACCGCCGTGGATCTCGATGGTTTCCTCCCACTGGCCGGAGCTACGGTCGGCGATGAGCATACCGGCTGCGCCGTTCTCGAAGTGCAGCATAGCGGTAGTGAAGGTCTCGTAATCGGGATCTGTGTACTTGGAGATGGCGTGGACATCCCGGACCTCACCGCCGAAGAAACGCATCAGGTCAACGATATGGACCGCATTTTCCAGTGTGGCATGGTATTCGGTGGCAGGGCGGTTCTTCTGACCGATGATAACATCAGGCAAAACATTGGTGTAAACTTCCTTTGCTCTCTGTACAACAGGAGCGTAACGGCGGTTAAAGCCGATCATCAGTTTCTTGCCTGTCTTTTCGGACAGCTCAACCATCCGAGCAGCGTCCTTCAGGGTGGTAGCCATGGGTTTTTCACTGTAAACATCCACACCCGCTTTCATCAGAAACTCGATCTGTTGGGAGTGGCAGGCCTTGGGGGTCAGGACGAAGGCACCGTCCAGACCCAGATCCACTAGCTCTTCCAGTGTGGCAACGGCATTTTCTGCGCCGCACATTCTCTGGGCCCGCTGGGCCTTTTCCAGATGGTTTGCCATGATGCCCACGATTTCCACATCATCCATCCTGGGCAGCACAGGCATGAAGTTGTTCTGGGATACATAGCCGACGCCAATAACGCCAACACGAACCTTATCCTTAGCCATTGATACCTTCCTCCTTGCAGTATTCAGCGTAAACTTCCGCCAAGACCTGCTTCTCCGCGTCGGTCAGAGGTCTGTGGGGAGCTCGGCACACATCGGTGCGGATGACGCCGCGCATTTTCAGCAAGGTCTTCAGAGCAGGGATACCGGGGATACCAGCCAGCTTGCGGTCAGTCTCCACGATCTTCTTCTGAGTTTCCATAGCCCCCTGGAAGTCACCCTCCTGGAACTGACGGTACAGCCGGTTAAAGCGCTCGTAGAAAACACTGCCGGGGCCGGTAACGGTGCCCACGCCGCCGGTAGTCAGGCACTGCAGGAACAGGCTGTCGCAGCCAATCAGCAGCTCAGGAACGCGGCAGTCGGTATTTAGGTAGTCTTCCACACGCATCAGGTTGGGATTGGAATACTTGATGCCGACGACATTTTCAAAGGTGGCCATCAGGCGGTGCAGCAGAGCGGGAGAAACGTCGTTGGTGGTGCAGCCAGGAATGTTGTAAACATAGACAGGGAAATCCATGGGCAGCTTCTTGATGACGGCTGCGTAGTACTGGAACAGGGACTCCTCGTCCATGCCGAAGAAAGCGGGACTCATGACGCCGATGCCGTCAGCGCCAATCTTGACTGCGTGCTGGGCGTGGGAAGCGGTTTCCGCGGTGGTCATGCTGCCGCACTGGATGAACAGGGGCAGGCGGTGGTCGTTGGCCTCGGCGATGACTTCCGCGATGTGTTCACGCTCGGCTTGGCTCATCAGCAGACTCTCACCGTTGGTGCCGTTGGGATACAGGGCGTCGGTCTTGGCCTCCACCAGGAAGTTGACAAAGTTCTTCAGGGAATCGTCATCTACAGTGCTGTCCTCGTTCATGGGGGTGATCATAGGGATTACAACGCCCTTCAGTCTCTTTTCGTACATAATAGTTACTCCTTTTACAAGCTTTTTTAACGGAAGGTGATTACGGATTTAATGGATTTGCTGGTCATGGTATCTTCAAAGGCGCGGATAGCGTCCTTGTAGTCGTAAACATGGATAAGCTTCTTCAGATCGTCCTGAATCTTTGCCAGCATATCCATTGCCATGGAAGAACCGTCGGAGTTCAGGTTGGGATACGGTCCTTTTGCGCCCACGATAGTCAGCTCCTTGCGCATAACGGGCCGCAGCTCCACGTTGCTGGCGTAGCCGGTGTAGACACTGCCCACCACAACGCGTCCGCCGGGGCGGACGATGTTCAGGGCGTTCTGGAAGGCGGTCAGGTTTCCGGACAGCTCCACCACCACATCAGGACCGAAGGAACCGAACATCTCATGCACCTGATCGATCCAGTCCTCCCGGCTGCTGTCGATGCCCTCCAGGAAACCGATCTCGTTCAGCTGGGCAAGACGGGAGGGCTTGTTGACGATGCCCACCACAAAGCCCGCGCCGATCTGCTGCAGAATTCGGGCGGTGATAAAGCCCATGGGGCCCATGCCAATGACAGCAACCCGTTCGCCGGGTTTGATATTGGCTTTCAGTGCACACTGCAGGGAGCAGCTGGTGGGTTCCAGCAGGGTGGCGGTGATGTCGTCCACCGTGTCGGGAACGCGGCTGATGAAGCTATTCTCCTCGGTATTCAGCACGCAGGTCTCCTCGGAGAAGCCGCCGGGGAAAAAGGCATCGTTCATGCTCTTGCACAGGCTGGGTAAGCCGTTGCGGCAGTGCCAGCAGTGACCACAGGCCCGGGAAACCTCGCTGGCAACCCGCATTCCGTTGGCAATGCCATTGGCCCCAGAACCGGCATCCACAACCACGCCGGAGAATTCGTGACCCCAGTAGCGCTCATGCTTCAGATCCCGCTTGCCCCGGAACAGGGCCAGATCACTGCCACAAATGGCGCAGGCGGAAACCTCCATCTTGACGGTGCCGGGCTGTAACGTGGAGATACGTTCCACATTGTCCTGTAGCTCCAGCTTGCCATAGTCAACCAAAGCAACTCTTCTCATAGTTTTCTCCTTCCTCAGACCTGCCTGCCTTCATAGCAACGGCCCTTTTCCTTATCCAGCGTCCATTTGCTGAACCACTGATCCCAGAACAGATTGTTTTCGTCAGCAGTGTTCATGTGGTCTTTCTTCTCAATCCAGTCGTAGCGGACCATAGGGATGCCCTGCGCATTGTCCCATTGCACGCAGTGGTGGCGATCGGCGGTAAAGGTCTCAGAAGCGCCGGAGATACGCATTTGCTTTGCGTTTTCTTCCGTTGCCAGTCCATTACGGATAAGCCAGAGGTCAATGCCCTGAGTCAAGCCATTTTCCTCCTCCAGCCCATAGCCCCACAGGTCGTATTCACCCATGGTCATATAGACAGGAACCTTTTCACTGCCTTGGTCATCCCATGCGGTTGTGACACCGGAGGTCATGGCAATGGCAGCAAAACGGCTTCCATAGGGGGAACTCGCCAAAAGGCTGGTCATCATAAAGCCATTGGAATGGCCGGTTCCATAAATACGACTCTCGTCCACCGGATACTCCTCAATCACGGAGGTCATGATCCGGTCAAAGTAGTTTAGGTCGTTTTCGGTGCAGCTCAGATCCTCCAGCTGGTCGGTAGAACAGAACGCCCACCGGGGGCGGTAGGCCATGGGCACGCCGCCAGAGAGCTCATCGGGCATGAAGTACAGGGCTGTCTCCGGCATGACGAGGATGAACCCCTCCTTGTCTGCCTTGCGGTACAGGAGACTCTCCTCAAAATAGTTCCGGACGGATTCGCTGGAACCGTGGATGGCGAACACCATAGGCAGCTTCCTTCCGTCCCGGTAGGCTTTGGGAACATAGATTAGGCACTCCCGCTGATCGCCCTTGTGATCCGGAAAGTATCGAACCTCCACGCCCATTGTTTCGTAGTCTACATAGGGCACTAGGGAATTGCCGTAGGGGCCGAACTTATTGTAGCGGGCGTAGCGCCTTAAGAAGCGGCAGGTGGCATCCGTCATTGCCGGGGCAAAGCGTAGGGTCTCCGTCTCCTTTACGCAGACCAAAGCAATGGGACCGTCCGGGGTGCAGACGCTTTCCCTGGTCTGTGTATAAACCCGACCCAGAACGGGGTCTTTCGCGGAAAGCGCTCCATCGATGGCGTATAGCCAGTGGGCGGCGGCTTTTTTCTCCTGGGTCGCCAGCCGGCGCTCCAGAATCCAGACGGGTACGGGAATATCCTTCTTGGGAATATCAAAGGTCATGGGGAAGGTTTTTTGGGGAAGGCCGAAGGTCATGCCGGTTCCGTCCAGAGAAGATTCTTCCACTTCGGCAATCACGGTATCTTCCAGTCCGGAGGCATCCATAAACACAGCGGCAGCCACCTGAAGGGGGGTATTCATGGCATACCGGTGCAGGCATTTGCCGGTACTACCATAGCCGACAACGTAGATGCTCATACCGGCGCGGATGTATATGCCGCCGAACAGGGTCTGAACGCAGGCATTGATATATGCCTGCTCCTGCGCTGGGGATTTCCAACCGTCTTCGCCGGGCTCTGCTGCGAAAACAGGCAGCTGGTACTTATCAGCACAGTCGATCCATCCGCTTTCGTAGAGGAAAGAAACCGTCTTTTTTCCTTCCGGGACATTCAGCAGGACAAACGCCGTTCCCTGGGGGGTATCCTTGGGGATGTAGAGCTTTGCGATGCGTGTTTCTTCGCCCACCTTCACATCCATTTCCAGAAGCCCCTGCCACAGCATGGGGATGTTGGTGGTGTTGTTTTTTGACGCGGTCAGGCGCTCTGCCATGACCATCTCCAGTGTATCGGCATGAAACTCCGGAAGTTTTGTAATCTGGTAGGGATCGTTCATGCGCTTTCTCCTTTCGTGAGTATGCCATGGGTTGAAATAACAGTGTCAACCGTGAATTTGTGAGAACGTTTTCACATTGGGTTTGCTTTATTATAAACAGCACTTATACAAGTGTCAATGGTCTATTTTCACAAATTACCTGATAAATTATCAGCATTTCGAACAAATTCAGAGAATAATGAAAACACCGGGAAAGGAGCCACTCCCGGTGGCCACTCAGAAAGCGGTGTTTTGGCGAAACGTTTTCATAGTAAGTACAGCGGAACTGCATAAACTTGCTGGCCGAATACGCAAAATCACCCCTCGCCCATTGGAAGGGCGAAGGGCGATTGTAAAACAGCTACAGCTCCCGGTTTCCCACGAATCCGCCGGAGCTTTCCCGGATCACCAATTCATAGTTCAGCACATCCCGGCAGGCCGCTTGGGTCTTTCCGGCAATAAGGTCCAGCAGCTTTTCGGCGGTGCGCATACCGATTTGATGCTTCGGCTGCCGTACGGTGGTAAGAGCCGGGCTGAACAGCGCCGCCAGCTCCACATCATCAAAGCCGGACACAGCCACATCCTGCGGAACCCGCCTGCCACAGTCGGTCAGGGCGCGGATGGCGCCGATGGCCATGGTATCACCGCCGGCAACAACGGCGCTGAACTTGTGATCCCCGACCCGAAGCAGGGCAGAAATAGCGTCGTAGCCCCCCTGGACGCTGGGAACGCAGTTGACAATCAGATTCCGATCCACACGCAGCCCTCGCTCCTTCAGAGCCTCCAAATATCCGTTGACACGATCTTGATAAATGGGCACATCCGCCGGACCGGCCAGATAGCAGATCTTTTTGTGCCCCAGATTCAGCATATAGCTGGTGATATCCTTAACGGCCTTGATATTATCGATGGTAACATTGGCCAGTGTATTATCCGCAAAATAGCGGATGCCAATAACGATGGGATACTGGGTGGCCAGTTGACGCAGCTCGTCCTTGGGAATGCCCACGGAGAAGGTGATGATGCCGTCCACCAGCTTCTGTGAGAGCATATCATAGCACTTCGTCTCAACCTCCGGCTTGCCGTGGGAATCTACCAATAGGATAGTATAGTGATTCTTTTCTGCGATGTCCTCGATACCGGACAGGATCTCAGCGAAGAACGTGTTTCCGATCTCCGGAACGATCACGAGGATTGTTTTTGTTTGCTGGGTGCGGAACTGCTGGGCCAGCCTGTTGGGGTGATAGTCCAGCTTCTGGATCGCCTCCTCAATTCTGGCTCTGGTCTCTGGCAGAACATTGGAGGCCCCCTGGATCACCCGGGAGACCGTGGATATGGAAACACCGGCTTCTTTTGCCACGTCGTGGATGTTAGCCATGAATGTCACCCCGTTTTCCGTTTTTTTCTACTGATATATATGGTAACATTTTCATACTTGAAAGTCAAGAAAAAGAATGATTATGATAATGTTTTCGTTTCTATCGCCATTTCAGGGTGCTGCGGCGACATTTCGCGCATTTCATCCGAGAAAATGTAGTCTACTCCCCGATATTGTGCAATTAGCAGAAATTTAATGCATAATATTGTTGAACTTTGATAATTGAAATTCTGAATTTTGATGGTAGAATATAAGCGTAAACAGCCCGAATAGGCTACGCCGCAGAATCAACCCCTCGAATCGGTTGACTTTATTTTTTGGTCTTTCATGAAAACGTTCTCATGGTGCCAGAAAAGCCGGATGTCCACCCGTCAGGGCATTTATGGCAAGTCACCGCCGATGGATGCCGCCTCGCCAATTCAAGGCTGCTGGGAACGCAACAAATTACAGTTTCCGCGGAACTCAGCACGATACAGCATTCACGAAAATCGAAAGGAGAAAACAACAATGAAAAAGACAACCAAACGCGTTCTGGCCCTGCTGTGCGCTCTAGTCGTATGCCTGTCCATGGCAGCATGCGGCGGCTCCGCACCCGCAAGCTCCGGCAATGCCCCCGCATCCAATGGCTCTGCTGCAGCCCCCACTGACGGCGGCTCCAACTACCGTAAATTCGTAATGGCAGCCCCATCTGATCCCGGCAACTATCTGCCCTTCAACGCAGATAACGCCACCCGTGGCACCATGCAGATCTTCTTCTACGAGCAGCTGTTCGATCTGTTCGGTACCGGCGATATGACTCCCAAGATTGCTTCCGGTTATGAGCGTACCGCTGAAGGCGTTTATGTCGTTAAGATCCGCGAAGGCGTCTATGACCACAACGGTGAGGCCATCAAGGCCAGCGACGTCGTCTTCTCCTTCGAGAAGCCCATTGAGATTGGTGAGCGAGCCTCCTCTCTGGGCGAAATCACTTCCGTTAAGGCTCTGGACGATTACACTGTCGAGTTCACTTTCGCCCCCGACCTGCTGGGTTCCTTCGAGCGTGCTATGCTGAGCTCTCCCATCGTCAGTCAGAAGTCCTATGAGGCTTCCGCCACCGGCTTCTCCTCCGATCCCGTCGGCACCGGCCCCTACTACATCGCTGACTGGACTCCTGGTGCATCCATTACCTTTAAGAAGGATGACAACTACTGGGGCAAGGATCTGAGCTTCAACAACCAGAATCTGGATGAAATTGAAGTCAAGTTCGTTGCTGAGCCCGCTCAGGTCGCTATCGAGCTGGAAACCGGCAATATCGACTTTGCTTACAACATCTCCTCCAAGGATGCTGACTCCTTCGTCGGCATGCCCGGCTTCAGTGTCACCAACATCCCCTTCGCACAGGTCCGTGGCCTGGGCTTCAACTGCGATCCCATGAGCCCCTGCTCCGATGTCCGCATCAGACAGGCGATCTGCTACGCCATTGATAACGCCGGTATCCTGCAGTCCGTTTATGACGGCAAGGGCGGTGTTGCTACCTGCCTGGCCGTTCCCGAACCCGAAGCAGGTCTGGTTATCGACTTTGACCAGGCTTGGAAGAATATGAAGCCCTACGACTTCAATCTGGATAAGGCCAAGGCTCTGATGGCTGAGGCTGGCTACCCCGACGGAGGCCTGAAGCTGAAGCTGATGGCTAAGGATCAGGATGAGTACCGCTCCATGACTCAGGTCATCCAGGCTAACCTGGCTAAGATCGGTATCGAAGTTGAAATCCTCTGCTACGAAAACGCCCTGTACCAGACCTATCGTTATCAGCCAGACGCATTTGACTTCTACTGCATCGGTATCTCCAACAACGGTGTGCCCGTGGTTCCCGTGGGCTGGAAGTGGTACGTTGGCAAGCACTCCGACACCGGCGCCAACGTTCTGTTCCAGAAGGATGAAAAGATGGAAGAGCTGCTCAACGCCGCTCTGGACATCGAAGGCCACAGCAATGCTACCGTCGGCGCTCTGCAGGATTACATTCTGGAGACCTGCTGCATGTATCCTCTGGTTTACACCTACACTCCCTACGTCCATGTTGACACCATTTCCAATCTGGTGTTCCGCGATGTGTTCTTCTATCCCCATATGTCCACCATCTCCGCTGACTTTGTAAGCCACTAATCATCACTTATTGTAGCAATGGGTGCGGGGATCCCGCACCCATTGCTTATAGAAAGAGGGAGTTCTTTTGCTAAAATACACCGTTAAAAGACTGATCCTCCTGATCCCGGTTATTCTATGTGTGGCATTGCTGATCTTTGTGATCATGTCTTTTACCCCCGGCGATCCTGCAGTCATTATCCTTGGCGAAAATGCCACTCCGGAACAGGTTGCTGCTCTTCATGAAAAATTGGGTCTGGATGATCCGTTGCTTGTTCGTTTCTTCAATTATATCAAGGGTATCGTGACCCGATTCGACTTCGGTACGTCCTATACCAACGGTCGGGAGGTCAAGCAGGAGATCCTGCAGCGCTTCGGCTTTACCCTGAAAATTGCTTCGTTCAGTATGGTGTTCTCTCTGGGCATCGGCATTCCTTTGGGAATCATCGCCGCTCTGAACCGCAACACATGGAAGGATAATCTATCCATGTCGGTTGCGCTTGTAGGCGTGTCCATGCCCACGTTCTGGTTCGGCCTGATGCTGTCCGTTGTTTTCGCTCTGAAGCTGCGCTGGCTTCCCCCCAGCGGCATCGGCGGAATTGAGCACTACATCATGCCCTGTCTGGCTGTCTCCATGCCCGGTATTGCCGGTATGGCCCGGCAGACCCGCTCCAGTATGCTGGAGGTCATCCGCGCGGACTACATCACCACAGCCCGGGCAAAAGGTCAGACCGAGCGGGTCATCACCTTTCGCCACGCCCTGAGAAACGCCTTGATCCCCGTGGTCACCCAGGCCGGTGCCATCTTCGGCCTGCTGATGTGCGGCACGCTGGTTGCCGAGACCGTATTCACCATCCCCGGACTGGGAACCTATATGGTCACGGCCATCAAGTCCCGGGACTATCCTGCCATTCAGGGTGCCGTCATCATGGTCTCCATTGCGTTCAGTGTGGTGATGCTGCTGGTCGATCTTCTATACGCACTGGTAGATCCCCGCATCCGGGCGCAATTCAGTAATGGAGGTTGATTATGTCTGAACAGAATGCAACAATGAGCGCTGCCCGGCATACAGGCCGGAAACGCGAATCCATGCTCAGGATCACCATGCGCCGGTTGTGCAAGAGCAAGACTGCAGTGGCAGGTCTGGTTATCCTGTTGGTTCTGATCCTAATCGGACTGCTGTCCTCCATTCTGGCCCCCTACCCCTTTGAGCAGACGGATCTGTACAACACTTTCGGCACGCCCAGTAGGGCCCACCCCTTCGGCACGGACGAGCTGGGCCGTGATATCCTCAGCCGTTTGATGGTGGGCACCAAGTATTCCCTGCGGATCGGACTGCTATCCGTGCTGTATTCCTCCGTCATCGGCATCACGCTGGGTTGCATCAGCGGCTACTACGGCGGCAAGGTTGACGGTTTCCTGATGCGCGTCATGGACGTATTCTCCGCGATCCCTGCGCTGGTTCTTGCCATCGCCGTCTGTGCGGTGCTGGGACCCGGCATTAACAACTGTATCATCTCCATCGCCATCAGCGGTACGCCGTCCTTCGTGCGAATGGCCCGCGCCTCCGTGCTGAATGTGCGTAGGATGGAGTATCTGGAAGCGGCCACCTCTATCAACTGCAACACCGCCCAGATCATTGCCAAGCATATCCTGCCGAATATTCTGGCTCCTCTGATCGTCCTGATGACCATGTCCGTGGCCAACAATATCCTGACGGCTTCCCAGCTGAGTTTCATCGGGCTGGGTGTTCAGCCGCCAAACCCGGAATGGGGCGCGATGCTCTCCGCCGGCAGAAACTACATCCGCAATTATCCCCACATGGTTCTGTTCCCCGGCATCACCATCATGCTGGCAGTTCTGTCCCTGAACATGGTGGGCGACGGCCTGCGCGATGCCCTTGACCCCAAGTTGAAAGACTGAGAGGAGGATAAATGATGTCTGAAGAAATCAAAAAAGAGAATGACCTCCTTCTTTCCGTGCGGGATCTGGAAGTGGTTTACACCTCCGCAGGTGCGGTTATACATGCTGTAAACGGCGTCTCTCTGGAAGTCAAACGGGGCAGAAGCCTGGGTCTCGTGGGTGAAACCGGTGCCGGTAAGACCACCATCGCCAAGTCCATTCTGGGAATTCTGCCCGATCCCCCTGCGAAGGTGCTGAAAGGCGAGGTTTTCCTCGACGGCGAAGATCTGCTGAAGACGTCCGAAAAGGAAATGCGCAAGATCCGGGGCAAAAAGATCTCCATGATCTTCCAGGATCCCATGACCGCCCTGAATCCCCTGATGACCGTGGGCGATCAGATTGCCGAGGTCATCTCCCTGCACGAGCACTGCAGCAAAAAGGATTCCATGAGAAAGGCTATGGAAATGCTGGAAATGGTGGGCATCCCCGCCGAGCGGTATCCGGAATTTCCTCATCAGTTTTCCGGCGGCATGAAGCAGCGTGTGGTCATTGCCATCGCGCTGGCCTGCAACCCCGAGCTGCTGCTGGCAGACGAACCCACCACCGCACTGGACGTGACCATCCAGGCGCAGGTCATGGAAATGATCGCCGAGCTGCAGAAGAAGCTGAACACCGCCATGATCCTCATCACCCACGATCTTGGCATTGTGGCAGAATCCTGCGATGATGTTGCCGTCATTTACGCCGGCGAGATCGTGGAGATGGCCAGCAAGGAAGAGCTGTTTCTGCACCCGACCCATCCTTACACCATCGGCCTGTTCGGTTCTATCCCTAGCCTGTCCGAGGACGTGGATCGCCTGACCCCCATCCCCGGCCTGCCTGCTAACCCCGAGAAGCTGCCGGAGGGCTGCCACTTCAATCCCCGCTGTTCCCACTGCACCGCCGAGTGCCAGAAGGGCGATATTCCCTTCGTAGAGGTCCGGCCCAACCATTTTGTCCGCTGCACTATGTGCGCGGGCAAGGCAGAATAAGAAACGGGAGGTTCAAACACTATGGCAAATACACCGCTGATTGAGGCAAAACACCTCATGAAATATTTTGATACCCCCCGTGGAAAGCTGCACGCTGTGGACGATGTGTCCTTCACCATTGAGCGGGGCACCACTATGGGCGTTGTCGGCGAGTCCGGCTGCGGCAAGTCCACCCTGGGCAGAACCATGATTCATCTGCTGGAAAGCACCGGCGGTCAGATCCTGTTCAACGGCGAGGATATCACCAAGGTCGACAAGAAGAAGCTGCATGCGCTCAGGGAGCGGATGCAGATCATCTTCCAGGATCCCTATTCCTCCCTGAACCCCAGAATGACCGTGTTCGAAACCGTTCAGGAGCCTCTGATCCGCTCCAAGCGCTACAGCAAGAAGGAGGTGGAGGAGCGGGCTCAAGCCATTATGACCACCGTCGGTCTTGATGAGCGTCTGTGGAACTCCTACCCTCACGAGCTGGACGGCGGTAGACGGCAGAGAATCGGTGTGGCCCGGGCCATCGCTCTGGATCCCTCCTTCATCGTCTGCGACGAGCCGGTTTCCGCCCTGGACGTTTCTATCCAGGCGCAGATCCTGAACCTGATGCAGGATTTGCAGGAGGAAAAGGGCTTGACCTATATGTTCATTACCCACGACCTATCCGTGGTGCGCCATATTTCCACCCACATCTGCGTCATGTATCTGGGTCAGCTGGTGGAGACCTGCCCCTCCAAGGAGCTGTTCAAGAATCCAATGCACCCCTATACCAAGGCACTGCTGTCTGCCGTTCCCTCCACGGACATTCTGCACAAGAAGGAGCGCATCCTGCTCCGAGGCGAGCTGGTGTCCCCCATCAATCCCAAGCCCGGCTGCCGCTTTGCCGCCCGCTGCAACTATGCCTGCGACAAGTGCCACGAGCCTCAGGTTCTGGAAGAAGTGTCCCCCGGACATTTTGTTTCCTGCTGCCGCGCGAAGGAAATCAACGGCTAATATCTTCTTCATTTGGCTTCCCCGTGGTGTTTTACCGCGGGGAAGCCACGCCTTATGCTAATATCATTTTGCAGTCCGCCTGTATTTTCTAAAAAAACTGACCAAATCTTTCTGCGGAAAAATCGCTTATTGGCATTTCTCCGCCGGACGATCCGGGCAGTTTTTTTCATATTCTTTTATTCCTCCAGCCGCTGGGCCAACAGGTATTTAAGAAACCGCTTGGCGGCACCCGCCGGAGGCCGGTTGATCAACTGGGTCAGGTAAATTCTTCGGGTCAGGCCGCCATCGGGAGTGGGCAACGGAGAAATTTGCAGATCGTAGTGCTTCAGCAGCGGCACCTTGGGCACGATGCCATAGCCAAAGCCGTAGGAGACCAGCGCCGCAATGCTGGCCTCATCCGGGGCATTGTGGGTGTAAATGGGCACGATGCCGTACTCTCCCAGCATTTCTCGAATTTCGGAACAGGCTCTGGTCTGCTCCTGAAAGCCGACGACATCCTGGGAAAACAGCGCATCCCAAGACTGGGGCTCCTCCCAGCCTGGTGGGCTCAGCAGAACATAGGGCTCGGCGGAAAGCTCCGTCTGAATCAGATCCTCCTCCTTTGACACGGAGCAGATCAGAAAGTCGCAGTAGCCGTCCCGCAGCTTTCCAATCAGGTTGGTGGTATTGTCTGTGCGGAAGTCCACCTTCATATGGCTGTTGCCTGGTTTTGACAGGAAAGCCCGGACCGTCCTCGGCAGCGCTTCCAGCATCACCGGGGAGATGCAGCCGATCCGGATCATGATGTCCCGGTTGGCGGAAAGGGACTGCATATGCAGCTGGGTTTCCTGAACGCCCGCCAGAATGGTATCCACGTGGGTGAGAAACTGCCGTCCCTCCGCCGACAGCGTCAGCTTATGTCCATCCCGCAGGAACAGGGATAGGTTCAATTCTTTCTCCAGATTGGAGATGGCGACACTCAGACTGGGCTGGGAAATATTCAGCACCCGGGCGGCCTTTCCCATATTGCCCAAGAGCGCGATTTTCTGGAAATAGATCATCTGATTCAGCGTCACAAAAATCCCTCCTATGCGCACCATATTCTCTTTTTTATCTTACATGCAGACATGGCTGAATGTCAATAGTTTAAAACTATCAAAAGTTATTTTTTTGATATTTTACGAAAGAAGGTCATTATGCTATGATAAATACAGACAGAGGAATGCTGGATTGTTGAAAATTAAAAATGACGGGGTAATTTTCAACAAGTCCCGCTTCGCCGAAGTCTGTAAAAGAAGAACACTGCTTGTGCTTTTATTAGTTAATTTCTATTAACAGGCACGGCATCAGCAGAGGAGGTCACTTATGAAGTTCAGTATGTGTACTGCCGTTTACGGTATGCACGACTTGCACGACACCATCAACAGAGCCGCCATCCACGGCTTTGACGCGGTGGAGATTACTGCCGCAAAGCATCTGGGCGTGGAGAGCTCCCAGCAGTACCGTCGGGAGGTCAAGAGCTGGATCCGGGATGCCGGTCTGGAATGCAGCGGCCTGCACTACATTTTTGATGGCAGCGTCAAGCTGGCTACTGCGGACCGGGAGCTGAATGCCAAATGTGCGGATTACCTGCGCAAGGTCATCGATGTTGCCGCGGACATGGACGCAAAAACGGTCATCATCGGCAGCGGCGGAACCACCCGCAGCTTCGATCCTGGAGCAGACCGGGCCGAGGCCACCCGCTGCATGGCAGAGGTCATCCACAAAGTCGGCGAATACGCCTCAGGCAAGGATGTCCATCTGGCAGTGGAGGCTATCAACCGATATGAGACCAATTTTCTGAACACCATGCGAGAGGCTACGGAATTTGTAAAGCTAGTGGATCATCCCCATGTGCGAACCATGGCCGACACCTATCACATCAACATTGAGGAATCAAACCCTGTGGAAGCGGTGAGAACCTACGGCTATGCCCTGCAGAACCTGCATCTGGCAGATTCCAACCGCCACGCCCCCGGTACCGGCCACATTGATTTCAAGGCTATTGCCGACGCCTTGCTGGAGACCGGCTTTGACAAGTACTGCTCCTTTGAGGTCTTCGGCCTGTATCCCTGGAAACTCTGGTTCGACACCGTGGAGGAAGCTGACCGCCAGATGAAAATTGGCATCGCCACCGCCCGGGCTGCCTTCGGAATGTGAAAGAGGTATAGCTATGAGAGCATTGAAATTACTGGCACCGGGTGTGCTGGAATTGCAGGATATTCCTGCACTGGGCAGCGTGACGGGTGACACCGTCCGCGTTGATGTCAGCGCCTGCGGCGTATGCGGCAGTGATCTGGCGCTGTACAATGGCAGGCGGGATCTGTCTGGCGAGCGCTATTTTGGCCATGAATTTTCCGGCATAATCACCGACACCGGTAACACCGCCAACGGTCTGAAAGCAGGTATGCGGGTCGCCAGCGAGCTGGTCAAGGGCTGCGGCAGGTGCTGGTTCTGCCGCAACGGGATGCAGAACTACTGCAGAAGCATGAACGAGGCCCTGCTGCCCGGCGGCCTTGCGGAGGAAACACTGGTGCTGAACACCGATGCTTACAGCTTTCTCAGCCCCATTCCAGATACCCTGGACGATATCACTGCCACCATGCTGGAGCCCGCCAACTGCGCTTACCACGTTGCCATGCGCGCCAATATCCAGCCCGGCGACACGGTGCTGGTCATCGGTCTGGGCGCCATCGGTCTGGTTGCAGGTCTGATCTTGCAGACCCTCGGCGCGGGCACGGTCATCGGCGCGGACCGCAGCCCGTTGCGGCTGGAGCAGGTTCGCAAAACCGGCCTAATCGATGTGGTGGACACCTCTGATTCCAATTGGATGGATCAAGTGCGGGAAATGACCGCCAAGGAGGGTGTAGATGTGGTGATCGAAGCCACCGGCGCTCCCGCAGTGCTGAAGCAAACCCTGGAAATCGTCCGAACCGGCGGCAAGATCGTAGTTCCCAGTGTGTATTTCGGCAGCATCGAGGGCTTTGAGCCCCTGCCCATTATGCGCAAGGAGCTGACCATCATCGGCTCCAAGGGCCCGGCACCTCAGCTCAAGGCAGATGGTACTTCCGCCGTCGTGGACAAGGTCATGCAGCTGAAAGAGCAGCTGCAGAAGATCATCACCGTATACGATTACAAAGATTCCTTGCAAGCCTTTACCGATGCCCGCAGCGGCGCGGCCATCAAGGCGGTTATCAAATTCTAATACTGCGATAAAGGAGAATACGACAATGACGAACAAAGAACACGTTCAGAAATATGGCGGCAAGTTCAGCATCTCCGGTGGTGAGACCTGGACCATGCCCAATGGTCACGTTGTCCATTTTGCCCTGAACCCCAAGATGGGCTGCAGAAACACCAATATCGCCGTGGGTTTCCATGAGCCCGGCAAAGAGTTCGCCCCCCACAAGCATCCCATTTCCGAGGAGATCCTCATCATCCACAGCGGAAGAGGCGAGTGTTATCTCTATGACCGCTGGATTCCTTGCGAGACCGGCGACATCATCTTCGCGCCTCCCGGCGTGCTCCACGGCACCCGCAACTACCCCGATGCCACCGAGCCCTTTGTCACCCTGGGCATCGCCACTCCGCCTCAGCTGGATCTGTATATGCGGGCCGGTTATGACGTCCTGGAGGACAACTCCGGCGAGTATGTGGGCGGCGACAAGTAAGGCGACATAAAGGAGGGTTTTTCATGTTCTTTAATGACTACAGCGATCTGCTGAAAACCGCTATGGACTGCCTGCCCCGGGAGGACATCCAAAAGCTGATGGATCTGATCAACGAAACCCGCATGAACGGCCGCCATCTGGTGATCCTGGGCAACGGCGGCAGCGCCGCCGCCGCGTCCCACTGGGTCTGCGACTTTGGTAAGGGCATCAATACCCCAGGCTCCAAGCGCCTGAAGATCATGGCCCCCGTGGACAACGGTGCCATTTTCAGCGCACTGGGCAACGACTTTGGCTATGAGACCACCTTCTCCGAGCAGATGAAGAACTATCTGGAGGCCGGCGATCTGGTGCTGACCATGTCCGTGTCCGGCAATTCCGCCAATCTGGTGGAGGCTCACAAGTACGCTCAGGAAGTGGGCGCCAAGACCGCCTGCATCGTTGGCGACTACAACGGTAAGATCATCGGTCTGTCCGATTTCGCCATGGTGGTTGACTCCAAGAACTACGGTGTCGTGGAAGACATTCACCTCATTCTGGGCCATGCCATCTCTCAAGCACTGCGCAGAATGAACGAGTCTGCGTAATTGCCGCATAGCAGGGAGGTGCACATTGCCATGATTTATGCAGCACTGGATATTGGCGGCACAAAAACCATTGCCGCCCTGACCAACGAAAACGGCAGCATCCTCACCCAGAAGAAGTTCACATCTTTCGTCGCTTCCAGCCAGACCCATCTGGACATCTGCGTGAATGCACTGCGGGAGCTGATGCAGGAGCGGGGATTGGAAGCAAAGGAGATTCACGGTCTGGGCGTCTCTCTGCCCGGCATCGTGGACAGTGACCGGGGTGTTCTCCTCTACGCCCCCTACGCAAAGTGGAAAAATGTGCCCGTGGCGGAATACCTGCGGGAAAAGCTGGGCATCGCAAATATCCGCTGTGACAACGATGTGAACGCCTGCGCCATTGGTGAGCTGAAATTCGGTCTCGGAAAGAAATACTCTGATTTCGTTTGGATGACCGTGAGCACCGGTGTGGGCGGTGCCTCCGTTTCCGACGGCACGCTGATCCGGGGTGCGGATGGCTTTGCCGGTGAGCTGGGCCACCTGAAGGTGGAGTACGATCACCCTGCCCAATGCCCCTGCGGACAGGAAGGCTGTCTGGAAGCCCACGGCTCCGGCACGGCCCTGAATCGCCTCACCGCCAAAATGGCCCAACAGGACGCAGAATTTGCCGCCGCACTGGCCCAGGCCGGATCGAAAGCCGACGGCGCCGGCTGCGCCAAACTTGCACAGGCTGGCAACCCCAAGGCACTGGCCATCTTCGACGAAATCGGTACTTATCTCGGAAGAGGGATGGCCTATTGCGTCAACGTTCTGAATCCTCAGGCTGTGGTGGTAGGCGGCGGCGTTTCCGCCTCACTGGAACTGCTGCGACCAGCCATCACCGCCGCGCTGAAGGTCAATGCCTTCCGCAAAATGCAGGATATCGACGTGGTATGTACCCCTCTGGGCTATGAGGCGGCACTGATCGGCGCTGCCGCGCTGGCAGCAGAATAATGAACCACAGAAGGAGATAATATATGAAACGCTTAAAAGCAGCCGTTGTCGGCATGGGCTTCATCGGTGTTGCCCATGTGGAAGCACTCCGCCGTGTTCCCTATGTGGATGTGGTCGCCATCGCAGACCCCTTTGGTGCAAAAGAGAAGGCCGAGCGGCTGGGTGTCCCCGCCGGATTCACCGATTATCAGGAAATGATGGACACCTGTAAGCCGGACTGTGTTCACGTCTGCACCCCCAACAGTATGCATATGGAGGTCGTCATGGCAGCCGTCCAGCGGGGTATCCATGTGGTGTGTGAAAAGCCCATGGCAAGAAACGCCGAGGAAGCTCAAAAAATGGTGGACGCCATCAACAGCCGGGGGTTGGTGGGCGCGCTGAATTTTCATAACCGCTTCTATCCAATTCCCTACCGGATGCGCCGCATGGTGCAGGACGGCGAGCTGGGTCAAGTCTACCATGTGCAGGGCAGCTATCTGCAGGACTGGCTGCAGCACAAGACCGATTTCAGCTGGAAGATCCTGTCCGACCAGTGCGGCAAAACCCGGGCCACCGCGGATCTGGGTTCTCACTGGATGGATCTGGCAGAATATGTCACTGGCCAGAAGATCACGGAGGTCTTTGCTGAGTTCAAGACTGTCTACCCCCAACGCACCCAGATGACCGCGGAGGGCCCCAAGGAGGTCGCCATCGATACCGAGGACTTCTCCTGCATTCTGCTGCGCTTCGACGGCGGCGCGGTGGGAACCGCCACCTTCTCCGCTGTGTTCTCCGGCAAGAAGAACCAGACCGTGCTGCAGGTGGCCGGCACCAAACAGTCCTTGGAGTGGGACAACGAGAAGGTCAACGACCTGCTCATCGGCCACCGGGATGAGCCCAACGGTCTGCTGACCAAAGACCCGTCCCTGGTGGACAGAGACACTGCATCCATCATTAGCTATCCCGGTGGCCACGCCGAGGGCTTCCCCGATGCTTTCAAGCAGAACTTCACCGCCATTTACAGTGCCATCCGGGGCGAGAAAACCGCCAATCCCTTCGCCACCTTCGAAGACGGTCTGCACATGATGAAGATCTGCGATGCGCTGTACAAAAGCGCTCACAATGGTAAATGGGTTGCCATTGACTGAGGAGGGTAACCATGAAAATTGGCGTTGTTGCAAATGTGCTTCAGGATAAGCCTTTTGCCGAAGCACTGAAGATTTTCAAAGAAATGGGCATTGAGCAGATCGAGCCCGGCTGCGGCGGCTTTGCGGGCAAGGCTCATGTTGACCCGGAGTATCTGCTGGCAAACCCCGCTGCGCTGGAGGAATTTCGCCAGACCCTTCAGGATTCCGGAATGACTATCAGCGCACTGTCCTGCCACGGCAACCCCGTCCACCCCGATGCCGCCAAGGCCGAGGAGTATCACGAGGATATGTGCAATACTCTGCGCCTTGCCCAGAAGCTGGACATCGACACCATCACCTGCTTCTCCGGTTGCCCCGGCGACTGTGAAACCTCCCGCTATCCCAACTGGGTGACCTGCGCATGGCCCGATGACAATCTGGAAATTCTGAAATATCAGTGGAACGAGGTACTGATCCCCTACTGGAAGAATTTCGTCAAGGTTGCCCGGGATTATGGTGTGACCAAGATCGCCTTTGAGTTGCACCCTGGCTTCTGCGTGTATAATGTGGACACTCTCAAACATCTGCGGGAAGCCGTTGGCCCGGAGATCGGCGTCAACTTTGACCCAAGCCATCTGCTGTGGCAGGGCATGGACCCCGTGGCAGTGATTCGGGAGTTCAAGGGCATGATCTATCACGTCCACGCCAAGGACGTGCGTATCGATAAGTACAACACCGCCATCAACGGCGTGCTGGACACCAGGCACTACAGCGACGAAGCCCACCGCTCCTGGATTTTCCGCACCGTGGGCTACGGCAATGGCGCAAGCTACTGGAAGGATATTTTCTCCGAGCTGCGGAAGATCGGCTATGACGGCACCATCAGCATCGAACACGAGGATAGCCTGATGAACCGCATGGAAGGCCTGCAGCACGCGGTGAATATGGTGAAGAACTGCGCATTTTTCGGCCAGACTTCCGGTATGTGGTGGGCATAACCACAACAATCGAGTATGAAAGGCTGGATGGCCCAGACCTCTCACAGCACCGCACATATGGTTCCTTACACAGCGGTTTAGGCGAAGAAACAAGATGTGTTTATTCGGTAGATATATCAGCATTTATTAGGCAAGGGAACAGAACAATATAAATCTTCCCTAAGGTGACATCACCCTTAGGTTCCTCTGCGAAAGCGTGCAGGTTCGAGTCCTGTCGCCCGCACCAAACCAATATAATCCGAACCAAATCTTCCCAGTGGGAGATGGGTTCGGATTATTTGTTTTCTTTGGTATGTACGAGGAAACCCATTTCCGAAACGGTGTCATTAAACGACCAGAATCAAAGCCCAGAGGCCCGCGAAAAAAGAAACAGATTTAGGAGGACACTGTTATACCGCCTGTGTGGAGGTCAAATTCGCTGACGGAAGCATGATTGCCATTGACTGTACTTTAGTGGAAGCCGAGGCTGCTTTCTGCGCATTTAGAACCCGGTTTTTGACTTTCAATACCTGCACTGCCCCTTCCGGGATCGAGAGAAAAAGTCGTTGCGGCGCAACGACTTTTTCGGCTCTAAATGCGTAAGCTGCGGTACGCTCAGGCTTCCGATTCCCGGAGCCGCTCTACTACGCTTTGTTTTGCCGCCTGACGGTACATGATTGCGGGAATGGCATAGCCCAGCAGGGCGAATATGGGAATCATCAGCAGGACGGGGACGATGGTAAAGTGTGCGCTGAAGAACCAGAACATGGTTTCCAGAAGACTGCCCGCCAAAGGATTCAGCAGAACGGAAAGAACCAGTGCGGTACCGGCCGCGCCTAAGGCATAGAACAGGCCTTCGCAGACCAGCATGGTTTTTAACTGCTTCCCCGTCATACCCACGGCCTGCAGCACCGCAAATTCCCGTCTGCGGGACAGAATGCCCGTCATGGTGGCATTGAAGAAATTGAGGACTCCCACAAGACCGATGATGGCGCACAGCAGTCCACCCAGCAGCAGGAACATATTCTGGAAGCCCTCAAACTCCGCCCGGAGGGTTGCCTTGCTCTCGTACATCAGGCCGGACAAATCTCCGGCGGTCAAAGCGGCGAGATACGCTTCCGCAGCTTCTTCGGCAGCGGCATCGGTTGTGTCAAACAGGTAAAACATGGGAATGGGCGGGTGAAGGCTGTCCTCTGCCAACCTGATCACCGGCAGGACAAAACGGTGGCCCAGGTTGCCGTAGCGGTAGCTCATGGAGTGGGGCACCGTCACATAGGCGCAGATGGTGTAATCTACATCATAGCTTTGGGCAATGAAATACTCCCAAAATTCCGGCGGCGTGTTTTCGTTGCACTTTTCTCCGGTGCGTTTGTCGATGTAGTAGGAATCCTCCACATAGGTGATGGTCTGGTTGGTGCCGATTTCCGGATACTGATCCAGATTCGACACATTGCCGTAGTCGTCCGTATAAACGGTCATGGCGATGGCGTTGCTGCCCTCCCGGAACAGGGGTGCCAGGTCGCCCTCCACCACCGTCAGCTTTTCGAACAGGCTTTCGTCCAGCCCTTCAATCTGAGCGCCGCAGCTAACCAGCTCTCCCCGGCGGGCATGCTGCGCCAGTTCCGTTTCCACTGTTTCCGGGGAGCCAAAGTGCGTCCTTTCCCTGCGCCACTCCGTCTCGGGCATCCAGCCGATGGCCCCGGAAACTTTATATCCGCAGCCGGAGAGGGACTGGGAGGTGTTCGCTGCTATTTTCTCCATGGTTTCCCCAGAGAGATAACTTTCCGCAGTGCTGGAGTATCGGAAATAGTCGGTGCTGCTGACGATAAAGTCTGCGCAGGTCTGCTTTGCCAGATATTTTTCCATATCAAACCCATTCGTGAAGGTCACCAGCACATTCAGAAGCACCACGGACAGCGCAAGGGAGATCACCACAAGAATGGTCTTGCGCTTGTTCCGCCCCAGATTGGCGAAAGCCATCTGATGGACTTTGGTGCCACGGGTGGCACGGTGCTTTTTTCGGGTTTGCACCGCTTCCGTGTATTTCGTCGCTTCCACAGGAGAAACCTTCGCGGCGATTCGTCCGGGACGGGCGCAGGACAGCAGTACCGTGACCAGCGCAAACAATGCGGAAGCGAGGAAAATCAGAGGGGAGGTGCTGATGGTTGTAACGCCGGCACCGAAGGTGGTTTGTGCCATGACCACCGGGGTCAGAAGCGCGCCCACACCATAGCCCAGCAGCAGTCCCATGGGAATCCCCACTGCGCACAGCAGCAATGCCTGCTGGCGGATGATCCGGCGCAGCTGACGGGGCGTGACACCGATGGTTTTCAGCAGACCGTAGTAGCGAATATCTCCGTTGACGGAAATCTGGAAGATGTTGTAAATAATCAGATACCCGGTAAAAATCACCAGTGTCAGAAACGCGAGGATGGCGAGAACCGTTGTGGCATCGATGCCTTCTCCCAGCTGGGCAGTGGTATAGCCCCAGTTGACACCGATCCGAACTACATTGTCACTTCCGTCTCGCTCCCAGGTATACCCCAGATCCGTATCCACCTGTTCCATCTGTCCCCGGATATCCACGGTGGATGCCATCATGACATTTAAGTCTGTGCGGAAAGGATTCATTCCGGCGGCGATGCCCTCCGCTTCCACCGCCTGGGCGTATTCCTGGGATACATTGATGTAGTGAACAGGGCTGATATCGTCATATTCCCACCACCCGGTCAGGGTAAAGGTATCTGTTTTTTCGTAAGAGCTTTGATTTTTATCCCCTACGGTAAAGGTGAGCGGGATTTGGGCGCCCAGTTTCGGTTCTATCCCCAGCAGTCTTAACGCACCCGTGTCCATGGTGATCTCTTTGCCGCTTTGGGGCATATGCCCGGTGTCGGGCTGCGCAAAGCTCCATGTGGTACAGTTTTCATCCATGAAGCTGATTTCGGCTGGGGCCTTCGCAAACACCCCGCTGTCCATGATGCCGATACTCGTGCGCAGACCCACGGCTTTTACCTTCGGATGGGCGGCAATGGCCTTGGCCTGTTCTTCGGAAACTTCCTTGAAAGTACCATGACTGTAGCCGCCAATCTGACGGAAGGTGTACATTTCATAGCTGGAATTGATGGACATTGACACCGTGAACAGGGAGGTAAACAGCAGCGTTGTCGGAACGATGGCGGCTATCGCAATCAAATTCCGCTTCCGGGAGGCAAGCAGGGTTTTGAAGCTCAGGCGGCGGATGCAGCCGCGGTTTTTCACATTCATGCTGCTCACCCCCGGGACACAATACGCCCATCCTCAATGCGGATGATCCGATCCGCCATCTGAGCGATTTCCTCATTGTGGGTAATCATGACGATGGTCTGGGAGAATTTCTGACTGGTGACCTTCAGCAGACCCAGCACATCCTGAGAGGTTTTGGAGTCCAGATTGCCGGTGGGTTCGTCCGCCAGAATAATGGCAGGCTTGGCCGCCAAGGCTCTGGCAATGGCCACCCGCTGCTGCTGACCGCCGGAAAGCTGACTGGGCAGGGCATCCAGCCGCCCGTCCAGACCCAGTGTCTTTACGATCTTTCCGATAAAATCTTCATCCACTCTCCTTCCATCCAGCTGGATGGGCAGGACGATGTTTTCGTACACATTCAGCACCGGGACGAGGTTGTAGCTCTGAAACACAAAGCCGATTTTTCTCCGGCGGAAAATGGTCAGGGCTTCGTCTTTAAGCCGAAAAATGTCTTTTCCATCCACAATGACGCTGCCGCTGGTGGGTCGGTCAAGGCCGCCCAGCATATGAAGCAGAGTGGACTTGCCGGAGCCGGAGGTGCCAACAATCGCCACAAATTCTCCGTTTTCCACACGCAAATTCACACCGTCCAGTGCTTTTACCTCCGTATCGCCGGAGCCGTAAATCTTGCGCAAGTCGTTTGTTTCCAAGATGCTCATAACAATGCCTCCATAGGGAAAAAAGTCTGTATGCCTTTCGACCATACAGACTTTATCACAGGAATCTTTCCACATTCTGTCAAGAATCTAACAGTTTTGAAAGAATTGGAATTAGTTGGTCTGTGGCTGTAGGGGCGGCCATTGTGTCAAGAGTAACATAGGTAACACATAGGGAAGAGACATGGGTTACAGTCTGCGGATGTGGCGTTCTAGCAGTTTCCCCTCAACAGCATCAACTGTGGCAATGATGTAGTTGCGATAGATGACCG
>JALFUW010000053.1 GCA_022786995.1 Clostridiales bacterium
CGGAATCGAGGCAAAGAAAATGGTGGTCAGCGCCATGATTCGCCGGGTGGAAGTGAGCCGGGACTATAAGCTCACAATTTACTTCAATTTTAACCTCGACCAGTTCCTCCACGGGCTGGATTGTGGGGGTACCATTCAAGCAGGGGGTGTGTGAACGTGAGGTCTGCATGCAAGGATAAAAATGGGAATGAAAAACCTTATTTTGTTTCCAAAATGAGGTTTTTCAAAGCTTTTTCGGGCTTTTATGGTGGAGATAAGCGGGATCGAACCGCTGACCTCTTGAATGCCATGGCTCATGTGATACAAAACGAAATAGATAATCGGCACATTTCCTTGAAAAACAGGAAATATTGGAACTATTGTACGCATTTATTGGACGAAAATCCAATAATTCCAATGCCTGATATTCTGATTCAAGTACGAATTCAAGTATGGATTCAAGTACGCCTTTCGGCACCGATGTGCAGGTTCTGCATATAATGAATAAATATACGATCTTGCAAATGGCATGGATTCCAAGTTTTTTCTTTCATCAGGTTAGGAAGCTACCTGCGGCATAATCGACTTTTCTTCCACATTCCAATACAATGGCAGTACCAAAGTAAAGGAGGAGTGAACATGAACATCCACTATATCCGTTCAGGTGATTACTACATTCCAGACCTGACGCTGCCGGAGGAACCCCGCCCCATCGGGAAGTGGGGGCGAATGCACCGGGACTATCTGAGGGAGAACAAACCGATTCAGTATAACTGCCTGCTCCTGTCCGGCAAGCTGCGGACATACCTTGCTGACCTGAATGAGCAGGCACAGGATAGGCTGGAACGGATGATACACCAGATGAAGATAGCCGAGGCAATCACAGAAGCCTTGAAAGCCAGCAATCCAATGGCATGGGTTGGTGCTATGAATAACATCCGCGCCAGAGCCGAGGAGATTATCCGGGAGGAGCTGATTTTTGTATGAATATGGCGGAATATATCCAAGCACTTGAAAACTATGTGGCTTCCCGAAAACTGAATCTGGGAGATGGCGAATCTATCCTGTCGCTGCTCTATGAGGCATACGGTAATATCAACCAGATGTATGATGACCTAATCAAGGCTGATTTTGCAGAACTGTATCAAGCATTGAACGGAATGCCGCTACAGGAAATGGACTGGATCGTCAATCCCGTCTGCGCCCTCTGCCGGGATCATGAACGAAATGGATTTGTGCGCGGGGTTCTGGTGGGCGTGCGATTGTCACAAGAAACACAGAGTACAGAATAATCTATACACATAATGCCCCGCTCTGGAAATGGAGTTGGGGCATTTTCCATCACAGAGGGCATCCACTTTGGACAGGTTGGAAACCATAACGGCAATTCACCGTTGTGGCACGCGATTTGTCGAGGTTTTTTGCATTCCCTTATGGGTAGATTAATTGATTCAGATTATATCAAATCACGCCCGGAAGATTTTGAGGCTTTCCGGGCGTCCTTTTATGCAGACGGCTGATCCTTCACTTTTCGAGAATCCATAGAATTTGTTCCCGATTGGATTATACTGTGACTGCGGAAAGAAGATGGGGGTTCATGCAAATTGAAATTCAAATTGACGAAAATTTTAAGAGGCAAATTGCAACTTGCTATTGCAATTCGCCATTGAATATCAGTATAAAGTGTTGTAAAGACACAAAATTGGCAAGCTTCGACAGAAGACTGCCGATTTTACTTATTGCTTATTCACTCTTCACTAAAATTTTGGAGTCGTTTTTGGGGAAGTAATTAGGTAATAGTGAATCGTGAAGAAGTAGGATACGAAGGGAAGGGTCGATATGGGCAGTCCGTTGCAGGAGAAATCCAAGGTGTTTGCACTGAAGATCATCAGAGTTTGCAATGAAATAAAGCAGAGCAAACGGGAGACTGTTTTGACGAATCGGCTTGCTGCCCAATTTAGAAAGGATTCAGGGCATAAGGGGCATGGGTTTTCCCGCGTTCTCAATTGCCGCGGCTGGTACATTTTATTATCCTTGTAATTTCCGGGGAAATTTAGTAATATATAGGGTATAACGGCATAACCCTTGTTATTCAGAGCCTGTGCTTATGGCGGATAAGGAAAGAATTGAATTTTATGCGTAGAATCTTGAACCGGAGGGACGAAATTGAAGAGAAAGAAAGCATATATTGATTATCTGGCGTTGGCAGCGTTGCTGCTTTTGACGCTGGTCTGTCTGCTGTCCGTTACCCTGAGCAGCAATCAGGCCTCCTTGTCGGCCCCGATCCCTCTGACCTTCAGCGGTGAGTACAGCTATGACGGGGAAATCTGGCTGCCTTTGTCTGGCGATGCGGAGCTTTCCGCCCTCCGCGGCGACGTGATCCTGCGCGGGCATCTGGACACGGAGATCGGAGAGGGAGCCTGCCTGAATTACTACCGCAACCACATTGGCGTCAATCTGCACATCAATGGAGAACAATGGGCGCAGGACGCCATCTCGGAGTGCGCGTCTCTGGGCGTTGACCTGATGTCCTCCATGTGCGGGCGGGAATGGGACAGTATCTTGCTGCCCGATATTACCCCGGAGGACGAGCTGGAAATCCACCTGTATAACCCCCATGCCCATGGAAACGGAACTGCCTACCGGGATTTCCTGAATACGCTTTGCATCGGCCCGGATCCGGCAAAAACGGAACTGCTGAAAAGAAATCTGGAGCGTTACGGCCAGCCATCCCGGATTCTGGGCGGACTGTTTTGTATCGTTGGCGTTATGCTGCTTGGCGAGGCATTGTTCGCTGTGGTTCTGCGCGCCTCTGTTAGCAGCAAGCTGCTGAATCTTGGACTGGTGACTTCTTTCACCGGAGGATTTTTCCTTTTTGATACCATCGATCTGTGCTTCTGGAGCCATTTGGTAGCCTGGAACACCTACGCCCGTCAGATATGTATGATGCTGGCGGTTTTCTGCCTTGGGTATTGTATTTGCAGTGTTTTGAGTGGAAAAATCCTCAGAATCGCAAGGGCAGCGGTACTGGCTTCGGGGCTTCTGGATGCCATTTTGATTGCGCTGTCCTTTACTGGTGCGGTCGTCATTTACGATACTTACTTTTACTGGGCAGTTTCTCAGTGGCTTCTCTGTCCTCTTTTTGCTGCTTGCTGCCTTGCGCAGCTGTGTCGCACGGGTAGGAAAAAAGCGCTTGTCTTGATCTCGTGGTTACTGCTGTGCTTCAGCATATTGCTGGATATCGCCGGTGTTGGCTCGAGTATCCTCTCTCACGGCACCTGCTCAAAGGGATTGTTTTGCCTGATTTTTGTGGTATTTGTTTTCCTGGCGGTCAAAAGAATCCTGTCTGACTATCAGGCCTCCGACCGGGTACAGAAGATGGAACAGGAGCTGCAGGAAAGCCGGATCTCCCTCATGCTCAGCCAGCTTCAGCCCCACTTCCTGTTTAATGTGCTGAACAGCATTTATTACCTGTGCGGGAAAGAACCGGAAACCGCGCGGAAAATGATCGACAAGTTCTCCACCTACCTGCGCAACAACCTGGATTCCCTCGACCAAAAGACATTGATCCCCTTCCGGCAGGAGTTTGACCATATTCAGACCTATCTGGAGTTGGAAAAGCTCCGCTTTGACGAGGAACTGACCGTGGTTTACGATATTCAGGCAGATACCTTTTCCCTGCCCGTGCTAACCGTGCAGCCTCTGGTGGAGAATGCCGTCAAGCATGGGATTACCCAAAAGCGGGGCGGCGGCGTCCTCACTCTGGCGACCCGGGCGGAGCCGAACTGCTACGTCATCACCATTGCCGACACGGGTGTTGGCTTTTATCCGGAGCACTATATGGACGATGGGAAAACCCATATTGGCATTCAAAATGTGCGCCAGCGGCTGGAACACATGGTGGGCGGCACGCTGGAGATCACCAGCACCCCCGGCGTCGGAACCATAGCTACGATCATTATCCCGAGGAAGGAGGACATCAAAGCATGACAATTGTTGCCGTAGACGATGAAAAAATTGCATTGGAAGCCCTGTCCAATGCAATTCGGGAGGCCGCTCCCAAAGCGGAGCTGCATAGCTTTCGCTGGAGCGAGGATGTGCTGGCGTTTGCGGAGGAAACCCGGATCGACGTGGCGTTTCTGGACGTGGAAATGGCGGTGACAAGCGGGGTGCAGCTGGCACAGCGCCTGACGCTGTACCAGCCGCAGATCAATATTATTTTCGCCACAGGCTTCGGGCAGTATCGGGATTCAGCCTTTGATCTCCATGCCAGCGGCTATTTGATGAAGCCCATCACCGCCGAAAAGGTGCGGGTAGAGCTTGCCCATCTCCGCTATCCGGTTCACGGGAAGAAACGGGTGCAGGTGCAGACCTTCGGCAACTTTGATGTTTTTTTGGATGGCAGGCCTGTGAAGTTCAAGTACAGCAAAACAAAGGAGCTGTTTGCCTATCTGGTGGATCGCAAGGGAGCAATGTGCACCGTTGGGGAGATGATGTCCGTTCTTTTTGAGGAGGATCAGGGTCACGAGACCTATTTCAAGAGTTTGCGCCGGGATCTGCTGGACACACTGGAAGCGGCTGACTGCGAGAATGTCATTTCCCAGCAGCGCGGCAGGTTAGGCGTCGTTCCGGAGCAGATCGAATGCGACTACTATGATTACTTAAATGGCAAGGGCAAAGGTAAAACGGCGTACCGGGGCGAATACATGACCCAGTACAGCTGGAGCGAGTATACCAATGGTTTGCTGGAAATGCAGGCAGCGAAAGAATGATTGCCCGGGAGCAGAAATTGCTCCCCGGTTTTTTGGAAGGTTCCCTGACCGGCGGTGCCTTTTTTATTCTGTGCCTACTTTCTGCCTACCTTTCCGTTTTACAATATGTCGGAGAAGGGAGAAGGAGGGAAATTGCATGGTGTTCGTAACTGTGGATGAGAACCGCGCCCAGCTTGAAAACCTGACGAAGCTGCTGATCCGCACCTTCCCCGGCAGCGTGATCTACCAATATACCGACCCGATACCCGCCGTTATCAATATGGGAAATCGGGAGATCGACGCTGTGTTTGTGAATGTAAGCGTTTCCCAGAGGAATAACTGGCAGCTGCTGGCGCTGCTGCGAAGAAAGCGGCCGGATCTACGGGTGTTCATTCTGTCCGATGACGAGAAGCTTCGGGAAAACGCCATGGAACACGGAGCCTGGGAATACCTGATCCGCCCGGTTACCGGGAAGGAACTGCGGGATGTCATTTCTGCTGAGACAGGAGAATGGATGACACTGTACGCTGTCCAAGCGAAAATACCCAGTCAGCCGACTGCCCATTGACGCGGAAGGGCGTGGATTGCACGCAAAGACGCGCGGGGATGGATGTCTGACAGGCTGACGGATGAAAATAGAAAAGAGAGTAAGGTGGCGGATGCCATGAAGAATAAGCGATTATTTTTTGGAAAAGGGGACACCTGGAAGCGGGGCATTGCCTTCTTCCTTGCGTGTGTGATGCTGTTTTCCGTGATGCCTGTTCAGGCTTTTGCGGAAGAGGGGGTGGTAAATTCCACAGAGGAATCCAAACTGGCGGAGGAATCCAAGCCGACAGAGGAACCCAAGCCGACAGAGGAACCCAAGCCGACAGAGGAATCCAAGCCGACAGAGGAATCCAAGCCGACAGAGGAATCCAAGCCGACGGAGGAATCCAAGCCGACAGAGGAATCCAAGCCGACGGAGGAATCCAAGCCGACAGAGGAATCCAAGCCGACAGAGGAAACAAAGCCGGCAGAGGAGACAAAACCGGCAGAACCGAAAAACGTCACCGGCTGTATGGATCAGCTGAAGCTTTCGCTGAAGGATTGGTGGTATGCGAACCGGGAAAATACGGTTGCAGTGACGGAAGAAAAGAAGGCTGACTTTTCCGGATTCACCCAGACTCCGGATGCAGCGGAGTGGGCGGGCGTGTCCCTGCGATATGAAGCGGTTTCCGTTCTGGCGGGAGACTGGTTCACGGTTGTTCTTCCGGAGCAGATGGCTGACCTTCGGCTTGCGGATGGGTTTGTGACCCCGGATGGAATTGAATTTGCCCTGAAAGAGCTGGAAGAACCGGAGCATGGCACGGAACTGACGGTTCACTTTGTGGCTGCGGGCGCAGTTTCCGGGGAAATCCCTATGAAGTTCCGGTTGCCTGCGTCGGAGAAGGTTTCCATTGTGCTGCAGGAGAATGGAAATGAGAAGAATGAATATTGCATAGTCCCGCCCTTTGCGGGGCAGGACACGGTATCCGGGATCCTCATGCCGGAGGGCAGCGATCCGGAACCGGAGGAGGAAATGTATGAGATTTCCGCTCTGAACAATGGGGAATCTTTGTCCATTCGCGGAGACATTGCCTTTAACGAGAAAACCGTGGACGGAACCGATTGGCGCAGTATCCTTCGCCCTCTGGTGTTTAACCAGAGGATTAAGCTTACCGCGACCTACCAGGATGGATCTGAGGAGAAAACGCTGGAATACTATGCCCAGGACGACCTGCCTCAGAATGATTTCTATTTGATGCTGACCCACGATGGTGAGGGCGGCGGCAGCTTTGAGATCATCAACGTACCCGAACAGCTGACGCTGGAAACCGGCGAACCCGTGACGGTGAGCAAGTATACCGTAACCGTGGATACCGGTCTGCCCTATTATCAAAGCGGCAGCTTTGACGTGACGGTTCCGGACGGGGAACAGAGTGACACCAAGCTGGAGCTGACGGTGAAAACCCAGACGCTGACGCTGCAACCCACAGTCGTGGGGGATCAGACGTCGGCGACCTTCCCCATGCGCGTGACGTTCACCAACCCCAATGGGGTGTCAACAGCCGTAACGGAGTTTGGCAGGGACGTATCCCCGACCAATGTGACCCCAGCCGCGATTCAGGTTCCTGTTGGTATCGGGTTCTGCGTTCAGCAGAGCGCTGTGGACGGCTACAAGTTCAAATCGGAGTATACGGTGTCGGGTGCGGAGAATCCAACCGTTGACGCTGAAAAAAATAAGGCCTCCGGTACGATCACGGCAGATTCGCCCGTGACGGTCACCACCAAAAACTATATGCAGAACCTTACCTGCCCCTTCTCGGTCATCTGGGTGGATAACAACAACCCCGCCCGGCCGACATTGGGGCAAGGCGATTTCACGCTGCAATACCGAACCAGTGAAATCATTGATGGGGAAACCGTATATGGCGAGTGGACAGACCTGACTGAGGCTTCCCTCGAAGCACTGGACATTGACCAGCTGCCCACCTTTGACGCTTCCCGAGCGGCATCGGGGAAGTATACCTATCACGGCCTGCCCAGCATCGACAAAGAAGGGAAAACGCTATCTTATCGGGTCGTTCCGACTGCCCCGGCGGGGTATACCGTGTCTGCCTATGATGAGAACAACGTTTTCACCTTCCGGAAAACCATGAACTTTTCCGCCACGGTCTCATGGCTGGACAGCGGAAACGAGGAGGGGAAGCGCCCGGAGAGACTGCCGCTGAAGCTGTACCGCCGCGCCGGTAACGGCGCTTACAAAGAAGTTGATACAGCGCTGGCCGTGAAGGACAACGAGGATAATACCTGGAGCGTATCGGCAGAGGGCCTGACCCGCTATGCCGATTCCGATCAGGAATACGACTATGTCCTTGTGCAGGGCACCATTGGCGAAAACGGCGAGGTTACCCAGACACCGATTTCCGACTACGCGACCTACTATCACAATGGTTCCGGCAATTTCAGCAGCGACGCCTCGCGGTGCCACAACGGCGGAACCATCACCCAGCGCCTTACGGGTTCCGTGTCCTTTACTGCCAAAAAGGAATGGGAGGATAATGGAAAGGAGGAGCGCCCCAACGCCACGGTGACCCTGTGGCGCTATGCGATCCCGGCGGACGGCCAAACGAATATTGACACGGCGTACGAAAATGGTCAGGCCGCTCAGGTCATCTACCGGAAAACAAACGCCGACGGTTCGTATCAGGATGTCCTTCTGTCGTATCCGCTGAATAAGAGCGCGCAGGAAGCAATAGCCTTTACCAATCAAACGATCCCTGCTCTGCCCGAGGGTTTCCAACTCCCGGCCTATGATGAACAGGGGCGGAAGTATGTCTATTTTGTCCGGGAGACCGTCGATTCCGATAATTATGAGATTACGTATTCGGGTGGAAACGAGGGCGCGGGCAATAATGGCACCATTACCAATACCCGCCGGGAGAAGGCGAAGATCAACGTCACCAAGATCTGGCAGTCTCCCTCCAACCTGCCCGATATTGAGGGCGCTTCCGTTCAGATGAAGATTCTGGCTCCGGATTCAAAGGGCAAACTTCAGGAACTGACGGTCTATTCCTCCTCACCCAATTCCTATGACAAGTTGACCGGTGACCAAAAGGCAAAAGCCCAGACCCTGTCCGGCTTTACGGAGAATATCTCCAGTCTGGATCTGCAGTTCTATGTGAATATTTATGATGAAAACGGTCTGCTCTATGACATGACAAATGCGGTCATTCAGGAAATCGCGGTGATCAAGGGCGATGAAACGATCAGCGTCACAGACGGAACCTTCTCTCTGAACGGAAATACCTATCAGGCTGCTTCCAAATATGAGGGTAAGACAACGCTTGCCGATGGAATGCAGGAATTCCAGTATAAGCAGACCAACACCATTACCGGCACCCGGGATTACACGCTTGTCAAGAAGTGGAATGGCTTTGGGAACGATGAGCTTGCCAAAATCGGTTCCGTGTCCTTTACACTGCAGCGGCGCAGCACCAAGGACGGCTCGGAGTATAAGACGGTGGGCATTTATCAGGTTCCTGCTGGGTCTGGCACCGAATGGACGACCGTTATTAAGGATCTTCCCAAATATGATGGGGAGGGCTACGCCTATCAGTACATTGCCACGGAGACCGGTGTATCACCAAGAGAAGGTGAAACCATAGACAAAACGGGCTGGTATACCTCCCATTACCGCACGGAAGATACGACCACGGTGACGAACTACAAAGGGAGCAGCAGTGGCGATCAGCTTTTCAGCGTCTCCAAGACCTGGCTGGATAACGGAGATGTCAATGCCCGGGAGACGGTGAAGGTTCGGGTATACCGAAAGGTAGATATTGCTGCTGCCCTAGAAGGTCGTGCGGGAAATGATGTGATTTCCCTTGATGAACTAGGCATTGGGCACGCGGAATATACGCTCAGCGTCTCCGGCAGCACCAGCTGGTATTGCGACGTGTATCTGTCCAATGTTAAAGGCCAGATTGGAAACAGTGAGAACACGAGTGTAGAGGACTATCTGACGCTGGAATACAAGGTTGGCAGCGGCGAGCTTGCGCGATACCCGGTTTCCCAACTGAAGGCCGCAGCGGAAGCTGGGAACGCTTACACCGTTTCCGGTACGGTTTCCACGTCCAGTCGCCAGTATCGGACTTTGGCAGTCAGAGAAGGCAATGACCGCCATATTACCATCACCAACACCCGCATTGGTCAGGCCACCCTTGGCGTCACAAAAAACTGGAAGGACGAAGATAATTTCACCGGCAACCGCCCGAATTCCGTCCGGTTCCGGGTCTATCAGGATGGCCAGGCATACACGCCCGGCGCGGACAGCGGTGTTGGCAGCATAAGCGGTGACGGCGCGGTCTGGGATCGTGATACCGGAATCATAACCGTAACCGCCAATGCCGATATGGCTAAGGCGACACAGTGGACGTTCCGGCTGGTGGATCTGCCGCTATTCTCGGATGCCGGCGCCCAGCACACCTATCATCTGGAGGAGATCGGCGAAGAGACCTCCGACGGGGAAGAAACCGGCGGTTCGGAAGGCACCTCCACGTCCAATGCGGGTACTGCCCGGCGGCTGGCGGCAGAAGCCTCTCAGCAGGAACCCGAAGGCGAGAGCCAGACCGGCACCACCTCCTACTACCGTTCCACAACCGGCATTCCGACGGTGACGCGGGATCCGGAGTGCACGAGTTATGCCTTCTCCTTCACCAATACCCTCGCCGGCACCACCTACCATGCCGCCCACAAGTCCTGGAAGGATACGGACACCGGCGGCAATGACCGCCCCGACCTGTACCTGACCCTTTATCGGTACTTAAAGGCGGACGCGCGGAACTACCCGGATACTCCCGTGGAGAAACTTGGATCGTATCAGGCGTTCACCGACTGCAGCGATCCCGTCTGGTATGTGGATGACGCCTACCACTGGCGAGCCGAGGTGACGGATCTGCCCCTGTATGACGAGCAGGGACGGGAGTATGCCTATCGGTTTCAGGAGACCATGAACAATGAGGGCAAAACCGTCCACGGAACCTATGTTCAGACGGCCGAATACGATGTTCAGGCGTGCGAGACCTGCAACAGCCTCAATAAAACCTATCTCAAGCCCTATGACAAGTTCACCAACACACTGACCGCCAGCATCACCGTCAGCGGCGAAAAGACCTGGAAGGGCTTTGAGGGGTATCAGATCGACCCGAAGGACTATCCCACGCCCACCATCGAGCTGTACCGTTCGCTGACGACGGTGAATCTGCTGAACAAATCGTCTGAAGAAATTGAAGGGCTGGTTAACGACAAAACCATTGAACTCGTCGCCAGTAAGACGCTTACCCCGGGTGAAGGCGGACGGTATTTCTATTCCTTCACGCAGGAAGGGGAAGGGCTTGCCGGGTTCAATTCGGCGACGGCTCCAGGCCTTCCCAAGTTTGACCCCGAAGGGCGCAGATACGTTTACGCCATCTACGAGAGAATGCCGGACACGATCACGGATCAGCTGTATACGGAGCAATCCGTGAGCGGTACGCTGACCAATACGTTCCGCAGGGATGTCAACCGGCGTTCCATCGCCGTGACAAAAACCTGGCTGGGTCGGGACAATCTGAAGGACGGGGAAAAGGTATATCCTTCCATTACCTATACCCTGTACCGCTATGAAAAGAATGCCGATCCGGAAAACGCAAAAGAGCTGCAGGTGCAAAGAGTCTCTGCGGCGGATGTCAAGGCAAATGCCGAAACGCCGGAAGAAACGCGTCAGCCCCTGTGCACGTTTACGGATTTGCTGATCTATTCCCCCTCCGGAAAGCAGTATTGCTATTACATCACGGAGGGCTCCATCCATGGCTATGAAATCAGCTACACGGATGAGAATGGGATTGAGGCAGGCTATTCAGACAATGATCGGAGCGACGTTATCAGCGTTCCGGAGAATCCTTTTGATGAGGAAGCCGAACACATTACGCAGGTAGGCACGACCAATACGTACTCCGACCCTGCCACGATGACCCTCACCGGCCTGAAATTCTGGAACGACTATGGTAACAGTAGCCTTATTTACGGCAAACGCCCCCCGTCCATTACAATTACCCTGAAGCGTTATACCCAGAACGAGAGCGGGCAGGCTAACCGGGTGACGGAAGAGGAAATTAAACTTGATTCCGGAGAGAAAGGAAAGCCCTATGTTGAATGGGAAAAATCTGTAGAGGACAATACCGATTGCTGGGAATACACCATCTGCAATCTGGAGCGTTATGCCCCCAATGGAATGCCCTACATCTACACCGTGACGGAATCACCCGTGGAGGGCTACAAGCAGTCCGAACAGCCGGTGACCGGCAGTTGGCAGGAAAGCACGTATCAGATGAACGATCTGACCAACAGCCTTGGCGGCACCTACTACGTCCGGAAAAACTGGATGGACGGCAACAACAAGTACGGCCTGCGCCCCACCAGTATCACGGTGGTTCTGGAGAGATCCAAAGATGGCACAACATGGGAGAAAATCCCGTGGAATCCAAGCTTCGGCACCTATAACGAGGCCACAAAGAAGTGGATCGGACTGCCCAGCGTGACCAAAGATGAGCAAGGAAACGATATCGTCTCCATCAAGCTCACCGCAGATTATGAGAAGAAGAACACCGGGGGCAACTCCTGGGAGTACACCTTCACCAACCTGCCGGAACAGGATCAGGATGGAAAACCTTGGCACTATCGCTGCGTCGAGACCCACATTGGCGCGGCGGAGGTTGAGGAGCGTACTGCGGACGGAAAGACTACTTATGAAGCCGCCGCCTATACCCGAACCTATCCTGCGCAGGGCGATGAGAAAACCGACATTCAGAATAAGCTGGAGTCTACCACCCTGCACGTGGAGAAGATCTGGGTAAACGACAAGGATGATCTGTACCACTCCCGCCCGGACGCGATTACCTTTGTCCTGCAAATGCGTGGTATCAGGAGCACGGGGGATGCCCCCGAAAGCAGTCCCTCCGAGGAAGAGAACGACTCCGGAGAGGGCAGTTCTGAAGGGAGTTTTGAGCTTACCGACTGGCAGAATGTAGAGGTGAATGGCCACGACTACACCTTCACCCTTACGAAGGGCGAAAACTGGCAGAAGACGCTGCAGGATCTTCCGGTGGCAACGGTGGGTGAGGACGGGAAAACCTACTACACCCTGTATTTCCGTGCCAAGGAGGTTACGGCAAAACACAACTATGCGGAGACGACGGACTACGTTAAGAACTATTCACCCAGTGAATCGTATGATGAATTCAATCCTCTCCCTGACCACTACTACAATACAGATCTCCACCGGAATGAGAGTAAAATCACCAACAAACTGATCCGGCAGAAGAACTACTCCACCATTACGGTCGAAAAGGTCTGGCGCCGCCAGCCCGGCGAAAATGCCCCTGCCGTCTTTGAACTGCTGTATAAAACGAAGGACGAAGAGAACTGGCATTGCTATGGCGGGCAGACGCTCCCGGAGGATTCCGACAGTTGGAGCGGCCATACCGGGGATGCAGGCTGTGTGCTGCAAACTGTGACTTCTACAGACGCAGAAAACACAACGGTCACATGGGAGAACCTTCCCCAATATGACAGCCAAGGCAACGAGCTGGTCTACAAAGTGGTGGAGCATCCTGTGGAGGAGTATCGGACTGAGTTCGTCTCGGGAGATTCCAATCAGGAATCTAAAACGCTGCTCTCTGCTTTCCTGAGCCTGTTCAATGCGAGGGAGACCACGGCCACATACGATACGGCGTACACCTTCACCAACATCCAGCTGCAAAGCTATACGGTGAAAAAGGTATGGCAGAATACCGACTATGCCGAGAAGACGGATACCGGGTTTACCGCCGAATTCCAGCTTCAGCAGAAGATCGGCGACGGCGAGTGGCAGAACGTGGAGGGGAAAACCTGCACCCTTACTTCTGCTTCCGCGAATGACACGAAATCGTATACCTGGAATGATCTGCCGAAGTACACTGCGGATGAGAAAGGAAATTGGTATGAAATCACCTACCGCGCGGTGGAGACGGAAATCAACGGAAAACCGGTTGAAAACGACACCAACGGCTCCTACATCGTGACCTATCAGTATGATGGCGGGGACAGCGCTGCCTTCGCGGGCACCGAAACCGTCGCCACCAACCGGATGGTGTACGGCTTCGTCAACCTGAGCAAGGCGGCGGCCTATCTGGCTCCCAGCGTGACGGCGGATGACGACAAAAAGCTGGCAGGCGTTGTATTTGACATCTATTCCGGCACCGGTGCTTCCAAAACGCTCTATGTCTCCGGAATCGTGACGGATGCAAACGGCAATCTGACCCGAAACGAAGATGGTACCTACGGCAAGGAGCGCAAATTCCTGATTTCCGGTACCTACACCCTGATGGAGCGCAGCACAAAACCGGGCTACAGCGTGTGGTCAGATGGCGTGGCGTTCACTGTGGGCGTCAACGGCGGAACGACCGACACCGGCGAGCACGGCACCGCATGGATCCGTACAATCGGAATCGGCGAACTGGTTTTGGCACTGAAGGCGGAATACAAGCCCAGCAGCAAGCAACCCCATACATTTGCCAACAGCGAAGGGTGCGAACCGGCGAAGGATTCTAATGCCCCTGCCTACAATCTGGAAAGCCGCGGCGTGATTGAGTTCACCAAGACCGGCTCTGACGGCGCATTGGATACCCACGCTGGCGCGGAAGGGGAGTCCAAGGCTTACTTCGGCGTGTACACGGATGCTACTTGCACCAATCAGGTTGCGGGCATGATGGCGGATGATACAGGAATCACCATGGTTCTGACCACGCTGGCTCAGGATGGGATTACGGATAGGAAGGAAGAATTCCTCGCCAAAAACAATGCGGCCGGCTTACCATACCTCCGTTTGGAGGATGGCCAGCTCACCCTGCTTTCCGGAACCTACTACATTCAGGAGGAGATTGCCCCTCCCGGCTACAAGCTGGATACCACGGTTCGCATGGCGGTGATCCCGCTGCTGGAAAAGAACAGCGGCGAGACCGCTTACAGCAACAACAGAGCCAGCATCCTGATTCCCGAGAAAGGAACCGGAACCGCGGATTATCAGTGGGTCAATGTCCCCAACCAGCTGACCCTCTACAAGCGGGATCAGTACGGCAGACCCGTTACCCTGAAGGACGGCGGCTGGCTGGAACTCAAGGTCGAAGGGGAGGGCAATACCTTTCTGACCGGCGAGAACACCATTCGGCTGTATCAGAATAGCCAGAACCCAGCTGCAAAGTTGGACGGTGCAGCTTTTGATGCGGGGAAAACGCCGAACATCACCTATGATTCCGACCACTGGACGATTACAGGCCTGTTCGATATCGGCAAGACCTACACCATCAGCGAACCGGAAGAAAGCGTCCCCGGCAGTCACATTCAGGCAAAGCCTTTCTCTTTTACCATGAAGGCTGACGGCAGTATTACCTATGCGCAGTTCGAAGGACGGCCAGAACTGGTTTCGATGGACAATCCGCTGGAGGCGAACGGCACGAATTTTGAAAATGCCTTCCGATCCAATACCGGCAGCAATGTGGTTGTCCTGCGGGATGTGGCCCGGTTCTTAAAGGACGTGGCGCTGGAAAAGATTAATTCCGTAACCAACGCGATGATTCCCAACATTTCCTTCAAGCTATATAAATACAGCGGTAAGGATGCAGACGGGAATCCTCAGGACGTAACGTCCGCGCTGGAAACGGACAAGTTTCTGACTACCAATGAAAATGGCATGATTGACCTGAAGGACACCAACGGCTATATCAATCAGGTTACAGGCTGTGGATTGGAGTATGGCCTGGATGTGGGCGAATACTACTTCGAGGAAATCGAGCGCGGCGCGTCGGATATCTACCGGCTGGCGGATAAGGTGTACTTTGAAATTACGCCTAAGGAACCCACGAACCCCACCGATTATCAGGATTATGCAAAGGTAACATTTGATACCGAAAATGGTTTTGTTACGCAGCCGAAAAATGAAGAAGGTCAGCTGGGTAAGATGGGCGTTGTCAGCAACACGCCTGTGACCCAAAAGCCCAAGACCCTTGCGCTGACCAAGGTGGACAGTACAAACAACGAAACAAAGCTTTCCGGCGCACAGTTCACTTTGACCTATACCTCCGTTAATGATAAGCAGACTGGTGCTCAGGAAGTGCAAACCGATTACTGCATTACGGATAGCAATGGTGTGCTGCGTCTGCGCAAGGATAATTCCCCGGATGGGGAGATTACATCGGCTCAGCCCGATATCTCCAAGAAGGGCACCTATACCCTTGTGGAAACCCTTGCGCCGTATGGCTATATGACCCGTACGGATGGGAACGGAAACCCTGTCACAATGGTGACCTTTGAGGTGGATTCTGCCAATCAGATCACCAATGTTACATGCGGCAACGGCCTGGACGCGCTGGTGTCTCACTCGATTTCACCGACGGATGGAGAACATACCGCCTTGAACCTCACTGTGAAGAACGAGAAAACGGTGGTCTCCATTGCCAAGCGCAATGACATTGAGAGTGACAGCAAGACCAGCAATCAGAAGAGCCTGAATGGCGAACCCCTCACCGGCGCTGTGCTGGAAATCTACGAGGGAATTGGAACGACGGGTGCAGACTGGACTTCCCCTGCAGGCGATTATCAGCTTCCCGCTGGCACCCTGAAGGAGAACACCATCTACACCCTCCATGAAAAGGAGGCACCGGTGGGTTATCTGGAAGCAGATGATATCTACTTCAAGCTGTTCGGCACCACCGTAAAGAATGGCAATGTGGTATCCCAGCTCTATGTCTGGACGGGGAATGGCGAACCTGCACTGAAAGGCGAGTGGAGTAAAACCACGAACCTCAATGACACCGTTCTGACCATGGTAGATGAAGCCGTCATCGCCCCGGTGGATTTGCAGAAGGTAGTTGGGGATGCGATCTCCGGTTACACAGCCCTGCTCGGCGCAGTATTTGAAGTCAGGTCTTTGGATGGTGAAGGAACAGTCCTTGGCACAGCCGCTACCAACGAAACCGGACACCTGGTGTGGCAAACCGTCACGAATCCCAACGGCCTGATTTTCAATGCCAGCGGCAAACGCGTTACGAGCGGGACGGATTCTTCCGTAATCGGGAAAACCATCATCCTCCGACAAAATACGAATGGCTATCAGTTCACGGAAACCTACGCCCCGGATCAGGCGTATAATGAGGGCAAGAGTTTTACCGTGAAGATTACCGCCAAAAACTACACGGACTACCGGGTCGGCGGCTATCGGGAGAATGTCTATGTGGACATTCTGGCGGCGAACAAGATGGATACCAAGACAGTTGAGAATCTGACGACAAGGGACAATACACCCACAGCTGACGATCTCGTCAACCCGCCCTACAAGTCCACCGTGACCCTGCATAAGTACGACGGGGAGAGCGGCGAAGCCCGAACACCCCTTGAAAAAACGGAGTTTACCCTGTATCGTGTGGAAAATGACGTTGAGAATCTGGTAACGGATGCCAATGTGCCCGGCGGGGAACCGAATGCCAGCGGCAAGTTCGTCACAGGTGAGGACGGCGATCTTTCCATCGAAATCCACCGCAAGGGCGACTACATCCTGCGGGAGACCCAGGCGGCGCCGGGCTATATCTGTGACGGAGAGGTTTCGTTCACGCTGACGGATGCCGATTATGGGCAGAAAAAGGCAGAACCGGGGGATGCTGGGAAGGTTGCGTATGAAGTTCCCAACGTGCCCATCAAGATCACCATTACCAAAGTGGACATGGACGATCATGACGCAAAGCTGGCGGGCGTTCAGTTCACGCTGAGACCCGCTGAGGGTAAGTTCCTTGATGACACCACTGAGCGAACACTGATAACGAGCAGCGGATCAGATGGCCAGAGCGGCGAGACAGGAGAATCTTCCGGCCAGGGCGAACAAATCGGTGAGATAAAGATTCCGGCGCACCTGCTCCAGCAGAACCACAGTTACATTCTGACAGAAACCAGCGTGGGTGACAACACCAGTTACAGGCTCCCGGAAGGGGAAAGCATCCGGTTCAATGTGAAGCCTGACGGAACAATTGCGTTGGAAGAATTCCCCGACGGAATGTGCCAGGTGAATCCTTCGGATGCCACGAATCTGACTGTATTCAATACCCACCTCAGCCTGACCATCACCAAGAAAGATCAGGTTACGAAGTCCCCTCTCGAGGGCGCAACGCTGAAATTGTCGAAATGGGATGAAAATAAAGAAAAATTTGTACCGTTTGTTTTGGAGAGTGTTACCAATGAACAGGGAAGCTGGACAACAGACGGTACAGGTGCTGTAACCCTGAAAGGAACGGCCTTCACCCCCGGCAGGTATCAACTGGAAGAAGTAAGGGCACCGGATAACTACAATGGTACCGATGCGGTTCTGACCTTTACCATCACGCAATCCGGCGAGATCACGGACGCAAAGGTCGGTAAGACCACGGACGCAACCGAAACGCCGCTTACAGACAGCGATCTTCATTACCACCATTCCAATCCAAGTAATGGCGAAGCGCAGATAGAGGTCTTCAATGCGGCCTATTCTGCCCTGAAAATTACTAAGCGCGGCGCGGGACTGGACGTTTCGGATAGCCCGCTTCTCAAAGACGTACAATTCCGGTTGAAATATCAGGGCGATACGACCAAGGAACCTGTGACGGTGGTGACAGACGGAAACGGCGAGGCTGTATTCGAGAATCTGCCGGATGGTACCTACCGGGTGACGGAGGTCAAGACGGCCCCCGGCTACAATCTGCTCAGTGCGGCGATTGAGGTCACCATTTCCCGCGACAGCGACACCTATACGGCCCGCTTCGCCGGGGAGGAAACGGAAGCCGAACTGAGCAGGAGCGGAGATACCATCTCCCTGACGGTGGTCAACCAGAAGGGCCTTGCCCTTCCCGCCACCGGCACAACAACCCCTGAACTTCCCAAGGCAGTCTTGGTGTGGACTGCGGTGCTGGAAGGTCTGGTGCTGTATTTCTACCAAACCCATGGAAAACGCCGCAAAAAGGGAGACGATCAGCAGGACTGACCTGCCCCGGCGGCGAAACAGGGAGGTCTGCCCCCACCGGGGCAGACCCGGACCCTCCGGCAAAACAGAGAAAGGAAGATACCCATGGCATTTTTGAAAAGAATCCTGAAAAAGGCCATCCCCGTGCTGCTTGTGCTGGCGCTGTGCCTGCCGCTGCTGCCTGCCGGGGCATCGGCGGACGGGGACGCTGCATTGATTGACCCAAATGCGACAGGCTCAGTCACCGTGACCAAATATGCGTCCAATGCAGGCACGGGCAGCTTTGCTACCGGTAAGCAGGGACAGACGATTCCGGAGGGCTATCGCACCTTACAAGGCGCGGAGTTTGTACTGGTTCAGATCTACGATGCGGCTGCTGTGACCCGGCATTATAACGGCTCGGAATACGGCGAGGGAGAAGCCCCGGCGCTGAATCCACAGCTGCTGGTAAAAGAAGGGGACGAATGGAAGTACAACGGCGGGAACGTCCTCAGGGTCCACAAGGGAACGACGGATGAAAACGGCATCATCGCGTTTACCGGACTGCCGGTGGGCTTCTACGTCCTGAAAGAAATTACTGCCCCCGGACATATTACCGGCACCAAGGCGGAGGACGCCCTGATTTCCATTCCCATGGTCAACACGGCGGATGATACGACCGGGGAAAAGTCTGATAATACCGGGGATGCTGAAAATTCCGCGTGGATGTACAATGTTTATGTCTATCCCAAGAACAAAGCCAGCGCGTCCGTGACCCTGACCGTGGTGCAGCGGGATGGACAAACGCCTTTGGCTGAAACTGTTTTTAACCTTTACAAAAAACAGGAGGATGGCTCGTGGGCGCTGGTTGAACTGACGGCGGGGGTGGCGGATATCGTCACCGGGGCCGATGGAACCATTACTCTGCATAATCTGGCGGCGGGTTCTCTGGACGGCACCCAGTACAAGCTGGTGGAGAGAGCAGCGCCGAACGGCTATATCATCAACCGGAATCCCCTGTTTTTTACGGTCAATGCCGATAATACCATCACCTGGAACAAGGCGGAGAATCTGAATAAGGATGTCACGCTTCAGCAGGAACATTTGGGCGAAAGTGATACTGTGATCACATTTGACAATGCCTTTTCCATGGTGCTCCGCAAGGCACAGCCGGAGCTTTCTATGCAGGTTTTGAACAATGCCGGCAGTCAATGGGTGCAGGACGATCAGTACCGTATGGATGATACGCTGAGGTACCGCATCACCGCTTATGTGCCCCACAACGTGGCGGAGCTTGAAAATTATGAAATACAGAATATACCGGGTCTGGGAATTACGGACAGTATAGGGGCAGATGGCTTCACTGTGAAATACGGTGACACGGCAGAAGCCTGTAATACATTGTTGACACGGGATCAACACTATCAGGTGGAGACCGTGGCGGCGTCTGATACGAGCGGTCAGGGCTTTATGCTGACTTTGAAGGATAATACTACGGCGGCGGGGAAGTTCATCCGAATCGAGTATTCGGCCCACATGAATGCCAATGCGGTGATTGCTCAGACGGTGGACGCGGCTGCCGGTGCCGAAGGCGGAACTACCACACCCAGCGTTACTCAGGGCAATAAAAGCACTGCGGTTCTGACCTATTCTCACTATATCGGCGACACGGATAAATCGGTCTATACGATCAGCGACGAAACCGTGGTCTATACCTATCAGTTCCGGATTACGAAGTATAAAGACAGTGCAGCCGAAGGCAATCAGGCAGGCGGCGTTCAGTTCAATCTGTATGATCAGAACGGCATCGTTTCTGTAGTTAAGGTGTCCGACGGCGTGTACCGTCTGGCCCTGCCCGATGATGCGAACAGTGTGAAGACAACTGTTCTGGAAACCGGTTCCGGGACAGCTTCGGGGGCCACAGGTACAGCAGGCACAACGCAGACGGCGGCAACCAAGGGAATGCTCCTCATTCAGGGCCTGGAAAACGGCAGCTATTCTCTGAAGGAAACGAAAACCATTGAAGGCTATAACCTGTTAAGCACTCCCTTCTCCTTCACCGTGAATGTCGCGCAGCGTACAAGCTGGCAGGACGATACAGGCTACGGCGACACCGAACGCAAGGTCAGAGAGCATACCGCTACGACCTACACCCCGGAAGACCCCACCGGCACAGCCGACATCATCAACAAGAAGGGCTTCACCCTTCCCAAGACCGGCTCCATGGGATATCTTCTGTTCTGCACTGTGGGCATTGTCCTGATTGGCGGCGGCGCCATGCTGCTCTTCGGCGGCAGGAAAAAGAAAATCCGCTGAGAATTTTCCTTGAAAAACCATGAAATTTGTGATAGCTTCACAGTGGTGAAGTAAAGCCGAAACGGACGCGGCGCCCACCGGTGCCGTGTCCGTTTCCCATTCCCTTCGAATACCCGATCCCCAAGGGGATTTTTCCATAGAGTTTTCCTAAAAAAGGAGCTTTTTATGCAGCAGTCCAGAAAAACCGTCATATTCTTCGCAATTCTGATGATCGTCACCGGTGCGCTGATTTTTGCTTACCCCTTTATCAGCAACGCGCTGGAAACCCGTCACGCCACCGTTGCGGTGCAGGCGTATCAGCAGTCCGTCCAGACTTTGCAGAAGGAGGACATCGACGCCCTGAAGGAGGCGGCAAAGAGCTATAATGACCAGCTCGAGAGTGTCATAGACCGAAACGCCCAGGGCCAGGGCGAAATAGCCGACAGCTATATCGACCTCATCCAGCTGGGCGATGCTCTGGGCTACATCACCATCCCCAAAATCGACCTGTATCTGCCCATTTACGAGGGCACCGGCGCGGATGTCCTGACCCACGGCGTGGGACACCTGCCCCAGACCAGTTATCCGTTGGGCGGCGAAAGTACCCACAGCGCCCTGTCCGGTCACCGGGGCATGGCGGAGGCGGAGCTGTTTACCAATCTGGACAAGCTGGAAATCGGGGACAAATTCTACCTGCACGTGCTGGACGAGGTGCTGGCCTACCGGGTGGATCAGATACTCACCGTGGAACCGGATCAGGTGGAGGCGCTGGAAATTGTGGAAGGGGAGGATCTGTGTACCCTGGTTACCTGCACCCCCATCGGCATCAATTCCCACCGGCTGCTGGTTCGGGGCACCCGGACAGACTATACCGGGGAGGAAGAGACGACCTCCGGTACGCTGTATCAGAGCGTGCACACCGGCACGGCGGTGCGCCGCCTGGTGGTGATCTGGCCCTGGCTGACGCTGGCGGCAATGATTGCCATCGGCTTTGAGGCGCTGCTGATGCTGATGGTGCTGAAACGGCGCAGACAGCGCAGGGAGGATGACTGAGTGAATCGCAGAGTACGGCAGTGGCTGGGCTTTCTGCTGATGCTGGTGGGTTTGATCCTGCTGTGCGGCCCCTTTCTGCTGGGCGCCCGGGAGCAGAGAATCCAGCAGCGGGTGGTAGAGGACTTCTATCAGACGGAAGACCAGCAGAAAACAGCGGTGGCGGACGCAGACCCGGCCCAGGAAACCGCCGCACCCTATGACCTGTTTTACGAGACCGCGAAAGAATATAACGCCTCTCTTCTGAAAAACAGGCAGGAGGATATGCGCTCTCAGGAGGATGTGGAGAAATTTGCCCTTAACGCGCTGAATTTTGGCTATTCGGAGAACCTGATCGGCACACTGGAAATCCCCCGGATGGAGATTGAACTGGGGCTGTATCTGGGGGCCAACGCGGAAAATATGGCAAAGGGCGCGGCGATTTTCGGCATGACCTCCCTGCCGCTGGGCGGGGACAGCGAGAATACCGCAATTGCCGGGCACCGGGGCTGGCGGGGCGCCCCCATGTTCCGGGAAATCCAGAAGCTGCAGATCGATGACCCGATCTATGTCACGACGCCCTGGCAGACGCTGGTCTACCGGGTGTGCGAGATTCGGATCGTCACGCCGGAGGATAACACCTGGTGCAAAATTCAGCAGGGAAGAACCCTGATCTCCCTGATGACCTGCCATCCCTACGGGCAGAACTACCAGCGCTATATCGTATTTGCCGAGCTTTCCCCGGAGGACAAGCCCTCTGAGGAGGAGATTCTTCAGGAGAATCTCCAAAGCTATGACCCTGCGCCCAGAGAGGTCACCGTGGTCAATTCCGACGGAAGCAGTGAAGCGGTTTTCGTCGATCCGGCTTCCATACAGCCCGACAGCAGGGAATACGGTTCGGTTTTGTCCAATTTCGCCATTCTGGCAGAGGATAACATGAAAACCGCCGCCTGGATAGCCGCTGCGCTGACCGGGCTGACCGGAATCTGGCTGACGGTTTTGACCCTCCGGGATTTCCGGAAATATCACGGAAAAGACCGGGCAACGACAGGAGGAAACGACATCCATGAATCAGAATGAAAAGGCCGAGCAGATCATCCGGGAGGTTTCCAAAGCGATTATTGGCAAACCGGAATGCATCCGCACCATCCTGTGTGCTATCCTCTCCGGCGGCCATGTGTTGATCGAGGATATCCCCGGCGTGGGAAAGACAACCCTTGCCCTGGCCTTTGCCGCGGCAATGGGGCTGGAGCAGAAGCGTATTCAGTTTACGCCGGATATTCTGCCTTCGGATATTACCGGTTTCACGATGTATCAGAGTGAGCGGGAGAAGTTTATCTACCAGCCCGGCGCGGTTATGTGCAACCTGTTTCTGGCGGATGAGATTAACCGAACTTCCCCCAAGACCCAGTCCGCTCTGCTGGAGGTTATGGAAGAAAACGCGGTTACGGTGGACGGCGTTACCCGCCCCGTGCCGTCTCCCTTTGTGGTAATCGCCACGGAAAACCCCATCGGCTATACAGGCACCCAGATGCTCCCGGAATCCCAGCTGGATCGATTTCAGGTCTGCGTTGTTATGGGGTATCCCAGCCATGACGATGAGATTGCCATTTTGAAAAAACAGGCGTGCAGAAGCCCGATGCAGTCCGTCCGCCCGGTAACCAACCGGGAAGAGCTGCTGCAGATGCAGGCACAGGTGCGTCAGGTGGTGGTTTCAGACCCGATTTATCAGTATATTGTCGCTCTGTGCTCCGAAACCCGGCATCATCCGGGAATCGAATTGGGACTCAGCCCCCGGGGAACCTTGGCACTGGCGTCCATCGCGAGAGCCAACGCTTATGTTTCCGGGAGAAATTATGTGATCCCGAAGGATGTATCCGATATGTTTCCCTACATCGCCATTCACCGGCTGCGCCTGTCCTCGGAGGCCAAAATGAATCACTGGAAGGCGGGTGATATCCTGAAGCAGATCATGGGGCGTGTGGAGGCACCTCTGCCGGAGAGGATGAAATTCCGTGGCTAAATGGTGGAAACCTATTGCGCTTGTTTTGGTAACATTCGTTCTGGCAGTGTCGCTGAAAAACGATTTCCTGTATTTCCTTCTTGGATTTGAGCTGATGGTATATCTGGCAGCGTTCTGCCAGACGCTCTGGCTGTCCAAAAGGGTGAAAGCGCGGATTGTGCTCCCTGAGACGCGGGTGCTTCGGGGAGAATCCTTTCAAATCCGGGTGGAACTGACAAACGCCAGCCGCCTTCCCATTCCCCAGCTGATGGTGCGGCTTGCGGTGCGCGCATTCCCGGAAAAGGAGGCGCTGCTTCTCAAGGGAAAGCTCATGCTGGACGGCAGGGAACAGGGCTTCCTGTGCTTTCAAATGGACGGCAGCCACTGCGGCTGTCTGGAAATCCGGCCGGATCAGTTGATGATTACGGACTTTCTTGGCGCCTTTCAGCGCCGCTGCCCAATGGACGGCGAAGAGGAATCGCTGCTGTTTATTCTGCCGAAGGCAATGGACTTAGACCGGGAGCTTCCGGACGTGCAGGGCATTTTCCCGGACGAGGACGGCGGGAAGCAGGGGAATGACGCCCTTGATGTCTCTGAGATCCGCAGCTATCGGGAAGGCGACCCCCTGAAGATGATTCACTGGAAGCTCTCAGCACGGTGGAATGATCTGATGGTGAAGGAAATGGCAGACCCTGCCGAGAGCCTGACGTGGCTGTATCTGAATCTGCGGCAATCTCCCGATTTGCCCGAAGTCCGGCATGATCCGCAGGCTTGGGATCATTTCGTCCAAACCGTCGCGGACACATCGGCGCTGCTGCTGAAGATGGGAAAACGGCACATGGTGTTTTGGGTGGACAGCCTCGAGGGTACGATCGTGCGCAGCTGTGTATCCGACGAGATGAGTCAGCAGGAAATGCTGTGCGAACTTTTGCGGACGGATTCCGTCCGTCCGGGAGAGAATTCCCCGCTGCCGGAGGAGATATATTTAGATGAAACGAAAGGGATCTGCATCGAAATTGACCTACAGGGCAATCTTGTCCGTTCAAAAACGCCGAGATGAACCATCAGGCCTATCTGTTTCCGACCGCTTTTTTCAGCCTGAAAGCGTGCCGAAGCCCCATCGCCTGCTCTGGTTTGCGGCAGATGCTTTGCTGCTGTCATGTCTTATGACCGGGCTGCTGATGCTGTATGCATCCGGCTTTTCAGTTCCAACCTCGCTGTGGTTTTACCCTGCCGTTTTCCTTCTGTGCGTGGGGGTGACCGCCTTGTTTCGCAATCCATGGTGCCGGCAGCACCGGCTGGCGATCGGCACGGCGGTTCTCCTTGTGTACCTGCTGCTGTTGTTCCTCTGTCAGGATACCTTTTTCGGAGGGATGCAGCAGTTCGGCGATCTGGCGGCGGACACCCTGAGCTGGACATATCATGCGGAGCAGGATGTCCCGGCATCTGCTGCAGGCGGCAGCGCGGCAGAGATTTTTCTCATTCTGGCAGCTGTCCCGGCGATGCTCTGGTTTGGCGCGTCCTTATTTCAGAAGAATTCTCTTTTGATGTCCTGTCTACTGCTTTTCCCCCTGCTGGTCTTGCCTGTATTGTGCGGGGCGGCGAAAAACACAGTGGCACTGTTTCTCGTTCTGCTTGGGGCTGTATTGTGCATGGCGTTTGCCAGACCAAAACGGCAGTACCGAATGTGGGGCGGCGGGAATCTCCATTTGCAAAGGCAAAACCAGCTGCGTTTTCAGTCCATTCAGAAAAAAAGCACCCTCATTGTGCTGCTTGCCTTTCTGATCCTGTCCGTTCCGGGATTTTTTCTGGTTCGCCCGCTGCTGTCCGTTTCCCTGAAACCCGCCCGGCAGATCTCTTTGAGCGTACAAAGCAGCTTTTTGACGAAGGTGATGAAGCTTTTGCCGGAGTACAGCGCCGGTCAGTGGAATCTGCGCTTGGAAACCGTTGGCGGAGGCGTGCAGGACGGCGCGGTGGACAACAATGAGGGATACCTTCTGGAAGGCGTGGAGGATCTGAAGCTGACGCTGAATACAAAACCCCGGGAAGCCATCTTCCTGAAAGGCTATATCGGTACGATCTACGAAAACGGCAGCTGGGAGAACAATTACGGCACTACCTTTGACGGCGCGGCGATCAACTGGAATACGGAGGGGTCGCCGAGACTTTATATCCAGAATCTTCCCTTCCTTCGGACGGCCTTCGCATTGGCGCAGGGACAGTCTGAGAATCCGGATGTGGCATCGGCAATGTCTGCTTTCTCCGTTGAGCCTGCCCAACTGCTGGTGGAGAGAATAAACGCGAATGACGATTATACATACCTTCCCTATGGTACCTATCTGAATGATTACTATCAGGTCAATTCCGGGGATGGAGCGGTTGCGGGGCAGTCCGAGCAGGAGGACAGGTTCTACTTCTTTTTCCGGGAGGATATGGAGGCCGTGCTGTCGGCATGGAATGCAATGGAAGGCACCGGCAGTGTGCTGGATCGGGTGGAGGAATCCTACCGGGCGTTCAGCGACGCGAATCATCAATCCGGGTGCCCCGGACTGGACAGCCTGCAGGAGGAAGTCAATCGGGCGATCGCCCAGAACCGTTGGAGCGCCGATCAAAACGCGGAGGAAATTACGGCCTGGATCCGGCAATATCTGGTGGAAAACTATCGATATCAGCAAAACCCGGAACCTGTGCCTGACGGAAAGGACGCGCTGGCGTATTTCCTGCTGGAATCCAAAACGGGAAACAGCGTCCACTTTGCGTCAACCGCAGTGATTTTGTACCGTATGTTTGGCATCCCGGCCAGATATGTGGTGGGCTATGAGGTTCCTGCGTCGTTGTTCTCGGTGCAGTCCAACGGAACCTACACCGCGACCGTGCAGGGAGATCAGGCGCAAGCGTGGGCGGAGATCTATGTCCCGGGGATTGGGTGGATGCCCAGAGATATGACCCCGGGCGTGATCGGAACCTATGAGGAGGTTGGCCCCGGCGGTGAGCAAATCGAGGTATTTGCAGACGAGGGCAGCCAGACGGATGCGGGCGCTCAGGAGACGCAGGCCGGCGGTGAGGACAGCCCCCTTCCCGACTCCGGCGGACGCCATATACGGGAGGATTCGCAGATCATTCTGGTTTTGCTGAGATGCGTATCGGTAATCCTGACCGTGGCCGGGCTTGCATTTGCCGTGAGGTATTTCTGCAGGATCTTTGGGTACGACCCCTTTCACCGGTACTCCCGGCAGCAGCTCCTGATTTTTGTATTTCAGGCATTGTATTCCCGTATGCGCAGACTGGGGCTTCCCCGGAGCGCAAACAGTCAGTCGGAGGAGTTCCTGTCCTTTTGCGAGACGGAATTAAACAGGCGCTGCCCTGAAGCGGCCTGCCTGCTTCGACCCGCTGTGGAAAAATTGTATCGAAGCTGCTTTGGCGGAGAGCCTGCATCCCGGGAGGATATTGCGGCAATGCGCAGGCTTCTTCTCGCAAGCTATGGAGCCGCTGAATAAACAGCCATGCGGAGAAATTCCGCTCCGGTTTTCCTTTGACGGATTGACCGGAGCGGATTTTTTGCTATTCTTAACCAGAATCATAAAGATATTAGACCAGAACAACCGCTTCCTGATTGTCATGCAGCTCACCATCCCTTTTTTATATTATACGCGCGTTGTAAAATGAAGTTGCACATTTAATCAAATAAAAAGGTCCATAGCGAGGACCTCTGTGTTAGAATCAATCTGCTACAAAAGATCAACACAGAAAGAGGCAATCGCTATGGACTACCCCAATCATATCACAAACCACGAAAAAGGTAAACACCTAACTTACGAGGATTATGTGGTATAGGGCAAATGCAGAGCCAAATCAATAAGACTTCTCAATCTACAGTATTCTGATTTTCCGAACAATAAAAATGCTGTACGATGGTGGCTGAGTGACTCGCATATTATTTCAGATTCTCCATGCGTGCAACATTTTAAATCCCCAGGACTTCATCTCCTTATTGGATGAAGCTCTGGGGATTTTTGCGTTTTGAAAGGAATGCCCACAAACTTTTTTCTATTTGTGGGTACTCATTTCAAAACGGGCTGGGATTCCAAAGGGATGGCGATTCCTTTGGCTCTGGGTTTCCAATAGGGGCGGGAGCGCCCTGTTGGATGGGGAATCCAAAGGGGACAGCGTCCCCATGGCAGTGGTTTCCAAAGGCGGCGGCGCTGCCTTGGCGGGTGGAATCCAATGGAGGGAAGTGCCCTCCGTGGCAGGAAGAATCCAATGAAACCGGCGGTTTCGTGGCACACGATCTTGCTCGCAAGGTCTAGTGTGTTATACCTTTGGCGACCGTGGGTGGCTGAAAGGGGTTGTTCGGGGCAGGAACAAGCACTTTCAACCAACCACAGAACAGGCGGATTCTGCGTCCTACCGGACGAGAAACCCAGGAGTTTGCCCTAGCAGAATCCGCCTGTTCGTGTGTAGGTGGTGCGGCGAAATGGAGCTGCGTCACCGGGGGAGCAAAAGGTATATCAACCCCCGTCCCGCCGCAGCGACACTACTCTCTCACGCTACTCCTCGAATGAAATCACCGTTTCCTTCGGCAGCTTCTTATTCTGACAGTTCAGAAGATAGGAGATTGCGTACTTGGCAAAAGGCTGAGAGATCATTTTGTCCCAGTCTGCCAGCCGGATGATTTCTGCTGTTTTGTTTTCAAAGTCAAACTGAATCTCGCCCCATTCGCCGTCGCTGTCTGCCTGATACAGGTAGGTCGCGGCGGCGATTTTTTCTTTTCGCTTTTTCTGACGCTTGCGTTTCAAAACGATTGTGTGAAAGAGACCATCTTCAATCAGCAGCTGCGTCAGCTTCTGTACCGCTTTCTTGTAAGCCCGCTCTGCACCGCTGGCTGTGGAGCCTTCAAACATCGCTGCCAGATCCTCCCATGTGGGACGGCGACGCATTGGCCGCACACAGCGGCAGTCCATGCAGACTGCCATATGCCGCTCTATCAAAATCTGGGAACGGTAATCCAGTTTGCTGTGTGCACGCTGGACAGCACCACCCCAGGAGCTGTCCCAGAGCATGGCGCTGTACACGCCACCGGCATCCCGGCTTAAATCCTCACCAGTGTCCTCAGTGATATCCTCATCAAAATCCTCGCTGAATTCCTTGTCGCTCTCATGGAGAATGGTATCATAGATAGAAACATTGCCCCGATTTTTGCGGGCTGCGGTGAGATAATCCTCCGCCGTCTTTTTGGTGCAGCCGGTTTTCTCCATGAATGCCACAATGGTTTTCTTCCGGGAGTCCCTTGCCTTGTTGTAAAGCCACGCAATGCCCCGGACGGTTTTGTACTCGTTCAGATTTTTGAAGGAGCCGGATTCCTCATAGCGGCGGCAGTTGAGAATGGCGTTGCCGATATCATAGTAAGCGTAGGTCAGAAAGTCTGCACCCTTGTCGGGATCGTATCCCGGACAGCAATCCACAATCGCAGATACGCAGTTCAGCTTGTAATCCAGCAGACGAACCGGGTCATAAGCGTAAAGCCCCTCTCGGTGGAAGAAGCGGTAAATGCGACCATTCAGTATTTTCTCAATGTGGTGGAGATAAAAGCAGACATACAGAAGATTGTGCTCCCGGTTTGCCATGACGATATATTGATTGATATCCTCCACACCCAGCGGCTCCGGCGATATCTGAAAGGCGTGCTCCGCCTCAAACCGGGTCACGTTCTTTTCTAGACACTGGAAACCATATTTGGTGGTGTACCTTTCTGCTAACTTAGGCATGAGGCACCTCCCTCCTCTATTTCAAAATCGCAGGGGCATCCTTGCTTCCGCTTCCAAGGCATCCAGCTCCATCTCCTGAATGTATTTCCCATTGGCATAATCGACGCTGTTTTTTGCTCGCTGCATTTTATCTTTTGCTAGCTTCTTCATCAGCTTTGCAAGCTCTGGATCGATACGATTTCTTTTTATCCGACGATTAATGGAGTTCATGCGTTTTTTATAAAGCGCGATATAGGGATGATCCTTAGCGCTCTCCCGTTCCTTTCTGCCTTTCAGATTCCCAACCTGCCTGCAGCTTCTGTGACGCTTATCTCCGGGGGCATAACCGCCGCAGTATTTTGTTGTTCTGGCATTGACGGTCAGAAACCAGCGCCCGCAGGTTCGGCACTTCTTGGGAGCGTGTCCTACACACAGTCCTTCATACAGATCAGAGCGGAACATACCCACGAAAGAAACATAGATCATGTGCTTTGCGATTACCGGCGTATTGCTGTCAGGCCGCAGCAGTGTCGCATATTGGGTGGTAGCGTTGGTCATGGCCATCCAGGCGGTATTGTTCTCGAATTTTTCGATCTTTGGGAAGTACTCCCCAAAGAGAGTGGCAATGTTCTGGGGCGTTCGCTTGAATCCGGGATCGTTCAGCTTCTCCGCAAAGGCAAGCATGGTTTGCTGATATTGCTCCAAAGAGTATCCCAACTGCGCCAGCACCGGCAGCGTCCGAAGCAGGGTTTTGCCCTGTTCGTATTTCGGGTCCGACAGAATTTCCAGAGTGCTGCCGCCAAAGACAGTGCTGTATTCGATTGCGTTGTTCAGATATGTTTCCGAGAAAATCCGCTCAATCCGACCTTCCACATCGGGCACATCCATATAGGAAAAGGGTTTCACATCTTTCAGAAGCTTCGCAATCTGCTGGGCGCTTTCCCGCGCCGCCGAAAGCAATGCAGGATTCCCGGGACCGAAGGTAAGAGCGTTTATCAGCGCATACTGCACCGTGCATAGTTCTTTCAGCCTCCCAATTACTTCGGCTGGGATATTCAGGGCGTCACAGCCAATGGTGCCGCAGGGGAAGCTTTTCCCGGAGTAGAAAGCCAATCCGTTCCAGAAGTCCAGAGATACTGCATCGTTCGTATTCATCATCACACAACCCTCCTAAATTGTTTTCGCTCATTATAGCACATATGTTCTATAATTGGAAGAGGGTTTGTCCTGTTTTTTGAAATGGGCTTGTCCTGCGATTAGCCTGTTTTTTGAAAATTTCCCCATAACCATAGTGAGGAGGTAAGATACCTGCTAACCCCAACGGGTATTTTCCTCCCCAATATTTTTATGGAGGCAAGATAATGCGCGTATTTGAAACCATCAAGGCAGCTGTCACACCGAGGCAAGCTGCCGAAACCTACGGGCTGCGGGTTCTGCCAAACGGCATGACCTGCTGCCCATTCCACAAGGACAGGCACCCCAGTTTGAAGCTGAATGAGGATTACTTCTTCTGCTTCGGCTGCGGAGCCAGCGGGGATGTCATTGACTTCACCGCAAGTCTGTTCGGCATCCGCCTCAAGGATGCCGCAGAAAAACTTGCCGAGGATTTCGGCATCAATCCCAGACCGCCAGCACAATCGGATATTCCCAAACATGATGCAGAGTCGACTCAGGATCTGGAGCGGCTCTGCATTTGTGTTTTGCGGGAATATCTCCGGCATCTTCGTATCTGGCAGCTGCGGTATCGTCCTGAGAAACCGGGTGACCCCATTCATCCCCGCTTTGCCGAGGCGATGAAGGTGCTGCCCACGGTCAATTACCTTCTGGACTGCCTGCTGGGAAATGACCTGCTTCTGGCAAGGCAGACAGCGGAGGTGCTCTGCAATGAGGCGCATATCCGGCGGCTGTCCGAGTATCTCGGGACACTATCTGAGAAAGAGAGGGATTGCGCATGAGCGAAACGCCAGAGTGGCTGGATGACAAGGGGAAGATCATCGAGCACAAATACTGCCAGTGCTTTCTGGAACAACAGCCCATGCTCAGCAAGGGAGAGGACTTTTTCACCACAGAGGGCGTTGTCACCGATAAGGACCGGCTCCTGCGGGATGTATTCGATGATATCAAAGAGCACCTGACCGGCGGGCTGGTGACGAAAGCCAAAAACCTGCTGGAAGCCATTCGCATGGAGTGCTATGACCGGGGAGAACTGGAAAAGTATCAGGATCGCGTTTTTCTCGCCAACGGCACCCTGTTTCTGGATGGCAGGTTCGTGGAGGAAAAGGGCTTTTGCTTGAACCGCCTGCCCATCTCCTACAATCCC
>JALFUW010000005.1 GCA_022786995.1 Clostridiales bacterium
AGACAATATGAAATGACTCCTCACTTGTAAAACGTGGGTTTACCTGTCATACTTAAGGTGCAACGCAAAAGTAACTGGAATTACCACATACAAGGAGGAGTCACCATGACAAGTATAACCTATATTGGGATGGATGTCCATACCACAAATTTCACACTTTGCTGTTATTCCTTTGAGGACGACAAAGTGTACGCCACCGTTCAAGTCAAACCGGAATATACGCAGATACTCAAGTACATTAACCGGATCCGGAAACAGCGAGGTGAGGATACTCGTTTTGTATGCGGTTACGAGGCTGGCTGTCTGGGATACTCCCTGTATCACCAGTTGACCGACCACGGTGTGGAGTGTGTTATCCTTGCACCCTCCACTATGGCCGAAACTCCCGGCAAGAAGATCAAAACCGATAAGCGGGATGCGGAGAAGATCGCCAGATGCCTGGCTTACCATCAGTACAAGCCCGTCTACGTTCCTGACGAAGAAGATGATGCCGTCAAGGAGTACATCCGTATGCGTGACGATGTGAAAGCGCATCTCAAAGAAACCAAGCAGCAGATCATTGCCTACTATACCCGCCATGGCTTCCAGTTTGACGGAAGCAGCCATTGGACACAGAAGCACCTGAACTGGGTGGAAAGCTTGCAATTCGAAAACAGCATCCATCAGGAGGTTCTGCGGGAATATCTTACCGTATTCTACGACTTGAGCGAGAAGGTCGCGGTTTATGACGCGCGGATCGAGGAACTGTCCCATTCTGAGCGTTATGCGGAAAATGTGGGGAAGCTATGCTGTTTCAGCGGGATCGCTACCCATACGGCTCTGTCTCTTCTGGCAGAGGTTGGCGATTTCAGCCGCTTCCGGTCTGCACCTCAGTTTGCCGCTTATCTGGGTCTTGTACCTGGTGAACACTCCAGCAGCGATAAGCAGCACCGTACCGGAATCACCAAGGCCGGAAACAGCCATCTGCGCAGACTGCTCATTGAATCGGCGCACTGTTACAGCCGCGGTGCTGTGGGTAAAAAATCCAAAGCACAGAAAGAAAGGCAGGCCGGTAATTCCCCGGAAGTGATTGCTTATGCAGACCGGGCTGTTGACCGGTTGAAACGTAAATACCAGCGTATTGCGCTTCATTCCAGAGCCAATATTGCCAAAACCGCTGTTGCAAGAGAACTGGCCTGTTTTGTCTGGGGTATGATGACCGGCAATATTTCCGCAACCGCACTCCACTGATCTTTGTTTCCTTGACCGGAGGATATCAGCTGCGAAAATCCGCGTCAAGGATGCTGCGCACCGCATACCGCGGCTTCGTCCTTGACCCGAATTTCCCCAGCTGATGCAGATTAGTCAAGGAAAGCAAAGCCAAACCCTTTCCGAGGATATCTGCAAGGAGCCAAGGCTCCCAGCAGGTTCAGCTATCTACGATAATACTATGACGGCACATCTGTGATCCACGAAATTAGACAGTAGAGCTCCAGGCGGACCATTGACCTGCGGTACCCAATCCGCGTATAACAGAGTGGCCAATGCCGGTTTTCTGTTGTCTTGGCTCTTTCCAGATGTCCTTGGAATATTTTTGCCTTTTGACTGGTTTTTCCCCTCTTGACAAAAGTCATTTCATAACAGCATTAGATAATCTACTTTGGACAACAACTCAATTTATATCATGTGTGCATATTATTGAAGATCAAAACAAAAGTGCAGGTTTGATATCAGACGATCTGATCCAGCATATGAAAGTCCTTGCAGGTACGTCATATATCGAAACCGGAAACTTGTTATTCAATTTTGGAGGTATGTTACCGCTACTTCTGAGTGGTGGAGCAGATGGTGGTTCTTACTATATTTATGATTCAATTGATATTTGTGTCGACTTATTTAGAAAACTTGAAGATGCATCAATTGATATCAAAAACTACGAAGACCTTGTTAAAGTATATAAATCTGCAGAGACATATTTCTATCTAAATTATGTTTCTAACGGTTCCAATGATAGTCTAATAAAATACAACGTGTTTATTGAGAAACTGTTAGAGTTAGATCCTTCAGGAGAGATTTTAACCCAATATACTTTTGAAACAGGAAACGGAATTGTTTTGGATAAGTATATCGAGAATGCAGAGAGAAAACTTACAGATATTACACTTGAGAATGATCCGTTTGGTTTTTCACTATTGAAATACAAACTTGGAACTCATTACCTAACGCGTGCACTATACTGCGATGATATTGGCGATTATGAAAATGCAAAAAAAGATTATGAAAAGGCCAATAGATGTTATACATCTGCATTATTATATTTTAATAAAGATCATGCAGGCATTTTTGATGATATAATAAGGAATCAGGCATTAATATCCGAAAAATTATCTAGGTTAAACGAATAATTGACATATATATTGACACGATAAAGGACTGTTGTAATAAAAATGCAACAGTCCTTTATCCTTTATCTGTAAGTGTCAAAACAACAAACGGAAACTTGTAATGATTTTCAGGTATGCCACACTATTCCCGTATGTCACCCATGTTTTGCGTTACTATTCCTTGGGACATATATTTTTTGACACGGACACCTCGGAGCTGATCGTGGAAGTGGCGAAATCCCAGATCGGCAATGTTGGCGATGAACCTTATTGGAGTTGGTACGGGTTTACGGAACAGGTAGAATGGTGCGCCTGCTTTGTCAGTTGGTGTGCCAATAAATGCGGCAATATCAATTCCGGTATCATCCCTAAATTCTCCGGCTGTATCAGCGGTGTGGATTGGTTGAAAGACCAAGAGGAATGGAACGGCAACAGTTTTGTACCGGGTCTCGGTATGATTATCTTCTTCGACTGGGATGATGAAGATGGACAGGATGGAAATGCCGATCATGTTGGTATCGTGGAAAAGATGGAAAACGGCAGAGTTTACACCATAGAGGGCAACACCTCCGATAGCTGCCGTCAGCGAAGCTATCCAGTAGACTACTACGAAATCCTCTAAAAAAAGATGCTGCCCACTTGGGTAATGCCATTAAGTTAGTGGCATTACCCAACTTGGGACACACTTTGTCTATGTATTTTTTCGTTGCCATTTTATCAACTTTTCGATATAATTGTTTATATATCAAGCTGATATATGGAGGTGCTTGTATGTGGAACAATATCGATCAAGATAGGCATTATCTAGGTCAGTTTCAAATTGATGATGAAACAATTCCCGGAGAGATTCTTTATAATAAAAAAAGTGGCATAATCATGTTGAGTCTCAAACGGAAAATTGAATCCATTGGCAAGTCTTTCGGTAAGAAACCATATATTTCAGGAGAACTTAATACCGGTGCTGTTGTTAAATTATTTAATACTCGTTGTGTTAAGAACCATACTGAGAATTTTTCATTACAGCACCTGCATTTTTTGGCGGACAAAATGCTTTTCGGAAAAGTGGAAGACTGTTATCCGAAATTCAATAAGATGGTTTGCACGGTGGAAAATGCTCTTGCTTGGAGTGGGCTTTCCCAGGTTAAAGATGAGTTTGACAAAATTACAATCTGTGGGTTGGGGGATGTTCCGACATACAATTGGTATGGAGTAAAGATTAGGTTTAGGACAGATCTTAAGAATGACTTTTGGACAACTCCACGTAAAGAAGAATGTAAAGTTGTAGAACGGCTAGTAATCGAAATTGAAAGCACCGAAAAACAACCCATGGACTTTTTTATACAGATTCGAAATGATATTACGGCATTAATATCATTTGCAATTAAGGATAACATAAATGTAGAAAGCCAATCTCTATTTGATTATGATATACCTCGCATGATCGGCCCAATAGAAAGTCACAGGGAATTTGTACTTATTACAAATGAGCCATACCACTATTTATTAAACAGTAGCCAATTCTGGTACAACTTTTACTTGAATCAGCTCCCGATTAACGACGATTTGTCAGATAAGCTCACAAAGCTTAAACCGATTTTCAATCTATATCTGTCGCTGTTCAAATATGAAGATATGCCAATAGAGATGGTATTTCTAAACATCGTTCAGGCCATTGAAACTTTTCATTCCCGGTTCTTTTATAAAGACAAAAAGAAACTCTATGTTCAATCGGTATATGATCGATTTGAAAAAAGTGTGCATTTTGAATCGTTAAAAAAACTGCTACTGAGTGATACACAAATGGATGAAAACTGCAATTTCATAATTCTGGTGTCACGTCTCAATGATTTGCTTATCGGTAGATATGATGGCCTATTTTATGAGTTTTACGGAGAAGATAGCGAGTACGCTCAGAGAATCGCTGATACCCGTCATTACTATACACACTACGGAAAAAGTAAAGAGGCAAAAGCATTGAAGGGTGATGATTTGCTTGATGCTATTGAAATCCTTCGTCTCCTCTTGGAATACAATGTCTGCTTAGTCTTGGGAATAGATAGACGGGAGCAGACAATATCATCTCTACGAAGCTATTTCGCCCACAAACAGTTAGACAATCATCAAGTAGGTTCTTGAGATACCTACCAAGTTTGAATTTGTCCTTTATCTGTGCCTTGGCTTATTTGTTCTCTGCCTTATCTTTTACAATCACCAAAGAATTCACCCATGGATTAGAAGCGAAAGTGGAAATGAAAGGAATGAGTTTGATGGTTATGATTTGTACTTGTGCAATCGGCGTTCTGTGTGGGTCGGCCACTACCGTTTGTGCTGGGGGTTGTAGTCAGATAGCTTAAATGAGACAGTTGGCTGAGGTGCGCTAAATATAAAGGGAGCCACGTGAGGTTCGACTCCTCAGATGCCCCACCACAAAAAAGACTGACATTTTTTCAATGTCGGTCTTTTATTATGGTTCCAGATTTGTTTCATCGAAAAGGGGAGAGCTGAAAAATTCATTGATGCCAATTTCAAGTCCCTGGCACACTTCGTGGACGATCCGGAGTTTCATAGATGGATAGGTGCAGTTGATGATATTGGACACAGTTGACCGAGGCAAGCCACTTTTGGTAGAAAGCTGATACTGCGTCATGTTCTTTTCGGTAAGCAACTCCTGAAGCCGCATGCTGACAGCTTGATTCAACTGCACATTATCACCACCATGTCCATGTAACTGTACTGATATTATATGGACTTCTTTTTCAAAAATAGTTCATGTAACTGTACGAAATGAGACTTTTGGTGTATAATGGGATGGAAAACAGCCTGTGGCGAAATTCGCACATTTGACGAAAGGATCAGTACAGGGTATCCTATCACATATCCTAATTCGGGGAGGTTAATGCCATGAAAAACAAGGAGCAGAAAGGATATTGGATTCCATGCCCTGTCTGTAAGGAACTATCAGATATCAAAGTATATGAAGATACTGTGATTCTGAAATTCCCATTTTACTGCCCAAAGTGCATTCAGAAATCGACTGTAAATGTGGTTCGTCTGAGGATGACAGTAGAATCCGAGGATGAGAAGCAAAAGTAGTCATGGGAATATAAGTGTGGCATACGCAAAATGCTTCCTACTGGAATAATCAAAAGTTCATTATGCAATGGATGCAACGCCCATGGCAACATATCATAAAAACGGTAATATTTTGGTAAACACCCGAATATGCAGCTATGCTATAATGGTAAAAAACAGAGTGGAGGCTAATCCATGGGTAATAGAATTCTGATAATAGAGGACGACACCGCCATTTCCCAAGTATTACAGCTGAATTTGGAATGTGCGGACTATAATGTCACGACCTTTGACAACGGCCTTACTGCATGGAATGCTCTGGAAGCAAACCATGACTATGATCTAGCCTTGCTGGACATGATGCTGCCCGGAATAGATGGCTTTGCGCTGCTGCCGAAGCTGCAGGAATACGGTATCCCTGTGATCTGTTTGACTGCCATGGGAGATGCCCAGCACGAAGTGCAGGGGCTGCGAGGTGGTGCGGAGGACTACATAGCAAAGCCTTTCGATATGCTCGCCTTGATGGTTCGCATGGAAAAGGTACTGAAGCGTAGCGGTAAATTAAATGAAGTCTACCATTTTCGGGATCTGACGCTGGATAACAGTAATCGCCGCCTACAGAGGAACGGAGAGGAAATCAATTTGCCACCCCTGGAATTTGATGTGCTGGCGGTGCTGATGAAGAATAAGAATCGTACCGTTTCCCGGGAACGCATCCTAAATGAAATCTGGGGTCAGGACTACTTTGGAGATATTCGCACCGTGGATGTTCGCATTGCCAATCTCCGAAAAAAGCTGAATTTGTCCGACGAAATCCGAACTATCTCGAAAGCCGGCTACCGGTTGGAGGAACGATGAAACTAAAAACGAAATTGACCGCGCTCTGTGCAGTGCTTCTTCTTGGGGTTGCAGTTAGTCTGACAGCGGCAATGCTCTGGCAAGTGCGGGAGCAATCTTATAGCACCCTTTTGCAAAACTCCCAGGAAACAATGGAAGATTTGGTCTCCTCCTTTTCAAGAAATATCTATAGCAGTCCCTCCGAAAACCTTGACACGCTTTCGCAAAAAGCACTTTTCACCTATTGCTTTCGATCCTGCGGCGTTCCCGGCAGTGTTCTCGTTGTGAATGGGGAACACCTGACTGCATCCACACAAATTGATCCAGAGGACTATCTGGATTTGCATTACGGCGACATTCCGCAATCAACCAGAGCTTTCGCCAATGGCAAACACCTTCTGATTCTGGGCAGAGCCACAGAAATTCTGGGGACCGAGTGCAAAGTGTATCTGGTTGTGGACGCGTCAGGCATCTATTCCCAGCTTCTGCAGCTCAGTGGACGATTCGCCCTTTTGGCGCTATCCATTGGTCTCATGGGACTTGCCGCAGTTCATTGGCTGATCTCACGGACGCTCCGGCCACTATCCGAACTTTCAGAAGCTGCTGACTGTATCGCAGCCGGTAACTACAGTCAGCGAGTTCCTGTTGTCTCTCAGGACGAAGTTGGCGTACTGGCAAAGAATTTCAACCGAATGGCTCTGGCGGTGGAAACCCATGTGGATACCTTGCGGGAGCAGAACCAACGGCAGAAGCTCTTTATCGGTGCTGTTACCCATGAGCTGAAAACGCCGCTGACATCCTTGCTTCTGAATGTCAACACGCTGCAAAGCGTCTATCTCCCAGAAGAAAAGCAGGCTGCACTTCTGGAAAGTATGGATACCCAGCTTCATTGGCTGGAAACCATGGTCAAAAAGCTTTTGACGCTCCTATCCATGAAAAAGAATGCAAAGCTTTCCACAGCATCCGTCCCGGAACTTTTGGATCAGGTTCAGACTCTCACCAAAGGGATTTGCGAAAAATACGGCGTTTCCCTAAACGTATCCTACAGCATAGATACCCTCTCCATGGACAATGACCTCATGTGCAGCGCTCTTGTAAATCTTGTTGAAAACAGCGCCAAGGCATCCAAACCGGGTGGGTCGATTGAGGTTCTTGCAGTTGAAACGGGCTTCACAGTTTCCGACCATGGCCGGGGCATTCCGGAAAAAGACCTGCAAAGAGTCACCGATCCATTCTATATGGGCGACCCTTCCCGCAGCAAAGCAAATGGCGGCTTCGGTCTTGGGCTGGCATTGGTACGGGAAATCGCCTCTGTTCACGGCGGTACACTGGAACTGGACAGTACCGTTGGCGAAGGTACTACTGTCCGAATTGTCCTGCCAGAGCCGCAACGGTAATCAAACGGTAATATGCCGGTAAACTCTTTTGATCTCGTCTATGGTATTCTGGAACCATCCCAAAGAAAACGAAAGGATGTGTTACAATGAAAAAGAAAACATTGCGTATCGTAACCTTTATCCTGGCTCTCGCTATGCTGTCAGGCTGCAGCAAGAACCAGGAGCAGACCGAGCCTACCAGTATCAATCAGGCAATGCTCATTGAAAAGAGCGCCCAGGAGCAGGAAAGCTATTCTTTCCCGGAAAAATTCACCGGGGACTGGACAGCCCAGGAGGGCAAGCTCACCATCCACGCGGACGCGGAGGTGGTGGCAGAGCAGGGCGTGATCCTGCCCACCGCGACGGTTGCGCCCAGAACCTTTACCCAGGCCGATGTGGACAATCTGCTGAAGGTATTCCTGAAGGGCGCGCCCCTGTACGATAACGTCCCCACCAAGGCGGATTTTCAAGAATCCATTGATCGGGTGAATTCCCCGGACTGGCAGTCTGACCCGGATGGACCTCCCAAGGATAAGGAAAAACTGCTGGCGGACTATCAGGCCAGAATGGAGGCCGCCCCGGAGGAGCAGCCCATTATCCATGGCTTTTCCGATTCCAGCAAAAGTGACACAATATCCGGAACCGCAACGGTTGACGGAAACACGCTACATGTTCATATGGACGCAGGCCGGGTTGGAAAAGCAGAAGCTGCGATCTACCGCACTGACTTTGCGCCGAATGGCTTTGGCGGGGAATGCAATATCGATGAAGGAACGCTCCCAAGCACGGAGAAAGCAATCGCCATGGCCGACGCGCTTCTGCAGGAGCTGGGGATGTCTGACATGGTCTGCGACGATGTACAGCCCCAGCATAACGGCACACTGAATCTGTACTATGTACCCACAGTGAACGGAATCCGGCTGAATAGCATTCGGGAGGATGTCGTTCAGGCAGACGGATCCCAATTCCACCAGTATTCGATTTATGCCCGCAGCGAGGAAAAGAACCCCGATACCGTTTCCTGGTATATGGAAAACATACAAATTAACGTCGGCAGCGATGGAATCTATTCTTTTGTCTGGCGCTCTCCCAGCGAGAAAGTTTCGGTTAAGCAAGCCCAATCCGCCCTGCTCTCCTTTGACGAAATTGCATCCATTGCCGACACCATGTTGCCCATTGTGATTCTGGGACCAAAGGAAACCAGTCTGGTTGATCTGGATCGTATCAACGGTTTCGATACCCATATGGATGTAGAAATCACAAAAGTCTCCCTGACCCTGATGCGCATTCGGGACAAAGGCTCCCTGCAGGGTACAATCGTTCCGGTCTGGGACTTCTGGGGCACCTGGGATTGGTATGAGCCTGGGGATGGTGCCTCTGATACTATGAGAAAAGGTGCGAGCTATACCACCCAACCCATGCTGACTCTGAATGCCATTGACGGGAATGTGGTTAATCGACAGCTCGGATATTGATTCTTGCACTTAATTTCCTACTTTACTGCCCCAAATGCAAAACCGAAATCCGGGTCGATATTTCACAACTGAAAATGACCGAAAGCAAATGAGCCAGACGATCAACGCTGAGCCAATTTTATGTGAAGGAATCGCGCATGGATGAGATAAAAGAGGATTCTCTATGGATTTATTGCCCGGTTTGCGGAGGTAAAACGCGAACCAAGGTGTGCAAAGAAACTGTGCTGGTAAAATTCCCGCTCTACTGTCCCAAGTGCAAAAAAGAAGTCTTGATTGATGTTGTACAACTGAAAATTGTTGCTAGCGAGTGAGCCAGACGGAAAATGCAGAGCCTGCTACCCCAATCACCATAGGGGCAGCAGGCTCATTGCACATTGGAGTACAATTCCATACATTTGTCTTTTACGCTCGAGTATGATATTCTTTTGAAAAAGAAGAAAAAACTTTTTCCATTTTTCTTTTTTCTGCGTGTATAAGGGTGAAGAAACCAAAAAGGAGGTATGACACATGGATGACAATAAAATTCTGGATCTGTATTTCGCCCGGTCTGAACAGGCCATTATGGAGACCGAGCAGAAATATGGATCATACTGCTTTCATATTGCCAGCCACATCCTATCAAATCCCTCGGATGCCGAGGAAAGTGTGAATGACACCTATTATACAGCATGGAAGTTGATCCCGCCCAGGAAACCTCAGCAATTCTCTACCTTTCTGGGAAAGCTCACCCGGAACCTCTCCATTGACCGCTGGCGGAAGAATACCGCCGGAAAACGGGGCAATGGAGAGACACAGCTGCTCTTGGATGAACTGGAGGAATGTGTCGCTGGATCTGAAAGTCCGGAAACGGATTTATTGAGGAAGGAACTGACCGCTGCTCTGAACCGTTTCCTGCGGAAACTGCCGGAAAAAGACCGTACTGTCTTTTTGCTCCGATACTACTATGCCAATTCTCAAATGGAGATTACCCAAAAAACAGGCCTTTCCTCCAACCAGGTGAAGTACATATTACAAAGAACTAGAAAAGATCTGGCCAACACGCTCAAGAAGGAGGGTTTACAATGACTTCTTTTCAGCTTTTGAAGGGGCTTACCGGAATTGATTCCGAATTGCTGGTAAGTGTAGAGCAGCAAACCAATGCTTCCAAAACAAAATGGAGTAAATCGCAATCGAAGCATCTGTCTGGTAAAAAAATATGGCTGATTGCCGCAGTCATTGTCTTAGCCATGCTGCTGGTTGGATGTGCCGTTGCGTATGCAATGATTATCTTTGGAAGTCCTGCAGAGATGATTTCTGCACTTTACGGAGAAAAAACCGGATTTGATAGTGCCCCTCCAACGGAGGTGAATGATCCCGGGAAACCTGGTAGTGCTTATACGGTTCCGGGGTATGAAAAGCAGCCTGTAGAAGAAACCGTTGCCCAAGAGTTGGAAAAGTGGGTCTCTCCTGTGGGAAAGAGCATTACCGCAGATGGGTATAAACTGACGGTAGATGCCTACATCTATGACAGCACAACGCAAAGCGGTTTCATCACCTTGCTTTTGGAGCATGACAAGCCTATATCGGAGGAAGAACTGCTCGTTGGTTATAACGGTGAAATCGGCGGTTTATCTGGTAATTACCTGAACTTCAATCAGTATGGCCGTGCTTATCTGATACCGGGAAAGACAACCGATACCCAGCTGGCATTTACATATTATTTCCGGGCGGATATGTTCAAAGGAACCAATTTGCTGGTATCCTTCCCGAATTTTGAAGAACAAGCCAGATTGGAGGAATATGAGCGAAACCGCACAGAGGGAGTTGCCGCCATCCGGCAAAGGCTGAAAGGAGAACTGACCGCCCAGGAAGCAGCCGAAAAGATGAGAGAATTGGGATATGGCGGTGGTTACACCGGGGACTATGATGACTACTACTATCTGGCTAGTCTGGAATATGATGCAGTTCATGCAGATGAACGAATGAGCAAGGAGTCAATTGAACTGCAAGCTCTGACAGACCAGTTAAAAAAAGACTTGACACCTGACGAGGCAGCGCAGAAACTTCGTTCCCTTTGGGGTGATGCTCTGGTGGATGAAACCTTTGCCGGTCAAATGGATGAACTTCCCACTGCGGCTTATCATTTCCTTGCCCAGAGAGCCTATGAGCAGGCCCACGCGGATGAAATGGTATGTGTATCCCTGACTGACAGCGGCAGCTTGCCCTTCAAAACCTTCGGCCAGGGCGATGTCTATGTGAATTCCCTGTGTGTCAGAATCAGAACATCCCATTATGCAGAATCCGGAAGCGACAATGAGAAAGTCATATTCCACATGACGGATGGTACTGACTTTGTAGTGCTGGATGATTTGACTGACAATACGCTCTTCAAGAGAGCGATTGAAAACGATGACACCCTCTATATGATGAGCAGTGCCATAAACATTGACAATATCCAGTCAGTGGAAGTTATTGGAAATATGGGCGGTGCAACGCTGGAAGCTGATACAGAGTAATAGAAAAGGATTATTTCCTAACCTTGAGATATATGAGCCAGACGATCAACGCTGAGCCTATTTTATGTGAAGGAAGCGCGCATGGATGAGATAATAGAGAATTCTCTATGGATTTATTGCCCGGTTTGCGGAGGTAAAACGCGAACCAAGGTGTGCAAAGAGACAGTGCTGGTAAAATTCCCACTCTACTGTCCCAAGTGCAAAAAGGAAATCAAAATTGATGTTGTACAACTGAAAATTGCAGTAAGCGAGTGAGCCAGACGAAAAACGCAGAGCCTGCTTCCCCTTATCCAAGGGGAGACAGGCTCTTTTTTTCTTCAATTTTTCCGGCATTTTGCTTGCGCAAGACTCTCAGGACTGATTCAGAAGTTGTGAGCAATGCGGCAGCTTCTTCATCGCTGCAGTTTTCAATCAGCGCACGCAGTTGGTGCTTCACAGAGGAATCTGCCACCGTTTCCGGATAGAAAATCTCATTGGGATCAATGCGTAAGACGCGAACAAGAGGGTAGAGAATGTTCATTCTTGTATTGGATTTCCCATTTTCGATAGAACTGATTGTTCGCGTATTGGTATCAACCAGTTCTCCGACTTGTTCCTGTGTCAGATTCATTTTATCCCGGGCATTCTTTACTGCTCTTGCCAGCGAGCGTGAAAAAGCATGCATTATACTTCACCTCGCTTTGTATTGTACAATACTCCATTTTTGATTTTAATGTTTTATAAATCATATAGAAAATAAAATATACTTCCGCAAAAAGAGAGGACAAGAAATGAAGATCAAATTACTGTCCACAAAAACAAGATATAAATCGCATTTCATTTTGAGCCACAGAATAGGAATGCCAGAGAGCTAGAATTATATTTCTGGTTATATAGCGCAAGCAATCACGCACGGACTACTTATATAAGTATCCGTGCGTTCATTTTATGGATGCGTGTTTTCTGCCATTGCCGGTCACCTCCGGGCGATCTGAAGTTTTCACATTTCAGATTGATTGGAGGAAATAGCAATGGATGGATACCATCCGAAAAACAAAGATCCCCGTCCTAAGCGGAGGAAAGACAGAGATAACCCCTATACGATATTTACAACCGGCATCCAGACTAACTCACCGCATTATTGGCTGTCATTTACGGATAATCAGGGGGAGCAGCACAGTTTGGAGATTTGCAGAGAGCTGTTCGATGCTCTGGATCAGTTTGAACTGGATGATCTATCTGTGATGAATGAGATAGACAATCATTATGAGCATTCCGATCTGACAGAGGAATCCCTGAACACACGGGCAGCAAATCCACCGAAATCTCTGGAAGAAACTGTATTCACCAGGCTGCAATACGAGCGGTTACATAGTGCAGTTTCAGAATTACCAGAAATCCAGCGCAGAAGGGTAAATCTATACTATTTCGGAGGATATACCTTCGAGCAGATTGCGATGTTAGAAAACTGCACCAAACGGGCGGTAAAAAGGAGCGTAGATCTCGCTGTCGATACGCTTAGAAAAAAATTGAAAAATTTTTCTGAATAGGGTACACTTTTGGCGTTTTAGTTAGGAAACAGGTGAAGGGGTCAAATCCTTCACCTGTTTCTCTGTTTTGGGGAATGGGTCTGTACTTTGAAAATTGCATACCCATTCGTCAAACACATTCCCATTGCTATTGTGATGAGCATAAGCCGCTTTAGAAGCTGCGCCGGGATGTGCCGGGGTGGAAAGCAACAGGACATCACTTTACTTTTCGGTCTGCTAGGCTTTCTTCCCCGGCACGGAGCGAGAAACAGTTTTCTAAGACTTCTGGTCAGCACCCAGAAGGGCGATAACAGGCAGTGGGGACAATGATACTCCCGTCCAGTCACAGCTAGGAACGCAATGAGGGCGGTCACATGAGAACCATGCGAGGGCGCTTCAACCCGTGGAGCTGGTACGCTGCCAGCCGTTTGATGACTTCCCATAATAGCCGGGGTGTCGAGGACAAATAGGCTTCTTCAAATAACAAATCCGCCAGCAAGCAGAAATGGGCGCTGGCGGTGTTTACATAGGCATTCTGCCTATATCTTTTGAGGAGGTCAAACACATATGAAAAACACATATCTCAGAGGAGAACTGTACTACGCAGACCTTGGTATGGGGGTTGGTTCCGAGCAGAATGGTTATCGTCCGGTGGTCATCATCCAGAACGATGTGGGAAATCGGCATAGTCCCACCACCATTGTGGCGGCGATTTCCACGCAGATCAAAACCAAGGCGAATTTGCCTACCCACTACTATCTGAAGCCGGGGAGTGGGCTTGTGCAGCCTTCTATGGTCATGCTGGAGCAAATCAGAACCGTGGACAAGACCCGGCTGGTTCAGTACATTGGAAAGCTGTCTGACGGGGAACTCAAAGGGCTGAATCATGCACTGGCAATCAGCATTGGCCTGATTCCTACCACGCCCGGAAAACTCACACTGTGCCTGTGCAGCACCTGCGCCGAGAATTTCTACGGCTCAGGTGCTTATTATTTGCGCCGGGTGAATCCTATCGAGGTTGAAAAGGAACTGTGTACCTACTGTAACCAGAGGGCTGGATTTGATTATGAAATCACCCCTCGGCATAAAGGCCGGTAAGCAGGTTCGCACCTTTGTCAAATCGTTCTCTTTTTTATAATATGAAGGAGGTTAATCATGCTAGTCTATACGATCCGCAAGAGTGATTTGTATGCGTCCGGCATCGAACCAACCCGGAAAATTCTGGACATTGCCAGTGAAAATGAGAATGTGGATTTTGCCCTTGTCCTTGCGAAGATTCTCAGAGAACTGACAGCTCAGACCGGGAACATAACTTAAGGAGTGAAAACATATGACAGTCGTTGAGCGGTTAAGAAACAGGGGAGTGACACCCAGAGCGGTTCTGTACGCTCGGTTTTCGTCGGATAACCAGAGGGAGGAATCCATTGAAGCCCAGCTCCGGGCAATGCACGAGTATTGCAGCCGGAACTCCATTGTAGTCATCCACGAATTTTGTGATAGGGCAAAATCCGCGACTACGGATGACCGTCCTGAGTTCCTCAAGATGATTGCGGCATCCAGAGAAGGGGACTTTGACTTTGCCATTGTCCATAAGCTGGACAGATTCAGTCGGAACCGTTATGACAGCGCCTACTACAAACGGGAGCTGAAAAAGAACGGCGTGCAGCTGCTGTCCGTTCTGGAGCAGATGGATGACAGCCCGGAGAGCATCATTCTGGAATCCGTGCTGGAGGGCATGAGCGAATACTACTCCAAAAATCTTGCCCGTGAGGTGATGAAAGGAATGAGAGAATCGGCTATGGACTGTCGTTACATTGGCGGCTGGGTGCCCTATGGTTTTCGGGTAGACCCCCAGACCCACAGATATATCATCAATGACTATGAGGCGGAAGCGGTCAGAATGATCTTCCGGGATGTAGCCGATGGCTGCGGCTACAATGTAGTTTTGAACAAGCTGAATTCCATGGGCTACCGCACCCGGCTGGGCAATACCTTCTCCAAGGAAACCCTTTATGAGATGCTTCGGAATGAAAAGTACAATGGTGTCTATGTTTTCAGCAGGGCGGCAAGTAAAGACGAGCTGGGGCGGCGGAACAATCACCTGGACAAGCCCATTGAGGATCAAATCCGCATTCCTGGTGGGATGCCGAAGATTGTGGATGATGAAACCTTTGCCCGTGTTCAAGCAATTCTCGCCAGCAGAAAGCGTCACGGGCGGCGGGACGGAAAACGGAAGTATCTGCTGACCGGCATGGTATTCTGTGGCCTCTGTGGTCACAGATACTGTGGCGATTCCATGCAGACCGGGGGTGAAAAGAATCGAAGCGTGATCGGCACCTACTTCTGCAATAACCGGAAGAATCACGGTGCCCATGCCTGCAGCAACTCCAATATCCATCAGGAACCTTTGGAGGAACTGGTGCTTCAGAAGATTGAAGAAATCGTCTTTGATGAATCCCGGATTCCGGGAATCGTGCAGGCGTACCGGGAGCTGTGCCAGCAGGAGGATGGGACGGATAAAGATAAAATTCGTTCCCTTCGCCAGAATCTGAAAACCGTAGAACAGAAGATTGCAAACATTGTCAATATCATTACCAATACGGGCAGCGCGGCGCTGGTCACTCAGCTTACCCAGTTGGAGCGCGAAAAAGAGCTGCTGGATGTTCAGATTCAGGAGGAGGAACGAAGCGCCGAGGAAAGTGAATTAGACGAGGATGCCATCCTGGCAGCATTTCGTCAGGTACAGAAAATGTTCCACAATGGCACCTTGCCACAGATGGAGCAGATCATCAACCTGTATCTGGATAGAGTCGTTGTATTCCCTGATTATGTGGAAATCCATCTGAATAATGTTCCTACCAGCCTCCTGAATCCGTCTGAAGCAAAAGACGAACCCGCACTTGGCGGGTTACATACATTTTATATCGAAAAAATGTGCGAGAAAAATGACCCCCAAAATCGCAAAAGGGAAAAGGGCCAATATGGATATAATATTCTGGTGAAACTACATAGAAAGGAACAAAAGAAAGCCAAATCCAGAAGAAAAGGGCAAAAAGAAACCCGAGCCCAAGACGGCTTGGACTCGAGTAAAACTGGTGGAGCCGAGGGGAATCGAACCCCTGTCCGAAAGCAACTTGGAGGGAACTTCTCCGGGCGCAGTTTGTTATTTACATTCCCTCATCCCGGCGGGAACAAACACCCTACGGGAATCAGTAGCTTCATGATGCATGGTATGGGCAAAGCTTACCATACGCACGTTCTCTACTCAAATCACACCCTGGCCCGGCTCGTAGACCTTCCGGGGAGGATGGGCGCCTAATCAGGCAGCCAGAGCAACAGTCTTGTTGTCAGTTAATTTTAAAAATTGCCCGTTTTATCGTGGCCAGGCGCCACGGCCCGCTATTCCAGCCTCACTACCCCCGTCGAAACCAGTACGGCCCCATATAGAGATATTGAGATACAAAGATACGAGATACAAGATAGAAGGCTGGAGATAGAAAATATCTTGTATCTTTTATCTTGTATCTTGTATCTTGTATCAAAAAATTAGAATCTTCCGTAGGGATCCGGCAGTTTCTTGGGTTCCGGGTAGGTTTCGCCATGGGTATCCACGGTGATGGAGGCAATCTTCTGCTCCTCCACAGGACGGTCATTGCGGCCGGTACGCACAGCGGCGATGGCATCCACCACGTCCATGCCGGAGGTCACCTTGCCGAAGGCGGCGTACTGACCGTCCAGGTGCTTGGCATCCTGGTGCATGATGAAGAACTGGGAGCCTGCGGAGTTGGGGGAGGAGGAGCGGGCCATGCTGAGGACGCCCCGCTTGTGCTTCAGATCATTCTTGAAGCCGTTGAAGAAGAATTCGCCCTTGATGCAGTAGCCGGGGCCGCCCATGCCGGTGCCCTCGGGGCAGCCGCCCTGAATCATAAAGCCGGGAATGACCCGGTGGAAGATCAGGCCGTCGTAGTAGTTGTGATTGCACAGGTCGATAAAGTTGTACACGCTCTGGGGGGCCTTCTCGGGGTACAGCTCGCCCTCGATGACACCGCCGTTTTCCATGGTAATCTTAAAAGTAGGATTCATTGTCTCATTCTCTCCTTCATGGCCCGGTCGATCTGACGCTTCGCGTCCCGTTCTGCCGCGGCCTGTCGTTTGTCGTAAAGCTTCTTACCCTTGCAAAGACCTATATTCACCTTCACCCGGCTGCCCTTGAAGTACACGGACAGGGGAATCAGGGAAAAACCGTCCTGCTTGACCTTACCGTAGAGCCGCATAATTTCCCGCTTGTGCATCAGCAGGCGGCGGGGACGGCGGGGGTCAACGTTAAAGCGGTTTCCGTGGTCGTAGGGGGAAATGTGCATCTGGTTCAGCAGGAGCTGTCCGTCCTTGATGCCGCACCAGGCGTCCTTCAGATTCAGGGTGCCGACCCGGATGGACTTGACTTCCGTACCCACCAGCTCAATACCCGCCTCAAATTCTTCCTCCACGAAGTATTCGTGATAGGCCTCCCGATTGCGGGCCATGACCTTAATTCCGGCCTTTTCCAGACAGCTCACCTCCTCACCCGATTCTAAGACACATTATATCATGATTGTCAAGGGGATTATACGGTAATTTCGATGATATTTCCCTCGAAACCAAGGACGCAGCTTTCATAGTACCCATCCCCGGTCACTCTTGGGCCGGACAGGGTGGGGTAGCCCCCGGCATTTAAGCGGGCAGTCAACTCGTTCACCGCCTCTTTGCTCCCTGCGGAGAACGCAATGTGGGCATAGCCGAAGCGATCGAGAAGATTGCCGGAATCGGTTAAGTCAGGCTTTGTCATAATTTCCAGCCGGGAACCATCGGAAAAGGTCAGAAAATAGGAACGAAAATCGGTTTTTTCATTGTGATAGGCCTCATTGGCAGCCGCATGGAAATACGTCTCGAAGAAAGCCTTTGCGCCTTCCAGGTCGTTCACATACAAAGCAATGTGGTCAATTTTCACGTTCATTCCTCCTCAAACAGGAACTTTTCCAGCTCTTCTGGGGAATCAAAGCTAAAATCGCACAGAGTTTTCATTTCCTCTGCCAGAGCCGGAAATTCCGTCCGTCCCCAGCCGGCGAAGGCTACCTTCACACCCAGCGGATGGGCCATATTCCACGCCAGCTTCATGTCGTCAACCACCAGCATATCCTTCGGCGAAAAATGATATTTATCCATGATATCCAGCAGAGGAAAGGGATTGGGCTTGCGCAGCTCCTCGGGATAGTCCCAGCCGTAGATCACATCGGGCTGGATGCCAAAGTGGGTTCCGTAGTCCCGGGTGATGTTCACCACACTGGAATGGGAGACCACGCAGACCATGCCGCCTTCCTCTTTCTGCCGCCGGATGACGCTGCCGATACCGGGGAAGGGGTCTGGGATGTGGGTCATGACGTAATCCATCCAGCCTAAGTATTCGTCCTCCAGCTCCTTGGGGGTAAACTGCCAGCGGCTGCGGCACATTTCCGCGAAGCCCAGCTCGTAGCAGTCCTGGGCGAACTGCTCCAGCGTGATGGTCTGCCCCGGGCGGAACTGGTCGAGGATGTAGCAGAAGAAGGGATAACCAATGGTTTTTTCACTCTGTACCACGGTATCGTCGTGGTCGAGAACAAGACAGGGATATTTCAACATCAAAGTCCACCTGTTTTTTATTTTTTCTGTATTATATCAAACCCAAAATCAATCCGCAACCAAAAAATTACCACTTGCTATATTCGAACGAATGTATTATAATAAAAGCAAAAGGTGGTGAAGGGTATGGAGCAGAAGGTATGTCCTGTGGATGTGATTGCCATGTGCAGCGCATCCGGGGACATTCGTCCCCTGCGGATGCGGATGGAGGATGAAGAACACCAGCTCATGCGGGTGGACATCGAAGAAATCGTGAATATCCGGCAGGTACAGTATGTAGGAATTGAAGCCACGATCTACCTCTGCCGGGCCACGGTTCGCCAGAAGCGGTGGCTGTTCGAGCTGAAATATACCATCCGCACCCATACCTGGAGCCTGCAGCGGAAGGTGTGCTGATATGGCGGAGCGGGTGATTTTTCATGTGGACGCCAATTCGGCGTTTCTAAGCTGGAGCGCAGCCTACCGGGTGAAGGTGCTGGGGGAGGCGACGGATTTGCGGGACGTTCCTTCCGCGGTGGCGGGGGACAAAGCCTCGCGGCACAGCATCATTCTTGCAAAGTCCGTCCCGGCGAAGAAGTATGGTATCCAGACGGGAGAGCCCCTGTTTCAGGCGCTGGAAAAGTGCCCGGGGCTGGTGGTGATTCCGCCGGATTATGAATTGTATGTGCAGGCCTCCCGGCATTTTGTGGATATGCTCAGGGAGTTTTCCCCGGCGGTGGAGCAGTATTCCATCGACGAAGCCTGGGTGGATATGACAGGCACCCAGCGGCTGTGGGGTACGCCCCGGCTGGCGGCAGAGCTGATGCGCCGCAGAATCAATGAAGAGCTGGGTTTTACGGTAAATATCGGGATTTCCTCCAATAAGCTCCTGGCGAAAATGGCGGGAGACTTTGAAAAGCCCAACAAGGTGCACACTCTGTTCCCGGAGGAAATGACCGAGAAATTTTTCCCTCTGCCGGTGCGGGATCTGTTTCTGGTGGGGGTGGCAACGGAGAAAAAGCTGCAAATGCTGGGCATTTATACCATCGGCGAGCTGGCGGCGGCGGATGTGCGGGTGCTGAAAAAGCGGCTGGGGAAGCAGGGGGAGCTATTGTGGCACTTTGCCAATGGCCGCAATGCCGACGCGGTGACCCCGGAGCCGGCGGAAAATAAGAGCTATGGCAACGCGACCACGACTTCTCACGATGTTGTGACCAGCGAAGAAGCCTATCAGGTACTCCTGAGCCTGTGCGAAACCGTGGCAACCCGGCTGCGAAAGGACGGAAAATGCGGAAGCTGCGTCAGTATTCACCTGCGCACCAACGAATTCCGCCATTTTTCCCACCAGTGCGTCCTCCATGGCGCTACCAACATTACCACTGATATTTTTGAAGCTTCCTGCCGCCTGTTCGATGAAGCCTGGGACAGAATGACGCCCCTTCGCCAGTTGGGTGTCCAGATCACCCGGCTGTCCGGGGAGCCGTACCAGCAGTTTGACTTTTTCTCGGGACTGAGTCCCCAGCAGTTCGAACGAAAGCTCCGTCTGGACGAGACGGTGGATGCCCTCCGGGACAAATACGGCGAGGACATCATCCGCCGTGCAAAATTCGCAAGCGGAACAGAGCCCCACATGGCTGGCGGCTTGAGCAAAGAACGGCGAACCGGCGTGACAAAACCCGTGCCGAAGGAATTTTAGGGTGGAAAAAAGCGGAAAACGGATGTAAAATAGATAATACAATGTGCATATCGGCTGTTAACGCAGCAAAAGGAGAATTTACCTGAGCAGTCTGTCATCCCGACCAAGCGTCAGCGCGTGGAGGGATCTACGCACCGATTGAACCATAACGCTGAGGGAAAGTGCGCAGATCCTTCGACTCGCTTTCGCTTCGCTCAGGATGACAACTACGTCAGCAAACGCACAATTTGCTGAGCGAAACCGATAAGCACATAATGCAAAGTGCAAATTTGCGGTGTTCGCTTTGCGGAGGAGCTTTAATCATTTCCGAAAGAAATACCTTCATTCATCATTCTGCATTATTCCATTGGGAGGAATCTGTATGGCAATCGTAACCTTCTATAACTGCGACCCCAAGGACGCGCCGAAAACCACCATGCCCGCTCACTTGGGGGCCAATGCCATCATCACCTGCCGGGGACGGCTGCTGCTGGAAAAGCGCCGGGACTCCGATATCTGGGGCCTGGTTGGCGGTGGCTGCAAAAAGACGGAGAATGGGCTTCAAGCCATCGTCCGGGAAACCTATGAGGAGCTGGGCCTTCGGATTCCGAAAGAAAGATTTCAAAAGCTGGCAGTCTACGACCATCCCGGCCGCATTGCCGCCTTCCGGGACGGCAGCATCTGGCGCATGGTCATTGTGGTTTACGGCCTCGACCTTCCCGAGGAGCCGCAAATACGCATCAGCAGTGAATCCAAGGAGCTGCGCTTCTTTACCCGGGAGGAAATTCCGAACATCGAAATTGCCGTAACCCACCGGGACATTGTAGAAGACTGGTTTGTAAACCATCTGGATTTGCTGTAAGAATATACAAATAGTAAATAAATACTTGTATATTCGGAAATAGTATGCTAAAATAAAATTTGACGGTGCAGTATCCTAGTCGGAGTGACCGCTTTCCAGGAAGGGCCTAAAAATCCTTTGAAGGGCACATCGATGAAGTCCCTGGTGTCTGCTTATTACGCCCAGTTTTGGGTGGATGCTGGGGGTTAAGGATCCAGGGCGCGCTCCAATGGCATGGGGCATACGACCCGGTTTCCGTGGAGACTTGAACCTTGTGCGACGACGGGTAGAGCCCCGGGAGGGGTCCGATCGCGTACGAATCAGGTATGAACCTGCAAGGCGGTGCACAGAATCGTGTGCTGCGTGCAGCGTAGCCTGCCTTGAAGTGAACATGCGGGGAAGGGAGACCAGGCAGATTTCCGCTGTGGCCACAGCGGATCGGCTATCGCTCCCGGAAACCATGCTTGCAAAAGAGGCTAAGATTGCGGAACATTCCGCTGTGGAAAACACCTAGGCTGTCTGAAAAGGGCAGACAGGGGATTGCAGTACGGACTAAGTGGCAATCGGGTACCCATTATCATGGCGACACTTGGGCGGAGGGATCAAATGGAAACGGCCTGTGCGGCAACGGCAGGTTCCCGCCGGTGAAAAACAACCCGACCTAAGCCGTAAGATTTATCCTGTCTGCTGCCGTCATTTTATTACTGTTCTCAAAAGGAGAATTCTTTGTGGCAAAAACCCATTCGGACGCTTCCAGGAAGGAGCGTTCCCGAACGATCCGCTGGGTCGTTACGGTATTTCTCGTCACTTTGGCCGTTTCCGGCATGATCAGCCTGATCTCCGATGAGGTCATGGCAAGCAGCGGACTTCTGGCAGCGTTCGCGATCCTGCTGGGGATTGTATTTTTAGGAATCATCTTCGACATTATCGGCATGGCGGTGGCAACCGCCAGCGAAAAGCCCTTTCACTCCATGGCGGCCCGGAAGGTGCCCGGCGCCCAGGAGGCCATCCGTCTGCTGCGCAACGCGGAGCGGGTCAGCTCCATCTGCAACGACGTGGTGGGCGACATCTGCGGCGTTGTCTCCGGCAGTGCCTCGGCAACCATCGCGGCGCTGATCCTGACGCATGTTGATACGCTTTGGCCCCGGGCGGTGAGTCTTGGCATGTCCGCCCTTGTGGCGGGACTGACGGTGGGGGGTAAAGCCATCGGTAAGACCATTGCGGTCAATTCCTGCACGCAGATCGTGCATTTGGTTGGGCGGATCCTGTATACGCTGAACCGGCTCAGTAAAAAGAAAACATTACGATAGGTTGTGTCAGATGTGGACATTTTAGAGAGAATTAACACCCACGAGGATCTTTTGCGCCTCGATGATGATCAGCGCAGCCAGCTTTGCGACGAAATTCGCCGGTTTTTGATTGACAGCGTGTCGAAAACCGGCGGACACCTGGCAGGCAATCTGGGTGTGGTAGAGTTGAGCGTTGCCATCGAAACTGTTTTTGATACGAATACTGACCGCTTGGTGTTTGACGTCGGTCATCAGTCTTATGTGCATAAGCTGCTGACGGGCCGCCGGGCGGATTTTGCCCATCTGCGGCAGTATGGCGGTATTTCCGGCTTCCCAAAGCCCTCGGAAAGCGATACCGATGCCTTTGTAGCGGGCCATGCTTCCAGTTCCGTGTCCATCGCGCTGGGTATGGCTCGGGCGCGAACGCTGCTGCATGAAAGCTATGACGTGGTCACCGTAATCGGTGACGGCGCCCTCACCGGCGGCATGGCCTATGAGGGTCTGAATGATGCTGCCGTCAGCGGTGAGCCGATGGTCATCATCGTCAATGACAACAAAATGTCCATCGGCAGAAACGTGGGCGGCCTGTCCAGCCATCTGTCCCGGCTGCGTTCCAGCGACAACTATCTGGACGCGAAGCGCACCTATCGCAGGGTTATGAAGGCGCTGCCCGGCGGTGAGCGCATCTATGCTGTCAGCAGCCGGATCAAGAATAAACTGAAGCGACTGCTGCTGCCTGCCACCATATTTGAAAATATGGGCTTTACCTATCTGGGACCGGCGGACGGTCACGACCTGCCGAACCTCATCTCCCTGCTGAGTGCCGCAAAGGAGCTGCGGGAGCCGGTGGTTGTCCATGTGGTGACAAAAAAGGGCAAGGGCTACCCCTTCGCGGAGGAAGACCCCGCCAAGTTCCACGGTATCGGCAAATTCGATCCCATGACCGGCAAGAAGCTGGGGGTGAAAGCCGCTACCTATTCGGATTCTTTCGGCGAGACAATGATTGCTCTGGCTGAAAACAACCAAAAGGTTTGCGCCATTACCGCTGCCATGCCCGGCGGCACCGGCCTGCTGAGCTTCCAGAAGCGATTCCCGGATCGAACCTTTGATGTGGGTATTGCGGAGGAACACGCTGTGTCCATGGCCGGAGGGCTTGCCAAGCAGGGTATGGTGCCTGTGGTGGCCCTGTACGCTACCTTCCTGCAGCGGAGCTTCGACCAGATTATACAGGACATCTGCCTGCTTCACCTGCATGTGGTGCTTGCCATCGACAGGGCAGGTCTGGTGGGTGACGACGGCCCGACCCATCATGGTGTGTTTGATATTGGCTTCCTGCGCCAGATGCCGGGTATGCGGATTTTGAATCCAGCCAGTCTGGCAGAACAGAAAGAAATGCTGCGCTGGGCGGTGGAAGACTATGACGGCCCGGTGGCCGTCCGCTACCCCAGAGGTACCGAGGGAAGCTATACCGCCTGCGACTGGCAGGGACTGGATGGCGCGCTTGTAAAGTGCCATCGAAATGGTCGTGATGTAGCTCTAATTACCTACGGTTCCACGCTGCAAACGGCTTTGGACGCGGCGGAGGAGCTGGCGAAGCAGGGGATTGAAGCTGCTGTTCTGCGGCTGCTGTCGGTCTGTCCTGTTCCGTCTGAACAGGTTGCCGCTTTCTTGCAGCAGACAAAGCTGGCGGTGATCATTGAGGAAACGGCATCAAACTCCGGCATTCGGGAAGCGCTTGCCTGGGATCTGGCAAGGCTGTGCCCGAATTGCCGGGTGGACGGAATCGATCTTGGCCAGGATTTTGTACCCCATGGTACATTGAAGGAATTGTATGAACGCTGCGGTCTGGATGCTGTGTCTATATCTGAATTTACTAGGGAGGTGCTTGCCCGGTGAAGGTAAAAAAAAGACTGGACGTTTTGCTCACCGAGCAGGGTTACGCTGACAGCCGTTCAAAGGCGCAGGCAATTATTATGAGCGGCCTTGTTTATGTAAACGGTCAAAAGGCGGACAAGCCGGGCGTCTCCTACGATGAGACAGTGGAACTGGAAGTCAGGGGGGCAGTATGTCCCTATGTCAGCCGCGGGGGCCTGAAACTGGAAAAGGCGCTGCGGGATTTCGGCGTGAAGCCTGTTGACTATGTGTGCAGCGATTCCGGCGCTTCCACCGGCGGTTTTACGGACTGCCTTCTGCAGCAGGGCGCGAAAAAGGTCTTTGCCATCGATGTGGGCTACGGCCAGCTGGACTGGAAGATCCGCAGCGATCCCCGGGTAGTTGTCATGGAACGCACCAATATCCGCTACGTCACCCCGGAGCAGCTGGGGGAGCCGCTGGATTTGTCTGTGATTGACGTCAGCTTCATTTCCCTGAAAATTGTTTTGCCTGCCATCAAAGCTCTGCTGAAGCCCACAGGGCAGGTTCTGTGCCTGATCAAGCCCCAGTTTGAGGCAGGGAAGGAAAAGGTGGGCAAAAAAGGCGTTGTCCGGGAAAAGAGCACCCATAAGGAAGTTTTAGATAATTTTGTGGTACTGGCAAAGGCGCTTGACTTTCAAATCCTCGGCCTGACCTTCTCCCCGGTGAAGGGGCCGGAGGGCAATATTGAATTTCTGGCCCATCTCAGCCTTGACGCGGTGGAGGGCATTTGCCCAGATACCGCGGATGTGGTGCAGCAAGCCCACGCCGCGCTGGATAAGGGGGAGTAACCGATGAAAAATGTGATTCTTACTCCCAATCCTTACCGGGATAAAAATTTTCAGACGGTTCGGGAGGCTATGCGGATTCTGAAGGAAGCCGGAATCAGCACCCGTCTTTGTCTGCCCTTTGAGGTGGACCGCTCCTTTGATCTGCCAAAGGATCTGCGGTTCTCCCGGCTGGATCGGGAGCTGCCCAATGCAGAACTGGTCATCTGCTTCGGCGGCGACGGCACCATTCTGCACATGGCCAAGGCGGCAACCCGGAAGGGTATCCCCATTCTTGGGGTCAATATCGGCACCATGGGGTTTATGGCGGAGCTGGAAAGTACGGAGCTGGATAAGCTCGTGAGAGTTGCCCGGGGGGAGTATACCCTTGACAGCCGCATGATGCTGGATGTCACGGTTCAGCGGGAACGTGACATTCTGTTCCATGACATCTGCTTAAACGACGTTGTGGTGACAAAGGGCGCTGTTGCCCGGATCGTGCACCTGTGCGTCAGGTGTGACGGCGTGCGTGCCATGGAGTTCGGCGGGGATGGTGTCGTTGTGTCCACGCCTACAGGCTCCACGGCCTACAGCTATTCCGCCGGCGGCCCCATTGTGGAGCCGGAGGCGAAAAATATCATTATTACGCCGATTTGTGCCCATGAAATCGGAAGCCGCTGCATTGTAGCATCGGACAATCGGGTTATCAGTGTGGAGCAGATTCAGAATGCCCGGAGAAATGCCTTCCTGTCGGTAGACGGCGGCAGAGCGGTTCGGCTGAATATGGGCGATGTGGCAACGATTAAAAAATCCCATCTGGAAACCCGGCTGGTTCGGCTGAAGGAACGCAGTTTCTATGATGTGGTAAGCTCTAAATTCAACAGAGCATAGAGGGGGAAGGACGTTGAAATCAAAGAGACAGGCAAAGATCATGGAGATCATCTCCACTACCAACGTGGAGACCCAGGAGCAGCTGCTGGACGCGCTGCGCGAAGCTGGATTTAACAGCACACAGGCGACCATTTCCCGGGACATTAAGGAGCTGCGTATCATCAAGGAGCTGACCAGCTTCGGCACTTATCACTATACCGCCGCTGCCCGGGAAGTGCCTGGCACCTTTACGGGTCGCCTCAATACCATTTTTCGGGAGTGCGTTACAAGCTTTGACTACGCCCAGAATATCATTGTCATTCACACCCTGCCCGGACTTGCCAACGCCGCCGCTTCCGCGCTGGACACCATGAGCCGCAGTGTTGTGCTGGGCAGCATCGCCGGTGACGATACAGTGTTCATCGTCATGCGGGATACCAATTCCGCCGCGGCCTTCTGTGGAGAGATTAAGAATCTGCTGAGCTGAAACAAGGAGGGGAGAACCCGTGCTGAGCTTACTGCATATTGAGAATATCGCGGTCATTGAGAGCGCGGATATATCCTTTGACCGGGGATTTAATGTTCTGACCGGCGAAACCGGCGCCGGTAAATCGATCGTGATCGATGCCATCTCCGCCATCCTGGGCGAGCGGGCCTATCGGGATATGATCCGTACCGGCACCGAGCGGGCATCTGTACGGGCGGTATTTACGGATGTCCCGCAGCTGACGTGGTTTTCCGAAAATGGCGTGGAATATGACCCGGAAACGGTGATTTCCCGGGAGATTCATCTGGACGGAAAGAATATATGCCGTGTCAACGGTACGCTGGTTAACGTGACAAACCTCCACAAGCTGGGCATCCAGCTGATTAACATTCACGGTCAGCATGATTCTGCCGCTTTGTTTGATGAAGAAAACCATCTGACCTTTCTGGACAGCTTTGCGGATAATACCCCATTGCGGCAGGATTACAGCGAAAAATATGAGGCCGTTGCGAAACTGCGGCGGGAGATTAACGCCCTGACCATGGACGAGAGTGAAAAGCTGCGCCGCATGGAGACCCTGAAATACCAGATCGCTGAGATTGAAAAGGCTGAGCTGGAGGCCGGAGAGGATGAGCTTCTCGAGGAGCGCCGCAAAGTGCTGCAAAACGCGGAAAAGCTGAGTAACGGCATGGAGACCGCCGTGGAATGCCTGTATGGCGGAGACGAATCCGACGGCGCCGCGGGCTTGCTTGCTCAGGCGGAATACGCCCTCGCGAGACTGGCAAAGTTCAGCGATACCTTTTCCGAGCTTCACGACCGGGTGTCCGATCTCATGTATCAGGTTCAGGACGCCGCGGAAGAGGTTCGGGATGCCCGGGACAGTCTGAGCTATTCAGCCGATGAATTGGAGCAGATTGAGTCCCGGTTGGATGTAATTCACAAGCTGCGCCGGAAATACGGCGCGACCTGTGAGGACATTCTTTCCTATCTTGACAAGGCAAAGGCGGAGCTGGACGAGATCGAATTTGCGGACGACCATCTGGAACGTCTGAAAAAGAGTCTCAAAAAAGCGGAGAAAGCGGCCTGGGATGCCGCAAAGGCTCTGCGGGAAAACCGACAGGAAACGGCAAAGGCCATGTCCCTGCGGATTTTGTCGGAGCTTGCCCAGCTGGATATGCCACGGGTGCAGTTCTCCTGCGAATTTACGGAAACGGAGCTGACCGCCAATGGCGCGGATGCCGTGGCTTTCTATATGTCTGCCAACGCAGGCGAAGCCTTGAAGCCTCTGAGTAAGGTGGCTTCCGGCGGCGAGCTGGCCCGCATTATGCTGGCCATGAAAAACGTGCTGGCGGAAAAAGACCAGATCGGTACGCTGATCTTCGACGAGGTGGACACCGGCGTATCGGGCCGTGCCGCCCAGAAGGTTGCGGAGAAGCTGAGAAGCGTTGCCACCCATAAACAGGTGCTGTGCGTGACCCACCTGCCCCAGCTGGCGGCACTGGCGGACACCCATCTGCTGATTGCCAAGTCCGAGCAGGATGGACGCACCTATACTACCGTTACACCGCTGGACAGAGAGGGACGGAAACGGGAGCTGGCCCGGATCATCGGCGGTACGAATATCACCGAGACCACGCTGAAAAGCGCGGAAGAAATGCTGCGGGTTTGATTCAAAAAACTTGACAAATCCAGCTATCTTTGCTAGGATAGCCGGGTAAACACAGTGAAGGGAAGAAGTAAGCGCACCCGTTCCCCCAGAGAGCTGCCGGTTGGTGAAAGGCAGCGGGAAAACGCGCCCAAATACCTCCCGGAGTGGCTTGCCTGAAAGATACAGTAGGGGAAGACGGGTTCGCCCGATAGCGCGAGTGGCGTTATTTGACGCCGTAAGGGCATCTGTCGTGAGACTATGCCGAATCAGAGGTGGTACCGTGCGCTTTTGCACCCTCTATTCCGTCCGGGATAGAGGGTGTTTTTGCGTTAAAGGAGTGAGACAGATGAATTATCCGTGGACTGACGAATATTTGCTGAAAAAGGCGGCTGTTCACAAGGATTTCAAAGAGGAATGGGGCTGGTACCGCTATCAGATCGGGGGAAAGATGTTCGCTGCCGTCTGTCTGGACGAAGCGGGAAAGCCTTACTATATCACCCTGAAGCTGGCGCCTGCCAACGGCGACTTCTATCGGCAGCAGTACCCGGATGTGCTCCCGGGATACTATATGAATAAAGTGCATTGGAACTCCGTCAAAGTGGACGGTCAGGTGCCGGACGCGGTACTGCGGGATATGCTGGATGAAGCCTATGACCTTGTCCTGCATTCCTTCAGCAAAAAGAAGCAGGCAGAATTGGTTTCCGGCGAAGGAGAACGCCATGATTGAAACACCTATGGATGTTCTGACCGTATTTCCGGTTCGGAAAACAAAACGCCAGAAGCAGATCTTTCGGGATGCGGTGCAGGCATATGCCACCTCCATCGGCTATGACAGCCGGGTGGAGCAGGGAAGCCTTGGCAGCAGAAATCTGGTCATCGGAAATCCCGGACAGGCAGATTATCTGGTGACCGCTCACTACGATACCTGCGCCCGGCTGCCCATCCCCAATTATATTACGCCCTGTAATCTATGGCTGTTTCTGCTCTGGCAGGTTGTACTTACGCTGTTGATTCTGGCGGTGTGCGTGCTTTTGGGCCTTGGGGTGGGCCTGCTTACCGGCAGCGGCACCATCGGCGCATGGAGCGGATACCTGATGGTTTGGGTGATTCTGGCCCTGATGCTGATTGGCCCCGCCAACCCCAGCAACGCCAACGACAACACCTCCGGCGTGGTGACCCTGTTGGAAATTGCCAAAAGTATGCCGGAAAACCAGCGGAAGAAAGTCGCTTTTGTTCTGTTTGATTTGGAAGAAGCAGGCCTGATCGGCTCCGCTTCCTACCGCAAAGCCCACAAAGCCCAGACAGACCGCCAAATGGTGCTGAATCTGGACTGCATCGGCGACGGGGATTATCTCACACTTTTCCCCACGAAGAAGCTGAGACAGGACAGAAAACGCCTGACATCCCTCTATAAGGCCTGCGGCTATTTTGGAAAAAAGAGTATCCTTGTCCACGAGAAGGGCTTTGCCTTTTACCCCTCTGATCAGGCGAATTTCCCCTGTGGCGTGGGTATCTGTGCCTTAAAAAAGGCTGGAAAGACCCTGTATCTTGGCAGAATCCATACAAAAAAGGACACCATTTTGGATAGAACCAATGTTAATCTTCTGCGTGCGGCATTGATTACTTATATCTGCCGTGACGCGGCGCAATAAGAAAGGAAACGAAGAATGAAACTGTATGATGAACTGGTTGCCCGGGGCCTCATTGCTCAGGTGACCAACGAAGACGAAATCCGGGACATGATCGATAACGGGAAGGCCACCTTCTACATTGGCTTTGACCCCACCGCCGATTCCCTCCATGTGGGCCACTTCATGGCCCTGTGCCTGATGAAGCGGCTGCAAATGGCAGGAAACCGTCCCATTGCCCTGATCGGCGGCGGCACCGCCATGATCGGCGACCCCTCCGGCCGCACCGACATGCGCAGCATGATGACCCGGGAGACCATCCAGCACAACTGCGACTGCTTCAAGAAGCAGATGGAACGGTTCATCGAGTTTGGCGAAGGCAAAGCCATGATGGTCAACAACGCCGACTGGCTGCTGGATCTCAACTATGTGGACGTTCTGCGGGAAGTGGGCGCCTGTTTCTCTGTAAACAATATGCTCCGGGCCGAGTGCTACAAGCAGCGCATGGAGAAGGGCCTTAGCTTTCTGGAGTTTAACTACATGATCATGCAGTCCTATGACTTCTACCATCTGTACCAGACCTACGGCTGTAATATGCAGTTCGGCGGCAACGACCAGTGGAGCAATATGCTGGGCGGCACCGAACTGATTCGCCGGAAGCTGGGCAAGGATGCCCATGCCATGACCATCACTCTGCTTCTCAACTCCGAGGGCAAAAAGATGGGTAAGACCGCCAAGGGTGCCGTATGGCTGGATCCCAACAAGACTTCTCCCTTCGAATTCTACCAGTACTGGCGGAATGTGGAGGACGCGGACGTACTCAAGTGTATCCGTATGCTGACCTTCCTGCCCCTGGAGGAAATTGATGCCATGTCCGACTGGAAGGATGCCAAGCTCAACGAAGCCAAGGAGATCCTTGCTTACGAGCTGACCAAGCTGGTTCACGGTGAGGAGGAAGCGGACAAGGCCAAGGCTGCCGCCAAGGCGCTGTTTGTGGGCGGCGGCGACGATGCCAATATGCCCACCACCGAGATCACCGCCGACAAGCTCACCGATGGCAAGATCGGCATTCTGAATCTGATGGTTGCCTGCGGCCTGGCTCCCTCCAACAAGCAGGCCCGCCAGCTGGTTGAGCAGGGCGGTGTGCTGGTCAACGACGAGAAGGTGCCCTCCGCCCAGTTTGCCGTCACTGAGGAAATGCTCAAAGCGGGTGTGAAGATCCGCAAGGGCAAGAAGGTCTTCCACAAGGCCGTGCTGGGTTAATTGAATAAATTGCGCTCTCCCAAACGGGAGAGCGAATCTTTCTTAATTGGAAAGCAGTATGCTTTTCAGCTTTTTCAGGTTCTCCTGTGCAATCGGCGTCAGCGGCAGGCGGCATTCGCCGCAGTCGTAGCCGATGAGCTTCATGGCCGCCTTCACGGGAATGGGATTGACCTCGCTGAACAGTGCTTCGATCAGCGGTAGCAAACGTATCTGCAAATCCGCCGCCGTGTCGAAGTCCCCGTCCAGTGCCGCCAGTACAAGAGATTGGGTCTGCTCCGGCAGAACATTGGAGACAACGGAAATCACGCCGCTGCCTCCAAGGGCAATGATGGGAGCGATTTGATCATCATTGCCGCTCCAGACAGAGAATTCTTCCGGGCAGCTTGCGCGGATTTTCGCGATTTTTGTGATATCACCACTGGCTTCCTTGACCCCGGCGATATTGGGGATTCGGGCCAGATTCTGATAGACGCTGACAGGAATATCCACCCCCGTGCGGGAGGGTACATTGTACACAATCACCGGGATATGTACCGATTCGGCGATGGCGGCGTAGTGGGTCAGAAGCCCGTCATTGGTAGCCTTGTTGTAGTAGGGACTGACCACCAACAGCGCGTCCACGCCGGCTTCCTCAGCCGCTTTGCTCAGTGCAATGGCGTGAGCTGTGTCATTGGAGCCGGTTCCGGCGATGATCTTGCAGCTGTCGCCCACATAGCGCTTCCCTCTGCGGAACATTTCCAGCTTTTCAAGATCCGACAGAGTGGGGGATTCCCCAGTGGTGCCGCAGAGCACAACGGCTTCGATTCCTGCCTCCACCTGCCGCCGCAGCAGCTGCTCCATCATGGGATAGTTGACATTTCCGCCCAGAAACGGGGTTACAAGGGCGGTGCATACGCCTGTAAACAGTGCACTTTTCATAAACTGATACCTCCAGAGCATCCTATGCGCCGCAGCACTGTTTTGACTGCCGAAAAGGCATTGACATACGGTGAAAAAAAGTATAAACTATAGAGTAGAATCAGGATGGATTCTGGTATCCGCAAGGAGAAAAGGGAATCCGGTGTAAGTCCGGAACGAACCCGTCACTGTAACAGGGAGCGGTGCGCACAGGCCATTGGGGAAAGCCCGAGAAGGCGCGCAGCGTGAGGAACTGAAGTCAGGAGACCTGCCAGAATCTACTTTTTTCCGGGCTGCGGTGATCAGTCTTCGGGAATGGGACTTATGGTCCTTTTGCCGGGCAGCCGTTGGGGCTGTCCTTTTTTGGACACCCTCAAAAAAACGCGGATGCGCGCACAGGAGAGAAAACAATGAAAAAAGCGATTTTGGCAGTATCTTTTGGCACCTCTTACCCCGACACCCTGCGCAAAACCATTGCCGCTACGGAGCAGGCTCTGGCGGAGGCCTTCCCGGATTGGGAGGTTCGCCGCGCCTTTACCAGCGGAATGATTATCCGAAAGCTGAAAGAGCGGGACGGTGTGGAGATTGAAAATGTGCATCAGGCCATGCACCGTTTGGAGGAGGAAGGCTATACCCATGTGGCGGTTCAGTCCACCCATGTGATGCACGGCGAGGAATACGAAAAAATGCTGTCCCAGCTGGAGCCGTATCGGATGCGGATGAAGATTTCTGTGGGTATGCCTCTGCTGCACAGCGAGGAGGACTATCTTTCCGTTGCCAAGGCTCTGCTGAACTGGCTGCCAACCCTGGACGCGGACGAGGCGTTGGTGCTCATGGGCCACGGAACCACCCATTTTGCCAACTCCGCATATGCCCAGATGGAGCATATGCTGCAAGCCAGCTGTGACCGGGTCTATCTTGCTACAGTGGAAGGCTATCCCACGCTGGACAGCGTGGAGCGGCAGCTTGCCAAGCGCCCGGAGATCTGCCGCCTGATGCTCGCCCCCTTTATGCTGGTGGCGGGAGACCATGCCCGTAATGACATGTCCGGGGATGAGGATTCCTGGGCAGAGCAGCTGAAGCAGGCTGGTTATACCGTGCGCTGCATCCTGCAGGGTCTTGGAGAGTGCCCCGCCATTCGGACACTGTTCGTGGAGCATTGCCGTCTGGCGATGGAAGCGCTGAAAACCCACGGCAAGCTCTGGGGAGTGGGCGTTGGCCCCGGTGACCCGGAGCTGCTTACAGTGAAGGCGGTTCGCGTCCTGCGGGAAGCGGATGTGGTCATTGTGCCCGATGCCAGCAGCGGTGACAAGGTTGCCCTGAACATCGCGAAGGACTATCTGAAGGGCAAGCAGATTCAGTTTGTGAAGACACCAATGGTGCGGGACAAGGCTGTGATGGACGCGGCTCACGAGCAGGCGGCAGATACCATCAGCGCTCTGCTGGACGATGGAAAGCAGGTGGCCTTCCTGACGCTGGGCGATCCCGCGATTTATTCTACATACATGTATATTCACCAGAAGGTACTGCGCCGGGGCTACGCAGTGGAGGTGGTGCCGGGTATTCCCTCCTTCTGCGCGGCAGCGGCACGGCTGAACCAGTCTCTGTGCCTTGGCAGAGAACCGCTGACGATTATTCCGGCTTCCCATGATCAGAACGATCTGATGGATTTGCCGGGGAATAAGGTCTTTATGAAGGCAGGACGCTCCATTCTGGAGTTGCAGCAGGCCCTCGGGGAGAAGGGACAGCTGGAAGGGGCTTCCATGGTAGAGAATTGCAGCATGGAAAACGAGCACGTTTATCCCCATTTTGCCGATTTGAAGGAGCCTTCCGGCTATTTCTCTCTGGTGATCGTGAAAGGGGACGGGAAATGATGCTGATGATGTCGGGTCTGGACTGCCACCGGGCACCTCTGGATCAGCGGCAGCGGCTGGCGTTTTCCCAATCTCTGGCTGAGGAATTTCTCCGCTGGCTCCATGTCCAGCCCGGCGTGGAAGGATGTGTACTCCTGTCGACGTGCAATCGGACGGAGTTGTATGTCAGCGGCAGTACAGAAACGCCCTGGCGGCTGCTGTGCCGTGGAGCGGGTGTGCCGGAAGCGGAGATGGAAGCGTACTTTATTACCCGCTGCGGTATGGATGCCGCCCGGCATCTGATGGAGGTGACCTGTGGCCTGCATTCCCAGATTCTGGGGGAGGATCAGATTATTACTCAGGTGCGCAAAGCCATGGAGCTGGCGCAGGAGGTAAAAACCGCTGATCCTACGTTGTCTGCCCTGTTTCGCGGCGCGGTGACGGCTGGAAAACGGGCCAGAACGGAAGTGTCCGTCAGCCGGGGCAGCCCTTCCATGGGCAGCCGCTGCCGGGATATCCTGATGCGGGAACTGGGAACGTTGGCCGGAAAGAAGATTCTGGTCATCGGAAACGGTCAGATGGGACGTCTGGCGGCGCAGCTGCTTCAGGAGGCTGGCGCAGCCGTCAACGTGACGCTGCGTACATACCGTCATGGCGAAACAGTCGTGCCTGCAGGCTGTGGTACCGTGAATTATGAAAACCGGGTGGCGGCGATGGAGAATATCGATGCGCTGGTTTCCGCTACCACAAGCCCCCACTATACGCTTACTGTGCAGCAGCTTCGATCTGTCCAGAATCCACCAAGCGTAGCTGTGGATCTGGCGGTGCCCCGGGATATTGACCCGGAATGCGGTCAAATCTTAAGGTTGTTCGATACAGATTCTCTTGGCTCTGCCGGACCCGGCAGCCCAGAGGAGCTGGAAGCCATGCGCACCATCGCGGAACAGGAGCTGGAACGCTTTCATCAGTGGCAGCGCCGGCAGGAGATTGGGCAGAAAGCACCGAAATTCCCGCTTTTTGTGGACTTAACAGGGAAAAAAGTGGTTTTAGTGGGCGGAGGCACCATTGCTTCCCGGAGAATTGCCACGTTGCGCCTGTTTGGCTGTGAGATTGAGGTCATCGCCCCGGAACTGAAATGCAGCCCGGAGGGGCTTGTGTGGAAGCAGAGAGAGTACACCCCTGGTGATTTGGAGGGCGCGTATCTTGCCATTGCGGCTACGGACAGCCGGGAGGTCAACCATCAGGTTGGCGTGGATGCCGGGAAGCTGGGCATTCCTGTCTCCGTCGCGGATTGTGAAGGGGAGTGCACCTTTTACTTCCCGGCAGTCTGTGCCGGGGAAAACCTGATTGCCGGTGTGGTGTCCGGCGGCAAAGACCACCACAGGACTGCCCGGGCTGCCAAGGCCATTCGCAGGGCACTGGAGGAATTGGAATGAAACTGCGCATCGGAAGCCGGGAGAGCCGTCTTGCCGTGATCCAGAGCCGTATGGTCATGGAAGCGATCGCGAAGGCGGAACCGGCGGCGGAACTGGAGCTGGTGACCATGAAAACCACCGGCGATAAAATACTGGATAAAACCCTGGACAAAATCGGCGGAAAAGGCCTTTTTGTCCGGGAACTGGATCAGGCGCTCCGGGATGGCCGGGCTGATTTTACCGTCCACTCGTTGAAGGATATGCCCATGGAGGTACCTGAGGATCTGCCGCTGGCTGCTTTTTCCAGCCGGGAGGATCCCAGAGATGTACTGGTGCTGCCGGAGGGTGTGGCAGAGTTGGATCCTACGAAGCCAATCGGCTGTTCTTCCCGGAGAAGACAATTACAGCTCAAGAAGCTGTTCCCCCATGTGGATATTCAGCCCGTTCGCGGCAATGTTCAGACCCGTCTTGCCAAACTGGAAGCCGGGCAGTTTTCAGCGTTGGTATTGGCGGCTGCCGGTCTGAAACGGCTGGGACTGGAAAACCGCATCAGCCGCTATTTCGGGGTGGAAGAGATCCTTCCTGCCGCGGGCCAGGGCATTCTGGTGGTGCAGACCCGTAAAGGGATGAACTGTGATTGCCTTCGGCTGGTACACGACGAGACAACCGCCTGCTGCGCAAAAGCAGAGCGTGTCTTTGTGCGGGAGTTGAACGGCGGGTGCAGTTCTCCTGTTGCGGCTCACGCTATGGTAGACGGGGAAACACTGACACTGACGGGCTTCTACGTCAGTCCTGATGAGACAATTCAGCGCAAGGGCAGTATCCGCGGCAGTGTGCCGGATGCGGAAACGCTTGGCAGAACCCTTGCCCGGCTTTTGAAGGAGGGGGAGTGCCAATGAGCGTCGGTAGTGTGATCTTAGTGGGCGCGGGCCCCGGCGATCCGGGCCTTCTGACCCGGAAGGGCCTGGAAGCCCTTCGACAGGCGGAGGTCGTGGTCTTTGACCGGCTGGTTGGCCCCGACATTTTGAGTCTGATGCCTGAAAATGCGGAAAAAATCGATGTCGGCAAACAGGCCAGCAACCACCCCGTGCCCCAGTATCGGATCAATCAGATTCTGCTGGAAAAGGCGCTGGAGGGGAAACGTGTGGTTCGTCTGAAGGGCGGCGACCCCTTCCTGTTCGGCAGAGGCGGTGAGGAGCTGGAGCTGCTGAAGGAAAACGGTATCTCCTTTGAAGAAGTGCCCGGCGTGACCTCGGCGCTGTCTGTACCCGCCTATGCGGGAATCCCTGTGACCCACCGGGACTACTGCTCATCCGTCCATATCATCACCGGGCACGCGAAAGCCGGCGCGGAGCTGAAAATCGACTTCGATGCCCTGCGGCGGACAAATGGTACGCTGGTGTTTCTGATGGGTGTAACAGCCCTTCCCCTGATCTGCAAGGGACTGCTGGATGCCGGTATGGCAGGGGATATGCCCGCCGCGGTCATCGAGCGTGGGACGCTGCCCCGTCAGCGCAAGGTGGTGTCCACGCTGGAAAAGCTGCCTCAGACTGCGCAGGAGGCGAATATTGTCAGTCCCGCCATCATTGTGGTGGGCAGGGTGTGCACCCTGTCCGACAGCTTTGACTGGTTCGATCATCTGCCGCTGAAAGGCCGGGAGATCATTGTCACCCGTCCGGCGGAGCGAAACGGCTCCCTGTGCGGAAAGCTCAGTGCGCTGGGTGCCAGTGTGACAGCATATCCCTGTATCCGTACTGCGGAGCGGGCGGATAACCCGGAACTGGAGGGCGCCATCGGTAAGCTGAATGACTACCGCTGGCTGGTATTCACCAGTCCCGTCGGCCCCGGGATTTTCTTCAAGCATCTTCGGAAGCAGCATAAGGATGCGAGGGCACTTTGGAATCTGAAAATCGCTGCCATCGGCCCCAAAACCGCTGCGGAATTGGAAAAATTCGGCGTTTTCGCGGATCTGGTACCCGAAACCTATGATTCTGACCACCTTGCGCAGGCCATGGCCCATGTGGAAGGCCCGGTGCTTCTGTGCCGCGCCAGCGAGGGAAGCGACGCGCTGCCGAAGCTGTTTATGGAAAAGGGCATTCCCTTTGCGGATGTCGCCTGCTATGATACAATTTATGAAGCACCGAATTCTGATTCCGTGAAGGAACTGGTGCAATCCGGCGCCATCGTCACCTTTACCAGCGCTTCCACTGTTCGCGGTTTTGTGCGCAGTCTGCCGGATACGGACTTTTCCAAAATTGTGGGGTGCTGTATCGGCAGACAGACCGCGGCGGAGGCCGAAAAATATGGAATTCCCGTTCGGATTGCTGAAAAAGCAACCATGGAATCCCTGATTGCGTGTATCAAAGGAGTGTATTAACATGGATTTAGCCATTCGTCCCCGCAGACTTCGCGGCAGCGACACCCTGCGCCGTATGGTGCGGGAGACCCGAGTGTCCCCGGACAGTCTGATTTATCCCCTGTTTCTGATCGAGGGTGAGAATATCAAAGAGCCAATTCCTTCTCTGGAAGGGCAGTGGCGCTATTCTCCCGATCGGATCTGTGAGGAAATCGAGGAATGTATGAAAGCTGGTGTCAAGCGGGTATTGCTCTTTGGCATTCCCGCCCATAAGGATGCCTGCGGATCCTCTGCCTGGGATCCCAATGGCGTGGTGCAGCAGGGCATCCGGGCCATCAAGGCAAAGTTCCCTGACTGCTATGTGATCACTGACGTGTGTATGTGCGAGTACACCGACCACGGCCACTGCGGAATCCTTCACGACCATGAGGTAGACAACGACGAGACTTTGCGTGTGTTGGCAAAAACAGCGCTGTCCCACGCCCAGGCCGGGGCCGATATGGTAGCCCCTTCTGATATGATGGATGGCCGAATCGCCGCCATTCGTCAGGCACTGGACGACAACGGCTATAAAAATGTGCCCATTATGTCCTATTCCGCCAAGTACGCTTCCGCCTTCTATGGCCCCTTCCGGGACGCTGCCGGTTCCGCTCCCGCCTTCGGTGACCGCCGGGGCTACCAGATGGATCCCCACAATCGCCGAGAAGCTATGAAGGAGTGCGCTTTGGATGTGGAAGAAGGAGCGGACATTCTGATGGTCAAGCCCGCGCTGAGCTATCTTGACATTATCCGGGAGTGCTCCGATGCCTTTGATCTGCCTATGGCGGCCTATTCCGTCAGTGGCGAGTATGCCATGATCAAGGCGGCAGGCAAGGCGGGACTGATCGACGAGCACCGGGTCATGTGTGAAAGCGCCCTGTCTATCTTCCGCGCCGGTGCGGATATCCTGATCACCTATTACGCCAAGGAGCTGGCGCAGGCCATGAAACGGGGGGAACTGGGCTGATGACACGTTCGGAGCAGCTGTTTGAAAAAGCTCAGCAGGTCATGCCCGGCGGTGTAAATTCTCCTGTTCGGGCCTGCCGCAGTGTGGGCACCTATCCCCGGTTTCTGGATCGGGGCCTGGGCAGCCACGTCTGGGATGTGGACGGCAAAGAATATATCGATCTGATCGGTTCCTGGGGCCCGCTGATCCTTGGCCACTGCTGTGAAGCGGTGGAGCAGGCTGTCAGTGATGCCATCCGCAAGGGCCTGAGCTTCGGCGCGCCTACAGCTGCTGAGGTGGATATGGCTCAGCTGGTGTGTGAAATGACCGGCACCCAAATGGTGCGTATGGTCAACTCCGGCACGGAAGCTGTCATGTCCGCCCTGCGTCTTGCCCGGGGCGCCACAGGCAGAAGCAAAATAATAAAATTCGCGGGCTGCTATCATGGACACTCCGATTCCATGCTGGTGAAGGCCGGTTCCGGCGCACTCACCGGCGGCGCTCCTGATTCCGCCGGTGTTCCCGCGGAAATCGCCGGGGACACCCTCACGGCGAATTATAACGACCTTTCCAGTGTGGAAGCCCTTATGAAGGCCAATCCCGGTCAGGTGGCAGCGGTGATTGTGGAGCCGGTGGCGGCCAACATGGGCGTGGTTCCGCCTCAGCCCGGCTTCCTGCAGGGCCTGCGCAGACTCTGTGACGAAAGCGGTGCGCTTCTCATTTTTGATGAGGTGATTACCGGCTTCCGGCTGGCTCCCGGCGGTGCCCAGGAGTATTTCGGTGTTCGGGCTGATCTTGTGACCTACGGAAAGATCATCGGCGGCGGTATGCCCGTGGGTGCCTACGGCGGCAGCCGGAAGCTGATGGAGCAGGTTGCCCCCCTCGGCCCTGTCTATCAGGCGGGTACGCTGTCCGGCAACCCGGTTGCCATGGCGGCGGGCCTTGCCCAGCTGCGGATTCTCAAATCCACGCCGGAAATCTACGAAAACCTGGAACGCCGGGGCGCTATGCTGGAAAAGGGATTGAAGGAGGCGCTTTCCGGGATTCCGGCCCAGGTGAACCGGGTAGGCTCTCTGCTGACCGTTTTCTTTACGGAAAATCCCGTTAACAGCTATGAAGCAGCTCGTTCCTCGAATCTGGAACAGTTCCGCCGCTGGTATCTGGGCCTTCTGGAGCAGGGTATCTACGCCGCGCCCAGCCAGTTTGAGGCCATGTTCCTGTGCAATGCCCATACCGACAAGGAAGTAGAGCGCATTATTGACTGTGCCGGAAAGATCTTCTGACAGGAGGTATTCTTATGACAGAACAGATGAAAAAATACTATGAAAAGCGGGCTCAGGTGCTGGTGAAAAACCTGAAGAGCCGCCATTTTGATGCTTTCTACTGCCCGGACGCAGCCAGCGCGCTGGAAAAAGCGTTGGAGCTGATCCCTGAGGGTGCCAGCGTGGGCTGGGGCGGTGCGCTGTCTGCCCAGCAGATCGGCCTGATTGACGCGGTGAAGAACGGCAATTACGCCGCCATTGACCGGGATGCTGCCAAAACCCCCGAGGAGCGAAATGCGCTACTAAAGCGCTGCCTGACGGCGGATGTATTCTTAAGCGGCGCCAACGCCCTGAGCCTGGACGGAGAAATGGTTAACATCGACGGCACGGGAAATCGTGTGGCAGCCATTGTGTATGGCCCGGAGACCGTTCTGGTCATTGCAGGCATGAACAAGGTATGCGATACGTTGGATGACGCTGTGACCCGTGCCAGAACCGTCGCCGCTCCCATGAACAAGCAGCGCTTCCCCTTCAAAACTCCCTGTGAGGTTACCGGTGCCTGCGCCGACTGTAAGAGTGATGACTGCATCTGCAACCAGATTCTGATAACCCGCAACTGCCGCCCCGCCGGACGCATCAAGTTTGTGCTGGTAGGGGAGGAGCTGGGCTTCTAAATAGAAAAGGTCTGCCGGGCAGCCGGCAGACCTTTTTCGTAATCTTACTTATTTGTGATAGCACACCTCAGTGCTGGTATCAGGATCACCGCTGAAGAACCGTGTCAGGTTGTTGACGGTAGTGGCGGCGATGTTGTCCAGCGCCTCGTTGGTCAGGAAGGCCTGATGGGAGGTGACGATGACGTTTGGCATGGCAATCAGACGAACCAGCTTGTCATCCTCCACGATGTGGCCGGAGTAGTCCTCATAGAACAGGTCGCCTTCCTCCTCGTACACATCCAGACAGGCGGCGCCGACCTTTCTGTCCTTGATACCGGTGATCAGATCTTCTGTGTTGACCAGTGCGCCCCGGGAGGTATTGATAATGGTCACGCCTTTTTTCATCATGGCAATGGAGTCTGCGTTAATAATATGGCGGGTCTCCTCCGTCAGCGGGCAGTGCAGGGAAATAATGTCGGACTTTTCAAACAGCTCCGGCAGCTCCACATAGTTCAGGCCGGTGTTGGCAGCGGGAAATTTGTCATAGGCCAGTACGGTCATGCCGAATCCCTTGCAGATGTCCGCAAAAACCCGTCCGATCTTGCCGGTGCCGATGACGCCAACGGTTTTGCCATACAGGTCGAAGCCGGCGAGGCCCTGCAGGCTGAAATTGAAATCCCGAGTGCGGATATAGGCCTTGTGGGTGCGGCGGTTGATGGTCAGCAGCAGCGCCATGGCGTGCTCGGCGACGGCGTGAGGGGAGTAGGCAGGCACACGGAAAACCCGCAGCTTTCCATCACAGGCTTTGATATCCACGTTGTTGAACCCGGCGCACCGCAGGACGATGGCCTTAACGCCCATTTTGTAGAGCTTCTCGACAACAACCGCGTCTACCGTGTCGTTGACAAAGACACAGACTGCGTCAAATCCGTTTGCGAGGGAAACGGTGTCCCGGTTCAGGTTCGGCTCATAGTATTTGACTTCAATTCCGGCGGGAACGGCATAGCGGTCAAAGCCGGGAATGTCATAGGACTTCGTATCAAAGAATGCAAGCTTCATAATTTATTCCTCCTTTAAGTATCGATAACATTATATCGAAATATTATTAAATGTCAATAGCGAATTTGTTAATTTACTGTTGCAATTTCTGTAAGTTGTGTGATATAATCACCCGGAAACGAATTGGAGGCGCATTATGATTCAAAAGCTTCGTTCCATAATGGTAAAATACTGGGACATTCTGACATATTTGGTATTTGGTGTTTTGACAACAGTGGTTAACTATGCTGTTTACTTGCCGGTTTATAATTTTTGCGGCATTTCCGCGGCGGTCAGCAATATGATCGCCTGGGTGGTCGCCGTAGCGTTTGCTTTTCTGACCAATAAACCTTTTGTGTTCCACAGTCATGACTGGTCAGCACAGACAGTCCTGCCGGAACTGACAAAGTTTGTAAGCTGCCGTATTGCCTCTGGAGCACTGGAAACGGTGATCCTGTTTCTGAGCGTGGACTGTATGAACTGGAACGGAAATATCTGGAAGCTTGTTACACAGGTACTGGTTATCATCATCAATTATGTGGGCAGTAAGCTGCTGGTTTTCAGAAAGAAATAAATTGCTTCCGCGGTTTCGGCGCTATGACCGAAACTGCGGTTTTTATTCACAAAACGTTCAAATAAACCGCGGCAACTGTGATATAATCAAAGAAAAATTCCATCGAGGTGCGGATCATGGCATTTGTAGAATTTGAAAATGTGGGAAAGACCTATCACATGGGAGAGGTAGAGATTCACGCTCTGCACGATACCTCCTTTGAAGTGGAGAAGGGTGAGCTTGTGGTGATTGTCGGCCCCTCCGGCGCAGGCAAAACGACCCTGCTGAATATTCTGGGCGGTATGGATACGCTCTCCACAGGCCGTGTCATGCTGGATGGCCGGGAGATTTCCGCTCTCAGTAAGAAGGAATTGACGAACTACCGCCGTCACGATGTAGGATTTGTGTTCCAGTTTTACAACCTGATTGGCAATCTGACCGCACTGGAAAACGTGGAGCTTGCCAACCAGATCTGCAAAAATCCGCTGAATGCCGAGGAGATTCTGAAGGAAGTAGGGTTAGAGGAGCGGAAGAAGAACTTCCCCAGCCAGCTCTCCGGCGGTGAGCAGCAGCGGGTAGCCATTGCCCGGGCACTGGCGAAAAATCCCAAGCTTCTGCTGTGCGACGAACCCACCGGTGCTCTGGACTACCAGACCGGCAAGGCCATATTGCAGCTTCTGCAGGACACAGGCCGAAGAACCGGCATGACCGTGATCATCATTACCCACAACGGTGCCCTGACAGCCATGGCTGACCGGGTAATCCGGGTGAAGAACGGCACGGTGGCCTCGGTGACCAAAAACGAGCATCCGCAGAATATTTCGGAGATTGAGTGGTAATTATGAGCAGGAATGCCATGCGCAGAAATCTGCGCCAATCCATCATAAAATCTATGGGCCGGTATCTGGCAATCACCCTGATCATCGCTTTGGGCGCCGGTCTGTTCGTTGGCCTGCTGATGACCAAAACGGACATGGTGGCTACGGGTCAGACCTTCATGGACGAGCAGGATATGTTCGACCTGCGAATGATCGGCAACTACGGCTGGACGGACAAGTATGTTCAGAAATTCTCTCAGCTGGATGGTGTCACCGCTGCCGAAGGTGTCTATTATATCGACCTGATTGCCAATCGGGAGGGGAGCACGCAGGAGTCTGTCTATCGGTTTTATACCATCCCGGACAGTGTGGACAAGGTGGCCCTCCGGGGCGGCAGAATGCCCCAGAGGGATGACGAGTGCCTTGCTGACAGCTTTCACAATGACGACAGTGTTCTGGGCACAAAGATCACCATTACCGACAGTAACGACGCAGATTCGCTGGAAAAAGTGGTGCAAAGAACCTTTAACATTGTTGGCTATGTTTCCTCGCCGCTGTATATGGATATGAACCGCGGCACAACCACTGTGGGCAGCGGCTCTCTGGCGGATTGCTTCTATGTGCCCAAGGCGGCGCTGGATAACGACTACTATACGGAGATCCATCTGCGCCTTGACGGCGGCTATGGGGTCTATACAGAGGAATATAACGATTTTTTGGATACTGCCTCAGACCGGCTGAAGCCCCAGGCGGAGCAGCTGTGCCAGGAGCGTTTTCTGGATGTTAAGGAGGAAGCCGAGGAAGAATATAACGACGGCTATCAGGAATATCTGGACGGTGTCAAAGAGTATGAGGACGCGAAAGCCGATGCGGAGAAGGAACTGGCTGACGCGGAGCAGGAGCTGAAAGACGGCGAGGAGGAACTGGAGAAGAACCGAAAAAAGCTGATCGATGGCGGGAAGGAAATCAAGGACGGCAGAGAGAAAATCGAAGAAGCCCGTGGGCAGATTGAACAGGCGCGGAAGGAACTGGATGCGCAGTATGCCGCGTTGAAACCCCAATACGATCTGGTTATGCAGAATATCGACTCTGTCAAGGAAGGAGTCAGTGCGCTCAAAACCGCGGTCAACGGCTATCAATCGACGATCGACCAGAATGATGCGCAGATTCAGAACCTGAAGAGCAGCTTGGAATCGGACACACTGGATGATCAGCAAAGGGAAATAATTAACAATCAAATCCTGTATCTGGAAGGTGTCAATGCACAGTGCCGCACGGATATGGCTCCCTATCAGGATCAATATCAGCAGGCCAGCGCTGAATTAGCCCAGATGAACCAGGCGATTGCCGGAATGCAGCAAATAAAGGATGGCTACGCTTCTGTCAGCAAAGGCGAGCAGGAGATGTGGGCCAATGAAATCAAGCTGAACAATGCCGAAAAGAAAATCAATGTAGGCTGGGGCGAGTGGAGAAAAGGGAAAGATGAACTGGCAGAGGGCTGGGAGGAATACGAGCAGGCGAAGGAGGATGCCGAAAAGGAGCTGGCAGATGCCGAAGCGGAATTAAAGGACGCGGAGGAGGAGCTGCTGGACGCCAGGGATGAGATTGATTCCATGGACAAGCCGGATCTCATGATTCTGGATCGAAACAGCAATGTGGGCTACAACAATCTGGACAGTTCCTCGGATATCGTGGCTGGCGTTTCCCGGGTGTTCCCGGTGTTCTTTATCCTGATTGCGGCGCTGGTCTGCATCACCACCATGACCCGGATGATCGACGAAGAACGAACCCAGATCGGTACCTTGAAAGCGCTGGGCTATACAGACCGGGAGATCATGAATAAATACCTCATTTATTCCGGCAGCGGCGCGGTGCTGGGCTGTGGACTGGGCATTGCGGCTGGCAGCACCGTTTTCCCCCAGATTCTCTGGAAGGCCTACTGCATCATGCTGAACATCCAGCCCAATGTGGTTCTGACCTTCAACTGGCCCCTCTCTCTGGCGGTTGTGGTTGTATACACGGCGGTCATGCTTTATGTAACCTGGTGGTGCTGTCACAAGACGCTGGCGGAGAACCCGGCGGAGCTGATTCGCCCCAAGGCGCCGGAGGCGGGCAAGCAGATTTTCGTGGAAAAGCTGCCTTTCTGGAAGCGGATCAGCTTCCTGAACAAGGTAACCATCCGCAATATCTTCCGCTATAGGCAGAGACTGGCCATGATGCTCATTGGCATTGGCGGCTGTACGGCGTTGCTCCTAACTGGCTTCGGACTGCGAGATTCCATTTCCAATGTTGCGGATTATCAGTTTGAAAATGTGACAAAATATGATATTTCCGTCTACTTCCGGGAGGAACCCTCTGAGCGTCAGCGGGATAAATTCCGAAAAGTGGCAGAGCAGGATGCGTCCAGCATGATGTTTTACCATCAGAGCAGCGTGGAACTGGACTTTGACAACCGGGTGAAGGAGATCTACCTGCTTTCCGGCGGAGAGGAATTGACCGGCTTCATTGATTTCCATAAGGGTGCTACCCAGCTGTCTCTGCCGGGAAAGGATCAGGTGCTGCTGTCTTCCGGCGTTGCCGAGAATCTGGGTATCCGGCAGGGAGATAACGTGATTCTGCGAAATGGAGATCTGGAGGAACTGCACCTGACGGTTTCCGGCATCTATGATAACCACGTTTATAACTACGCCATCGTCTCCCCGGAGACCATTTTGGGCCAGTGGGGCAGAGCGCCGGAGTATCAGATGGCCTTCATCTGCATGAAGGATGGGTCGGATGTCCACGCCCTTGGCGCGGCAGTCAGTGACCTGAGCTTTGTGATGAACGTAGCGATCAGCGATGACACGGCGGCGACCGTGGGCAGAATGATGGAGGCCCTGGATCTGGTGGTCTGGGTCATTGTCTTCTGCGCCGGACTTCTGGCGGTAACGGTTCTGTACAATCTGACCAATATCAATATCAACGAGCGCATTCGGGAGATTGCGACAATCAAGGTTCTGGGCTTCAACGCATCAGAAACTGCAGCCTATGTTTTTAAGGAAAATATGGCGCTGACGGTGGTAGGCGCGCTGCTGGGCCTGGTTTTCGGCAAACTGCTGCTGATTTTCGTTATGAGCCAGATCAAGATCGACATGGTCTGGTTCCAGGTGCTGGCAGAACCCATCTCTTATGTCTGGTCCATCAGCCTGACGCTGCTGTCGGCTGTAATTGTGGACTTTGTGTTCTACTTCCGCTTAGACAAGATCAATATGGCGGAAGCGCTGAAATCCGTAGAATAAAAGATCGGCTGTCGTCTCAGTTGAGATGACAGCCGATTTACTCTATCCGTAGGTTCCTACAAGATACTGCATCGCTTCCCGATACCCCTGAAAACCATGCCCCTTGATGGTCTTTTCACAGGCCATGCCCGCATAGGAAATCTGCCGGAAGGGTTCCCGGGAATCCACATCGGAGATGTGTACCTCCACAGCGGGGATGGAAACGGCTTTCAGCGCGTCCAGAATTGCCACAGAGGTGTGGGTGTAGGCAGCGGGATTGATGACAATTCCGTCCACTTTTCCATAAGCCCACTGAATTTTGTCCACAAGATCGCCCTCGTGATTGGACTGATACTGTTCGACTTCCACGCCCAGCTCCTTTGCAGTGTCCTCCAGCAGGGCCAGCAGATCGGCAAAGGTGTTCTTGCCGTAAATACCCGGCTCCCGGATACCTAACATATTCAGATTCGGGCCATTGATTACCAGAATTTTCATGGTAATTCCTCCAATTGTGAAAATACTTCGTTGACGGTATCCTCTGGACTTCCGGCATTGCTGACACGAATGTCCGCGAAGGCTTCATACATGGGCTTTCGAACCGCGTACATTTCCTCCAGCCGGTTTGCCTGAGACAGAGGACGTCCCTGCGTCGGAAGAAGGGAAAGCTCCCGTTCCAGCCACACGATATGTCCGTTTTGATGCAGGGCAGGGTAGTTGCGGCTCCGGGTCACACAGCCGCCGCCTGTCGCAATTACCAGGCCGGATTGTTTCCCCAAATTCTCCAATGCGGTGGTTTCCCAACGACGGAAAACATCTTCTCCATCCTGCGCGAAAATATCGGAAATGGACTTGCCCGCCAGTCGAATAATCTCTTCGTCTGCGTCCAGAAACTTCCGATTTTGCTTCTCTGCCAGCAGGGCACCAATGGTGCTTTTGCCGCAGCCCGGCATGCCGATCAGAATGATATTCTGCATCTGATGGGATAAAACACGGTGAATTCGCTCAATCACAGCATCGGAAAGTTTCTTCCCGGTAAAGTATTCCGAGGCTTCCTTGGCCTGGGCCACCAGCATCCACAGCCCGTTTTCATGGGGAATTCCCAGGCCCTCTGCGTCCAGCAGCAATTTTGTCTTTGCGGGATTGTAGATCACGTCCAGAACGCCCTCCAGCTTTGGAAAATGTTTCAGGTCAATGGGAGAAACCCCGGTGTTTGGATACATACCCACAGGCGTGGCGTTGACGATGACAGACGCGTCGGCGTGAAGATGCAGATTTTCATAGTTATTTTCCCCGGAACGGGAAATGACAACAGGCACAGCGCCCAGATCCTTCAGCGCCGTCACAACCATATTGGAGGTGCCGCCGCTGCCCAGAACCAAAACCTTTTTACCATTCACTGTGATACCACTGTGGTGCACCAGAGAAACAAAACCGAAATAATCGGAATTATGCCCAAAGAGGCTGCCGTCGGCCCTGCGGACAATGGTGTTCACGGAGCCGATTTTGTGCGCGGCGGGGGAGAGTTCATCCAGATAGGGAATGACGTCCTTTTTATAGGGAATGGTCACATTGATGCCGGTGAAATCGCCTTCACGAAGGAAAGAAGCCAGCTGTTCCGGCTCTTTTTCAAACAATTGGTAAGAATAATCACCTAACAGGCCGTGAATCTGAGGGGAGTAGCTGTGTCCCAGCTTTCGGCCCAATAATCCGCATTTCATCAAATCACCTCGGTATAGCTGCCCAGATACTTAAATTCCTCGCACAATTCGTCCAGCTCACACATGAGCTGCACGTATTCCTCCGAATAAATAGAAGTATCCAGATCAAAGTAGAACATGAACTCAAACTCCCGGTCGGGAATGGGCCGGGATTCCAGCTTGGTCACGTTGATGCCCAGAGTGTAAAGCCGCGCCAGCACCTTATACAGGGCGCCGGGTTTATGGGGGAGAACCATCATGATGCTGGTTTTGTCGGAGCCGGGGTAGATTTCCAGATTCTTGCTGATGCAGATAAACCTTGTGCGGTTGTTGCCCTTGTCCTGGATACTGGATGCGATGTTCTGCAGCCCATAGAGCTGGGCGCAGGAGCGGCTGCTGATGGCGGCCACGTCAGTCCTGCCGGAGCTTGCCACCATTTCCGCCGCCACCGCC
>JALFUW010000030.1 GCA_022786995.1 Clostridiales bacterium
CTGATACTATTTCTCAATAAAATTATTTAATTTTATTGAGAAGACACCGCCTGACGGCGTTGTCGATTCTATGATTTTCGAGATAGAAAATCATAGAATCTCGTCTCATTATGATCTTCATATTAAAAACTTCAATTCTGAAGAATTAAAGTTTTTAATTGAATATCAGTATGATATCCAAAACATCTATCCTATCCATCCCATCTGTTCCAGGGATACTTGGGATGGATGGGGATGGCAAAAAAGACCGTCCCCATTTTTGGAGACGGTCCATTTGCTTATTCCATAATTTCCTGAGCCAGTCGGACGCCCACCTAAACACCGTGGATAAAGCCGGATTGCTCATAATCCCAGCAGAGGGTACAGACGGGATTGATAATCCTGTCCAGTTCTGTCAGCGGTATCCCATCCAAAAGACGGTACAATTCATGGAAATCCCCTTTGATTTGCCTGTTGCACCCCTGCAAGTCTTCATAGCTTTCATACAGGAGCGCCAAAACCGACTCGCCATCTCCCAATTTCAAAGGGTGGGAGGCAATATGGTTATCCAAGACGGTAAGGTAATCTGCATATTTCATGCGTAGATCACCTCCGCAAAGAGGATTTCCTCCGCAGCATTGCGGATGTTGTTCATGGCTCCGACCCACGCCATAGAGACACGGGCTTTCAGCTCCTCTGTGATGCCTTGCGTTTCTTTCATGCCAAGAATGAGCATGTCCATACGCTCTTTGCAGGTCTTATCGACTTCGGCAAGGTGATTCCAGAGTGTTCCGTCCAGAAGCATCGCATTGTAAAGAATCCTGCGATGCCCCTTCAGGTAGAGATTGCGCATTCGGCCATATTTTCCGATAGGGTTTCTGGGCGTGTCGGGCAAGGCTATCTCTGGGATAAAGAAATCCCCACATTGCCGATATGTCCCACCCATAGCTTCAAATACAGATTTCATTGCAGACTCCTTTCGTGGTTGTTGATTGCAGCTTATGAAAAACCTCCTTTCCCACAAAACTGCAAATCCATTCACCACAAATGAGCCGCAGTCATGTGTATTTTGCGAAGGGGGTAATACCTTCCTTTACAAAATACACTCTGGCTCGGAATGACTTTTTATTTCGCCCTGATTTTTCCCTGTTTTCATTGACATTTCCCACGGATTGTGGAATAATACATAGGTTAGATATTAGATAAGAGAGGATCATTTTTATGATGCAATCCAGAACACATACCTGCGGCGAGCTGCGCCTTACTGATGCCGGCAAAACCGTGACCATTGTCGGCTGGCTGGAAAACGTCCGGGAGGTCGGCTCCAACTTCGCCTTCTGCGTCCTGCGGGACTACTACGGCACCACTCAGGTGGTTATCGAGGACGAGGAAATGATGCGCCTCATCAAGCCCATCAACAAGGAGTCCACCCTGTCCGTCACCGGCGTTGTCCGGGAGCGGGAGAGCAAGAACCCCAAGCTCCCCACCGGCGAAATTGAGGTCGTGCCCCAGAAAATCGAGGTGCTGGGCAAGTGCGTCCACAACCAGCTGCCCTTTGAAATCAACAAGAGTAAGGACGCTGACGAGAACACGCGTCTCAAGTACCGCTTCCTTGACCTGCGGAACCCCGCCGTCAAAAGTAACATCGTTCTGCGCTGCCAGGTGGTTGCCGAGCTGCGGCGGCTCATGACCGAGAAGGGCTTCCTGGAAATCACCACTCCCATCCTCACCGCTTCCTCCCCTGAGGGCGCGAGAGACTATCTGGTGCCCGCCCGGAACCACCCCGGCAAGTTCTACGCCCTGCCCCAGGCGCCCCAGCAGTTCAAGCAGCTGCTGATGACCTCCGGCTTTGACCGCTATTTCCAGATTGCCCCCTGCTTCCGGGACGAGGACGCCCGGGCCGACCGTACCCCCGGCGAGTTCTACCAGCTGGATATGGAGATGGCCTTCGCTACCCAGGAGGACGTGCTGTCCACTTTGGAGGATGTGCTGGTGCCGGTCTTCGAGAAGTTTGGCAAGTATAAGCGGGTGTCTCAGGCTCCCTTCCGCCATATTCCCTTCAACGAGGCCATGGAGCGCTACGGCTCCGACAAGCCCGATCTGCGGATTGATCTGGAAATTCAGGACATCTCCGCCGAGGTGCAGGGCTGCGGCTTTGGCCCCTTTGAAGGCACAACTGTCAAGGCGGTGGCTGTTGACAACTTCACCCAGGCCAGAAAGTGGATCGACAAGCTTCTGGCTGACGTGGAGGTGCAGACCGGCAACAAGGCCTGCTGGGTGAAAGTGGACGAAAACGGCCAGCTCACCGGCGGCGTCAGCAAGTTCCTGACGAACTGTGCCGAGGCCCTGACTGCCAAGCTGAATCTGAAGCCCGGTTCCTTTGTGTGCATGGCTGCCGGTAAGAAGGCCGTCGCCCAGAAGACCGCCGGCGTCATCCGCACCCTGCTTGGTAAGCGCATTCCCGGTCACTTCGACGAGGAGCAGTACGCCATCTGCTGGATTGTGGACTTCCCCATGTACGAAATCGGCGAGGAATCCGGCGCTCTGGAATTCTGCCACAACCCCTTCTCCATGCCCCAGGGCGGTCTGAAGGCGCTGGAGGAGGCCGAAGGCGACACTGAAAAGCTGCTGAACATCAAGGCTGACCAGTACGATCTGGTGGTCAACGGCTACGAGTCCGCTTCCGGCGCCGTTCGGAATCATGACCCCGAGATCATGGTCAAGGCCTTCCAGATGGTGGGTCTGGGCGAGGAGGACGTGAAGGCCAAGTTCCCCGCCATGTACAACGCCTTCACCTACGGCGCGCCCCCTCATGCCGGCGCCGCTCCCGGTGTTGACCGTCTGATCATGCTGCTCACCGGCGAGGAGTCCATCCGGGAGGTCATCACCTTCCCCATGAACAAGAACGCCCAAGATCTGATGATGGGCGCCCCCACCACCGTGGACAAGTCCCAGCTGGACACCGTGCATATCGCGCTGATTGAGGAATAAAATACAAATGGGCGGGCCAATGGCCCGCCCAATGCCTTCCCCGGAGGGGAAGGCTTTGTGCCCCGCTGAAAATTCGGCGGGGCACGTTTTCATTCGGTTTTTTCCTCGGAAACCACCCGGTTGACGAACAAATTTGCCGGGTCATGGGGCTTGAACGCCTGCCAAAGCAGAATAGCGGAGGCAGCGACGCAGGTCAGTCCCGCCAGCACCTGACTGACCCGGAAGGAGCCCCAATACAGGCTGTCCACCCGCAGCCCCTCAATGAAGCAGCGGCCCAGACCATACCAGGCGGCGTAGCCCAGGGCGATTTGCCCATCGTACTGCCGCCGCTTGGACAGGAAGTGCAGCAGAATAAAGCCCACCAGATTCCAGACCGATTCATACAGGAAGGTGGGATGGTAATACTCCCACTGGGAAGTGACGGTATTGTACAGGCCCATGCGGAAAAAGCTGTCGGTGGCAGCGCCGAAGGCCTCCCGGTTGAAGAAGTTGCCCCAGCGGCCCAAAATCTGCCCGATGAAGAAGCCCAACAGGGTCACATCCAGCACCGTGGCAATTTTCAGCTTTTTCACTTTACATAACACAATGACACCGATCACCGCGCCGATGACGCTGCCGTAGATGGCGATGCCGCCCTCCCAGATGGCGAACACCGACAGGGGGTTATCCGCGTAGTCCTTCCAGGAGAAGGCCACATAATAAATTCTCGCGCAGACAATGGCAAAGGGCGTAATCCAGAGCACACCGTCCAGGATATCGTCCTCCTTCAGTCCGAATTCCTTACTTCTGCGGCAGACGTACATGACCGCCAGAATCAGCCCCAGTCCGATGGCGAGACCGTACAGGTGGATGTTCAGAGGCCCAAGGGCCAGCACTCTGGGCGGGTTCACTTCCAGCCCCAGAAAGGGGAAGGAAATGGCAGAATAGTTACTGGGATTCATGGGTTTTCCCCTCCTTCACAGACAGGTTCAATGATGGACAGACAGCTCCGTTCCCGGGTTACCGCCCGGCGCAGGAACGCAATGATTTCGTCAGCTGTGATCTGTCGATAGACCTCCGGGAAGCGGAAATAGTCGAAGTCAGAAAAATGGTAGGCGCAGACCCGGAAGCAGGTGGCGTCGAAGCTGTCGAGGCCCCGGATCCGGCGGCCCAGAGCGCTGCGCTTCATGCGAAGAAAGTCTCCTTCCGGCAGGCCCTCCCGGCTGAGCTTTTCCGCCTGAGTCAGAATCGCTTCCCGCACAGCCGGGGCGTTTTCGCTGTCGCCGGAGCACAGAAGCATGGCGCAGCCATCGATGGTCTCAAAGCCGCCGCCGAAGGAGGAATCAATCAGCCCTTCCTCATAGAGCCGGAGGTACAGCTCCGAGGACTCGCCGAACAGGGCTTCCGCCGCCAAATCGGCCACCATTTCCTCCCGGATAGCCTCGTCGCCCCGGCCCAGGGGCTCGCACTTGAAAGCCAAGTTGAACATGGGCATGGCCACTTCCATTTGGGCGGTGACCTCCGCAGTGGGACAGGTCATGGGCTCACACCAGTTGTTCCGTTTTTCGGCAACAGGCAGCTTTTCTCCGCCCAACTGCTCCCCCGCGATGCGGGCAACCGCCTCTGGCTCCACGTCGCCCACCACGCACAGCAGCATATTGCAGGGGGTGTAAAAGGCCCGGTGGCAGTCGTAGAGTACCTGCGGGGTGATTTCCCGGATGGTTTCGCTGGTGCCTAAGATGGGCACCCGGATGGGATGCACGCCATACATGGCCTGCACGAGATTCTCAAACACCACGCTGTCCGGGGCATCCTCGTTCATGCCGATCTCCTGATCGATAATGCCCCGCTCCTTTTCCACACTTTCCTCCGTGAAATACGGGGTGGACACGAATTCCAGCAGTAATTTGAGACACGCCTCAAAATTTTCCGTGCAGGAAAAATAGTAGGCGGTCATGTCATAGCTGGTGAAGGCGTTGGTGCCCGCGCCGAGGGCGGCAAATTCCGCGGAAACATCCCGGTCTCCAGGCAAATCGAACATTTTGTGCTCCAAATAGTGGGCAACCCCGGCGGGGGACTGGATTTCCTTCCCGTCAAGAGCATACGACGTGTGGACGGAGCCGTAGTCCGTCACGAAGTAGGCAAGGCGCTTGGTAAAGCCCTTCCGGGGCACCACGCACACCGTCAGACCGTTGGGAAGAATCTCCTGATAGAGGGTTTCATCCAGCTCGGGGTAATCAGTCCGTGTCATTTGCTCCCTCCTTTCAGGAAATAGGTGGTATTCAGGCTGACACTGCCCGCGCACTTCACCACGTCCTCCAGTGTCACCTTCTCCACCGCTTCCATATACGCCTCCCGGCTGAAAACAAGCCCGCTGAGGGCAGCGGTGGAAACAAAATTCTCAATGGAGCCGGGGGAATCCGGCACGGAGCGCAGACTGGACAGCAGGGCCTGCCGGGCAGCGGTCATTTCGGCTTCCGAAATCTCGCCCCTGCGGCAGGCTTCCAGCTGCGTTAAGATCTCCTGCCGGGTGACGGCTTCTTTATCAAAATCGATGCCGGCATTGACAAGCAGGATGCCCTTGGCGCCATAGTAGGACGCGTCGATGGAGTAACACAGGCTCATCTTTTCCCGGACGTTCTGGAACAGCTTGCTGGTCATTCCCCCGCCGAAAATGACGTTAAACATCTGCATGGCGGGCAATTCTTCACAGCGATTGGTGACGGGGGTGCTGAATCCCATGCACAGCTTGCCCTGGGCCACGTCCAGAGTTTCGGTAATGTCGCTGCCCTGTCCCGGCACGAAGGCGGTCTGGGATGGCAGAGGCATGGGGTTACGCTCCAAGGCATCCAGCAGCGGCCGTATGGTGGAAATCACCTGCTCCTGGGATGCGCTGCCCACATAGAGCAGCTCCACGGGGCTGGTGCGAAGAATCTCTCGGTAGTGTTCTGTCAGTCCCTCCGGGGTAATCTCCGCCACGTCCTCGATTTCGCCCAGTCTCGGGATGCCGAAGGAATCCCCGGCGCACATGGCGCGCAGCAGCCGCTGAATGGCGTAGGCCCGCTTGTCGTTGCGGTCGGATTCAATGGTGGAAATCAGATTTTTCTTCTCGCTTTCCACAAAATCCGGCAGAAAACTTCCGTTTTCCAGTGGGGAATCCAGCAAAATCTCCCGCAAAAAATCCAGCATCGGCGCCAATACCCGGTCTCCCGGCAGGGCGAAGCGGTCGTCCATGAAGCCGCAGTACACCCCAGTGGTCTGGTAATCTCCCACCCGGCGCACCAGCGGGCTGACGGCGGCGCCATAGAGTTCGTCCAGTCTCTGGGTCACGGCCCGCAGGTCGGGGCAGTTCCGGGTGCCCCGGAGCAGGACGGCGGGCAGAAGGGCGTTTTTCGCCGCTTCTTCTTTCCCCATGGGCCGCACCAGCTGGAAGCTGAAACAACCCTGCTTGAATCGGGTATCCCGGACATAGCGCAGTGTCACGCCGGGAGATATTGTTGTGATCTGTAACATACATCACCTCATGCCAGTTGACAGTTGAAAGTTGGCAGTTGACAGCTGACAGTGATTGTGTCTTTGCCGGACAATATGAACGATGTCGCAAAGCGACTGCTTAACTGTCCACTATCCACTATCAACTATCAACTGTTTTACCGTTTATTTCTCTGATAAGCGTTATGAGGTATTATATACCATTTTTTGCAAAATAGGAAGTAGGACACAAAAATTTAAGAGTTTTTGTGTTGTGTTTTTCTGGCCTATGCGGTAGAATAGAGGAACGAATCAAAAGGAGAGACTTTCATTATGGCATGGTTGGAGATAACCGTGAATACCGCGTCGGATACGGTGGACACCGTGGCGGCGCAGCTGACGGCCCGGGGCTTTTCCGATCTGGTCATCGAGGATCAGGCGGAGTTTGAGACCTTTCTGGAGGAAAACCGGGCCTATTGGGACTACATTGACGAGGATTTTCAGCAGAAACTGGCGGGCCTGTCCAGGGTGAAGCTGTACCTGGAGGATACCGACGAGGCCGGAATGGCCCGTCTACAGGACACCGTTTCCAACCTTGGGCTGACCATGCAGGTGTCCGCCCTGCCGGATACAAACTGGGAGGAATCCTGGAAGGACAGCTACCCGCCCCAGGAGGTGGGAAAAAGCCTTGTGGTGCTGCCCTACTGGCTGGAAAACGAAGAAACCCACCGAAGGAAGATCATCCTCGACCCCGGCCTGACCTTCGGCACCGGCGCCCATCCGTCTACCCAGATGGTGATGGAGGCCATGGAGGAAGCCGTGAAGGAAGGCTTCCACTGCCTGGACTTGGGCAGCGGCAGCGGCATTCTGTCCATCACCGCCCTGCGGCTGGGGGCGGAAACGGCTGTGGGCGTGGACATTGACCCCAAGGCCGAGGATATCGCCCGGGAGAACGCCGCCTACAATGGCTTTGCCGCCCCTGCCTTCACCGCGCTGACCGGCAACGTCACCGAGGACAAGGCCCTGATGCGGAAGCTGGCTGAGGGGGAATATGACGTTCTTCTCGTCAATATCGTTGCCGACGTGATCATCAGCCTGTCCCCCATCCTGCCCGATTTTATGACAGAGCGCACGCTGCTCATCTGCTCCGGCATTCTGGACAGCCGTCTGGCGGATGTGACGGACGCTCTGGAAGCGGCAGGTCTGACCGTCACCGCCATCCGCTCCAAAGAGGAGTGGCGTTGCGTCACGGCGAAAAAAGGAGGTTCCCTATGAGTATTCCCTACCGACACCGGCGGATTCTGAACCGCGTCGGCATTGCGGCCCTGATTCTTCTGCTTGTTTTTCTGGTGGTCTGGCTGTGCTGGGTCATTTGGCTTCAGCGATATGTGGTCTACACCAGCAACGGCGCCAAGCTGGACTTCAGCCAGTCTTCCTATGAAATTTCCGGCGTGGAAGCCGCGCCGCCAAAGGCCGATATGGAGGTCTCCATCTTCTACAACGAGGGTGCCGACGCCATCGACACCGCCAAGGAGATGACCCAGCTGTCCGGCTACTACATCACCGGCGATATGTACAAGGAAGGCTTAGACAATGTGATGCTGCAGGTGGAGCGGCTGCCCGGCAGCACCCCCATCATGGTGGACATGAAAGGCCCCTTCGGCACCTTCTTCTACCAGTCCAAGCTGGGCGAGGCCATCACCTCCCAGAGCACCAACATTCAGGGCGTTGCGCAGCTGTTGGATCGGATTAACAAAAAGGGCTTTTATAAGATCGCCCGGATCAGCGCCTTCCGGGATCGCACCTACGGCGAAAATCACGTTTCCAGCGGTCTATACATGCTCAGCCGCGCGGGATTGTGGATGGACGAGGGTGGTATGTACTGGCTGGATCCCACCAACGCCTCCACCATCACCTGGATTTCCTCCGTAGTGCTGGAGCTGAAGGAGATGGGCTTCGATGAGGTGCTGCTGGACAATTTCCGCTTCCCCAATTCGGAGCAGTACATTTTTACCGGCGATAAAACCGAGGCCCTGCAATCCGCCGCCAAGAAGATCGTGGAGGCCTGCGCGTCCAGCAAATTCGTGATCTCCTTCGGCGTGGACGACCCCGCCTTCCAGCTCCCCGACGAGCGGTGCCGCATTTACTTAAACAACGTGGATGCCAGCAATGTCAGCGGTATGGTCAGCAAGGTCACCTTTGATGACCCGGACATCCGGCTGGTGTTCCTGTCCGAAACCGGCGATACCCGCTACGACAAGTACAGCGTCATGCGTTCGCTGAATGTGGCGGAGGAAGTGGAAAACCGAAAAACCGGCTGATAGATACGATAAGCGCCCTGCCGTCGGCAGGGCGCTTGCATTATTGCATTGCTTTGGCTAGGTAGTTGAAGTAGTCCGTCTGCTGAACCTCCCGGGAATAGTGAATCTTATTCTGCACCAACGCCTTGATCCGATCCACATAGCCCTCCTCAACGCTGACCCCTTCGGCGGGGGTAAACTTCCCGCTCTCCGGGTTATACAGGCCCTTTTCGGTCTTCCATGTGAAGTCGTACCACAGCACCAGCGGCTCCGCGTCGGAGAACACATCCCGTCCCACCAGCAGCCGGGAGTCGTACTCCACGCCGAACAGGTTAGACAGGGTGGGAAGAATGTCCAGGCTGTAGGTGGGGGTATCGACCACAATATTCTTTCCCTCCAGGCAGCCGCTCCACAGAATCAGGGCATTGTGATCCCGCTCGGCGTTGTTGGCGGGCTTATAGCCGTACAGCTCCGAGACGTAGTCCTGCCGGTTATCCCAGGTGGCGCTCTTTTCCAGCGCGTAGGGATAGTGGTCGGCAGTCAGAACGATGACGGTGTCGTCCGAGATCCCCGCCTCCTCCAGCTGGCTCACCAGCGACTGCATAGCGTATTCCAGCTCCAGCTGGCAGGCATAGTAGGCCTTGACCTTATCGGAATAAGGGAGGCTCTGCACCGCGTCGATGTTCTTCCGGGACATGGCGTTGCCGTCGGTGGTATAACGGGCATGGCCGCTGACAGTCATATAGTAGATGCTGAAGGGCTGCTGGTCAATGTACAGCGGCACGGTGAAGTCCATCATTTCCTTGTCGCTTTCCGGCCAGACCTCCCGGACGCCCTCCTCCATGCCGTTGTGCATCCCCATGAAGGAATCATAGCCATAGTAGGTGTGGGTCTTGTCCCGATCATAGAAGGTGTACAGATGGTTGTGGAAGGCCTGGGAATAATAGCCCTCCTTCTGAAGCTGCTTGCCGATGGACAGGAACAGATCCTGCTGGCGGCCCTCCTTGATGGAGTTGGTACCGCTGGCGGAAACCAGACCTGACAGAATGGAAAATTCGCCGGAGCTGGTGCTGCCGCCCCACATGGGTTGGTAGAAGTCGGTAAACTGAATGCCCTGGGTGGCCAGGCGGTACAGAGTCGGCGTCAGCTCTGGGTCGATGATGTCCCCGGAGAAGGACTCCGCCGCGATGATAATGAGGTTCTTGCCCTTAAACAGCCCCGTGTACTCGTTTTTCAGGGTGGGCGTTACGGTATTGACATATTTGTGAATGGAGGAGATCCGGCTGTTGCTTTCGTTTTCCGCCAGCTGGGCGAAATCAAAATCCATGACATTCGGCTCGTAGACCACCGGCTGGGTTTGCTCCGGCTGGGTTTGCTCCGCCTCCTCCGTCACAGGTGGCGCAGTCTCCAAAACCACAAATTCGCCGGGGGCTTCCTCGCTGCCGCCGCCCCGGCCCACATCCAAAGCCAACCCCACGTTCAGGCCAAAGCAGTGGATGGCGCTGTCCAGATTGTAGTCCGTGGTCAGCCGTGCGGCATCGGTGCCCACGCCGAACACCAGCGTGAATGCCAGGGCGTAGGCTGCCGCCGTAATCCCGGCAACAAGGCCTCTGCGTTTCCAGCTCACCATTACCGGCGCTGCCAGCAGGGTATAGGCAAAAACGGGCAGCGCAAACACCAGAATCCGCCAGAAGTCCCGCACGATCAGTGCCAGCACCACATCGGCAAAGTCCGTGGCAACGCCCTTCGCGCCGCCCAGCAGGGTGCCAAGGCCCATGAAGGAAACGTAGGCGTCGGTGACAAAATACTCCACGATATACAGCACCGTCACCAGTGCCATGACCCCGGCAGATACCCATTTTCCCCACTTTTTCCCTCCGAAAAAGCTGAAGATCAGGCCGAGAATGCCGCCAAAGCCCAGGCCAAAGCAAATAACGGTCAGATACCGCAGAATGTGGAAGCTGCTGGCCGTCCAGAAGTGCAGCAGACTCTCGCACCAGAGCACCGTCACAACGGAAAACAGCCACCCGGGAATAGGGCACTTCCCTAATTTCTCATTCCAGTGCATGATCCAATCTCCTTAGGTGTTTTCCTGCCCGCCGCTGGGACTCTTTGGCTTCCGGCGGCGGTAATTGGGGCGGCGGCGGGAGGGTTTCTTTTCGGAACGCTCCTGTGTATTTTCTTCCGCGGCAGGCGCTTTACTTTGTCTGAGCTTCTCCTGGCGAATCTCCTGCTTCGGCTCCTTCGGCCCTTCATTCCTGGGGCCGCGCCGCCTGCGGCCGGGAGCGGGCTTCTCCGGCTGCTCCTGTACAGGCTCCTCCGTCTCCGTCACCACGGACTCGGTGCTGTAGCGGAAGCGGATCGGCTCCAGGACCATGGTGTCCTGCTCCGGCTCTGCCTTCCGGGCCCGCTTGCCGCTGCCGGAAATCGGGGCCAGATCCGCCGGAATGGGCGGGTCGTTCTTCTTCGCTTTTCCGCTGCGCAGCACGGCGATATCGGCGTTGGCAAACACATTCACCGTCTCCGGGCTGTCCTCCATGCGCACCTTCACCCGTTGGCGAAGAAGGTCGATCTCCACCACGGTGCCCCGTCCCTCGGGCGTGTCCACGAAGGATTCCAGCTTCGGACTGCTGCGGATCAGATCCTCATAGGCATCCTGCTCGTATTTCAGGCAGCACATGAGCCTGCCGCAGGTGCCGGAAATCTTGGTGGGATTCAGGGACAGATTCTGGGTCTTGGCCATCTTGATGGATACCGGCTGGAAATCATCCAGGAAGCTGGCGCAGCAGAAGGGCCGACCGCAGATGCCCAAGCCCCCCACCATCTTTGCCTTGTCCCGGACGCCGATCTGCCGAAGCTCGATGCGGGTGTGGAAAATAGAGGCCAGATTCTTCACCAGCTCCCGGAAGTCCACCCGCTCGTCGGCGGTGAAGTAGAACAGAATCTTGCTGCCGTCAAAGGCCACCTCCGCGGAAACCAGCTGCATATCCAGCCCGTGCTCCGCGATTTTTTCCATGCAGATGTCGTAAGCCTTTTTCTCCTTGGCCCGGTTGTCCGCCGCGACGCGCTCATCCTGAGCCGTGGCCTTGCGCAGAACTCTGCGCAGAGGGGCCACCACATCCTTCTGTGCAATTCGGTGATTGCCACCGGCACAGATACCGTATTCCGCCCCCCGGGCGGTGTCGATAATCACATGATCCCCGGGCCGGAAGGTCTTCCCGTCGGGGTCAAAATAGTAAATCTTCTGTCCGGGGCGGAACTGGATGTCCACGACCTCCACGCTCTGCTCCGGGGTAGTATTGTTCATTTCCTGCTCCATAAACGCTCCTTGGCTAAATCATTCCAGATACTGTAGGGCGGCCTACCCTCAAGCCGCTGCATCTTCTCTTTTGTGATGCCGGCGCATCACCGGCGGCTTGAGGGCAAGCCGCCCTACGATCAGTTCCTATCTCAGTTCCCAGCTCAGCCAGCCGCAGACGGCGGCGGGGGAAACGTTGCTCAAGGCGTAATCCAGCGCTTTTTTCAGGGCGGTGACGCCGCTGTATAAATCTGCCGCTGTCCGGCGCCGTGCCAGCTCCCGGGCAAGGGCGGACACCGCCGCGCCGCCGCTTCGGCTCATCAGCGCCCCTTCCAGAAGCGCCAGCCATTGCTGCAGCATCTCTGTCAAGGCCTCCCGCTTCCATTTTTCCATGGGCACCAGAACCTGGGTCAGCAGCAGGGCGTCCCGCTGGGCAAAGGCCCGGGCAAATGCTTCCGTCTGAGGCGGAACCTCCGCGCCCTGAGAAAGCAGGGTTCGGGCCTGACCCAGAAAACCGCCGCTGCGGATCATTGCCGCTTCGATATCCTCCGGGGACGCGCTGGGGAAATCCTCCCGAAGCTGGTTTTTCAGAATTTTCGGGGACAATGCCTGCATCTTCAGCTCCGTGCACCGGGAGCGCACTGTGGGCAGCAGTTTATCCGGGTTATCGGAAAGCAGCAGAAACACGCCGTAGCCGGGCGGCTCCTCCAGCACCTTCAGCAGGGCGTTCTGGCCGGGGATGCCCATATCCTGAGCACGGGGAAATTCGTAGATTTTGTGGTCAGACTCGTTGGGCTGGATGAACATATCCGCTCTCGCCTGCCGGATCAGCTCCACCGGCACGGTTTTTTTCTCCGGGTCGTCCACCAGAATATAGTCCGGGTGATTCCCGTCCAGCACCTTCCGGCAGGGGGCGCAGACCCCGCAGGGCTTCTGCGCGCCCCGGCAGAGGATGGTCTGCGCCAGAAGCCGGGCCAGCGTCCGCTTACCCGACCCTTCCGGGCCGGAAATCAGATAGCAGTGGGAAATATGACCCTTTGCCAGGCTTTTTGTCAGATTTTCCTTTAACCGTTCGTTGCCCAAAAGAACGTCAAAGCCCATATCCCCATCTCCTCAGCAGCGTATTATTATATCATAGTCAGTATCAAAAGTAAAATAATTTCAAAATATGCTAGTCGGCTGTTACTCTGAATAATTGTTCTATAGCGAAGCAATGCCTTCCCCCGGGGGGAAGGTGGCCGAGCGCCAGCGAGGTCGGATGAGGATCGGCGAAATGTCTCGATTACCAATGCAGTTCGTAAAAAAGGTACTAATTTGAAGACTATATCTTCTTATTTGACTGCACGCTGTGTAGTAAGCTGTCGCCGTTCCTCATCCGCCCCCTTCGGGGGCACCTTCCCCCCGGGGGAAGGCTTAATCCGTTAAGTTCTTCTTTAGTTGACAATTGTCAATTCAACTCCAAAGGTCCGACAGCATGGGAATGACCTGCTTTTTCCGGCTCATGATTCGCGGCAGGAAGGCGGTATTGTCCTTGGGAACCACGTTGAAGGCCTGCCGGATGGAGTCGTCGTCGCCTACATACACAATCTGGGTACCCTCCATCAGCACGTCTGTCGCCATCAGCAGCATCAGATCAAAGCCCTTCTCCTCCTTGTGCTGCCGCATTCTGGCCAGAATTTCATCCTTTCGGCTCAGCACACCGGCGGAATCCACGCAGGTCAGCTGGGCCACAGCCAGGGAGTGCCCCGCCACATGGAACTCCTTGTAGTCGGTAAACAGCATTTCCTCCACGCTCTTATGATCCACCGTATTGGAGAACAGGGTCTTGCCCAGCTCGTCCAGAGATACGTTGGCGATTCTCGCCATCCGCTCCGCTGTGCGAATATCCTTCTGGGTGCAGGTGGGGGATTTGAACATCAGCGTATCCGACAGAATCGCCGCCGCCATCAGGCCTGCCATGTGGGGGGAGGGCATGACGCCGTGCTCCTGATACATGGAGGTGATGATGGTGTTGGTACTGCCGACAGGCTCGTTTCTGACGATGATGGGCTGTTTGGTCTGAATATCGGCAAGGCGGTGGTGGTCGATGATCTCGGTTATCTCCACCTGTTCAAGTCCGCGCACGGACTGGGACGCCTCGTTGTGGTCAACGAGCACGACGCGCTTTCTCTTCGGGCGAAGCAGATGAAAGCGCGAGAGCGTACCGACGACCTTGTCGTTCTCGTCTACTACGGGGTAGCATCTGTAACGGCTGGAGAGCAGGACCTCCTTGACGTCATCAATGTAGTCCGTGAGGTGGAAGGCGACCAGCTTCTCGGTCGTGCAAACGGGCATAACGGGCAGCGGCTGATAGATAAGCCGCGCCGACT
>JALFUW010000061.1 GCA_022786995.1 Clostridiales bacterium
GATGCGTTCCGGGACGCCATTGGTGATGCCGTGGATGCATTCTTGGGCAATGCACCTGTAGCAGACATATATTGATCTTGTATCGCCGGGCTACCACAAATGGTAGCCCGGTTCCTTATGGGCCTAGAATTGACGCTTACAAACAGAAATCCCAGATTACCACTTGTTGGTGGTTTGGGATTTCTGCTTTTGCAGGAAATATTTTTTTGTCGTGTGCTTGACATACGGGTGACGGAAATCATGGAACCGCATATACCCAAAATCCCATGTACCCCCATCTCCGAAATACTACAGTTTCCACAACTTTGCTACCCCCGCTATCTCTATACCTCTTCGGAATTTTCTCCGCTTAGAGAGGTCAAAAACGGGGAAAACCGCCCCGAAAAGCTACAGTTGTCACAGAGATTCCGTAAGCCGCGCTGCCGCCGATAGGCGGGCATACACCGCAAAAAAGCAATCGCCTCACCATGTTGGTGAGGCGGTTTTCGCTTCCTGTGAGAGAATGGAAGCCCCCAGCTGCAACGCCCAATCATCGATCACTGCGATGGTCACGTCCATTTCGTAGGGGCTTTCCTGAATGGCTTTGATTGCCACGCGCCATGCTTCCTTGACAGGGTAGCCATAGATGCCGGAAGAAATCAGCGGGAAGGCGATGGAGCGGCAGCCCTTGGCGCAGGCAACCTTCATGGTATTTTGATAGCAGCGGTACAGTAGCTGACCTTCATTGTGACTGCCGCCCTGCCAGATGGGGCCAACGGCGTGGACGATGTACTTTGCCTTCAGCTTGAAGCCGGGAGTAATAACTGCCTCGCCGGTGGGGCAATGCCCCAGAGCGTCGCAGGCGGCTTCAAGTTCCCTTGCACCGGCAGCCGCGAAGATTGCTCCGCAGACACCACCGCCGTGCCGGAGCTGTCTGTTGGCTGCGTTGACGATGCAGTCAACGTCCATTTCGGTGATGCTTTGTTTCCGGATGCGTAAGGTTCCTGCCATGAGATTCCACTCCTTTTCGGTTTTTCTCAATTTTATCACGAAAGCGGAAGGAAGTACAGATAAAACCGCAAGCGTGTTCGGTATTCCTTTCCGATTTTCATTGACGATAAAAATGCTATGTGATACGATAGCCGTGACAGATTTGCTTTTGCAGCTGTCCGAGTCGTGCGGAAATGCGCGGCGTGAATACACAGGATAAAAACGCAATGTGCGCCCTTTGGCGTACTAGAGCTGGTAGGTAGCCCAGCCGTCTGAGCCCCAGGCTCAGGTAAGTAACCTTCCCCTCCGGGTTGTCCGTTCCTGTGATAGTAAATTTTCAGGAGGGTTTCGTCATGGGCAGTGATTACGGAAAGCTGACGGTATTTTTCGAGGACCCGTTCTGGGTGGGAATCTTCGAACGCATTGAGAAGGGGAAACTTTCGGTATGCAGAGTGGTTTTCGGCTCAGAACCAAAGGACTATGAAGTCTGGGAGTTTGTGCTGGCGAATTACCATCAGCTCAGGTTCAGTCCATCTGTTGATGTGGCTCCGAGGAAAGAAGCGGTCAATCCCAAAAGGATACAGAGGGAAGCAAGAAAGCAGATCGCCGCCGGAATCGGGACAAAGTCACAGCAGGCCTTGCAGCTGCTGCGGGAAGAAAACAAGCAGGAACGAAAAGAAGTCACCCGGCAGGAGCGGGAGGCGGAAAAGCAGCGGCAGTATGACCTGAAACAACAGAAACGAAGGGAAAAGCATCGGGGCAGATAATGTTCCGATGCTTTTTCTGCGCCCTGTCGGGCTTTTTGAATTGCACCCGTTTTTTAGGACAGTATCCCGGTATAATGGAGGCAGAAACAAGAACGGGAGGCTACGACGATGATTATCAAATTTCTGGAAGATTTGCTCCACTGGAACGAGGAGGAAGAAGTGCTGGACGCGGAGTACGAACCCTTCCGGGATCAGCTGAGTCTTGCGGGGCTGAGCGAGGAGGAACTGCGAAAAATGGACCCGGATGACCGGGTAGCGGCCCTGGAGCAGGCAAACCTTGACCCCTACGATTTCATATATCTCGCCTGCTGAAAGAAAGGCTATTTACATTCGGCGCGCAGCGGGCTAAAATGGAGCCAGAACACATAGGAGGGGGATTCCCATGAAAAAAGTCCGTATTACCGCCATGCGAAAGGCTTGTTATCTTGCCCTGATGGAGAAGTACGAAAATCCCATCCAGCACGCCTGCGAAGTGAAGGAAGGGCAGGTCTGGGTTGCCAACGGCTGGTGCAAGCCGGAGGGCTTCTGCGACAGCGCCTGGGACAGCATTTCGCCCTTTGTCATGACCCTTGCCCACGGCGGTGGGGATTTTTACGACGGCTGGATGAAGAATCCCAAATCCGCCATGATTTCCTGCAACGACGGCTTCCGCCCCGTGAGCTTTTATCTGGAAGCGCTGGAGGAGGACGCGGAATGAACCGGGCGGAATTGGAACGCGATATGACGCAGGAGGAAAACCCGTGGGTGAAGGGTGTCAGTGATCGTCATTAGGAGCAATACCCTATCAGTAAGAGAAATTGCGTTTGCGATCACATTGATATTGGAAAACATCTAGTCTCTGAAAATCTTCAGGGCAAAAGCGTTTATCTTCCGTATTAAAATCTATAAACAATCTTTTGAGTTTCTTGCAGTTTTTTAATGGCTCAGCTGTTTTAACCGTATACTTGCCAAATGTGGCGCTGCACAAAATCAATTCTTGCAAATTAGGCGCAAGTTGCAATTGTTCCAGGTCACTTAACATTTTTTTGCAGGAGAAAATCATAATCCCTTTTAGGTTCAAATTGTTGCGCATATCCCACAGAGCGTTGCCGCGCACATTATAGAAGAGCAGATATTGGATCTCACGCAGTTTTGCCAAGGCAGTCAAATCCCTAACCTTTGTGTTCTGGAAAAAATAAATTGCTTCAAATTCATCACCATATTTTTCGATGAAGTAATCAAATTCTTTTTGCGTTAGGTTGCTGATCTGCACGGCCTTTACACCCTTGTGAAATTCCATTTCTCGATCCACATCTGGCAATGACATTGATGGATCTCCAGAAAAAGTAATGATTTGTTTAGGTTCATAAGCCATTCTGGAATATCTATGTAATGTGAACTCGTCCATGCAGTGTTCTCCAATCACGGTTGAATCGTTATTTTCTGAACAGAAGAAGCCTTACTATCCACCGTCAGAATTGCCAGCGTGATCTCCTGATCGAACCGGCGCTTGCCGCAGCTGCCGGGGTTCAGCCAGAGCCGCCCGTCAATAATCTGCTCAAAATACCTGTGGGAGTGCCCGAAGATCACCGCGTCGATGCCGGTTAAGGTTTTGGGCACTTCCTTTTTGTTGTGTACCAGAAAGAACCGGCAGTCCTCAATCTGGAAGGTCAGTATTGCGGGGATGTGCTCCGCCCACTCCTTGTCGTTGTTGCCCCGCACCACAAAGAGCGGGGCAATTTCCTGCAATCGCTCAATAAAGAGGGAGGCAAGAAAGCGCCAAATTCCAGTTTTCTTGACTACTTATGGTCGAGAGGCCCAAAGGATGCACAAGGAAGCACCAGCGTTTGTTACGCATTGTCAGCGGCGACTCGCCGCTGGTCGAGGGGCCCAAAGGATGTAAGATATCCACCCAGCGTTCGTGACGCATTGGCTGGCCGCCCTGCGGCCCGCATTGTCAGCGGCGACTCGCCGCCAAATAACAGAAAACCTTGTCATCCTGAGCATAGCGTCAGCGATTTCGGATTCCATGACTGCCGGTGGCAGTCATACCTCAGAAAAATGCGCGGCGTAGTCGAAGGATCTTGGCACAGAACGGACTGCAAAGCGTAGCGAAATGCGTAGATCCTTCGACTCGCTAAGCTTACTCAGGAGGACTGCATTTTTGAAATGCTTGAACCTGTGCAGCAAACGCTCCATTTGCCGGTTCGTCTACAAATCACAGAACCTTGTTCGTGCTTTTTGTGGGAAGAAATACCGCAGCCAGTAAGCGATAACACGCCAATACCTATTGCCAACAAAAAATCGTTGCCCTTTTCAAGGAAAAATGGGTCAATTTTATCTGTTCAGATGGTTTTTCAGATCTCTGCGGTTGGTGACACCCACCTTCTGGTAGATATTCGACAGGTGGAATTTCACGGTATTGACGGAGATGTGCAGATATTCGGCAATCTCCAGATTGCTCTTGTCCCGGGCGGCCATCATGGCAAGAGCAAACTCGTAGGGCGTCAGGCGGTCTGTGACCTTGTTGACGGAATCCGGGTTGTGAATCTTCATCCAGCCCCGGGAGAAGGCAATGACTTTTTCCGAAATCCGCTCATACACCTGGGGCTGCGCCTCCCGGAGGTACTTCTCAATCTGCCCCTGCAGCATTCCGTGGTGCTCCACAAAGGGCTGAATGTAGTCCTCGGCTTCCGCGATTTGCCACGCCCGGTGGAAAAACGCCGCCGCAAGGTCAGCGTCGTGCAGGTTGGCCGCCACCATGGCGCCAACCAGATTCAGGTACAGGCACACCGAAGGAAACCGCCCCGCCGCCATCATCAGCGCCGACCGGGTGACACCCAGAGCCTGCTCATATTTTCTTTGCAGATACAGCCCGTGGGCTGCGGCGTACAATAGATACAGTCTCGTTCCCTCGGGCAGGAGGGCGGCGTGTTCTTCCCGCAGGGGCGCAATTTCCCCATCCGTGTGAAAGAAAACCGCCAGAAGATACCGCAGCGCGTCAAAAATAGCAGCCATCTGAATGTCCTCGTGCTGCTGAGACGCTTGCTTCAGCACGGCAAAATCCGCCCGAACCAGCTCCGTATTGCCCAAGCCCACATTGGCCATGCCGTGCACAAGCAGCGCGGCAGCACGGATTTCCGGGCAGGGGCTGTTCAGGCAGCGCCGGCTCTCCGCTGCCGCGCTGTCGTACCGGCCCTGAAAATAATAATGGGCTGCCAAAGCGACCGTCCGTTCTTCTTCATCCGCAATCGACCCGATCATGGTTTCCGCAGGGATACCTGTAAAAGGCTGCCAGATGGGCATAAACATTTTTTGCTTCCGATTCATTTTCATTTCCTTTCCCGCGGTTGACCGTTTCCTTGGCTGATAGTTTACCATGCCCCGGCGGCTGTGTCAAGAAAGGCGTCGCTTCCTGTTGGGCAAGCAGCCCGTGGTACCGTTCGCAAAATGCGAAACCGTACCACGGGCTGCTTATTGTGTTATGTGCATATTGGCTTTCGTCAGCAAAGCGGAAAATTGGAATTTGGCGGCGAGTCGCCGCAGACAATGCGTCACGGACGCTGGGTAATAAACCAACATCCTTTGGGCCCCTCGACCAGAAAACGTTTTGAAATCGCAATTTGCAGCAATCCATATGCCACTGTAGGGGCGGCCATTGTGTCAAGAGTAACATAGGTAACATTGGCCACCCGAAAGGTTCCGATATTTTGAGCTTTACCATCCAAACGGAGTGCGTACCACGCCCAACGCTGCGGGCGGCCAATGGCCGCCCCTACGGTTATAAACCAACAAATTCCGATTTTCGTAACAGCTTATGGTCGAGGGGCCCAAAGGATGTACAAGGAAAAACCAGAGTTCGTAACGCATTGCCCGCGGGGGCATCCCCGCAAATTCCAATTGATCGATCAGCTGAGCAAAACAGATATGCGCATTATGTTACGGCAACACCGCATAATGGGGCAAGGAGATTCAGCCAGGGTTTTGACCCATACTACACGATTGGGGCAAAAGCTCCGCTGAAGCCCGCTTTTCCCGCCTAAGCGGTGTTGCCTTAATACAAGCCCCATAACCCGGAAGCCTGCCTGCGCCATGACCTGCCGCATATACATGGTGCCGCAGCTGTCAGCGCAAGCGCTGTCGATTTGCCGATGATTCTTCCTTTCAAGGAAACCCCCAATTGGGTTACAGCGCCAGAATCGCCTCGACTTCTTGCCTTTCCGGCATGGCGCGGATCGCACCCTTTCTGGTTGTCACCAGATATGCCGCCGTGTTGGCAAAACGGAGCATGGCTTCCCGATCTTCGGAGGTCAGGCAGGCAATGCCATTTTCCAGGACAAAATTCAGCACACTGGCACAGAAGGTATCGCCTGCGCCGGTGGTCTCAATGGTGCCGCCCAGCTTGCAGGAGGGAACAAACACGGGCGTGTCCTCCCCATAGAAGGAGTAGCTGCCATCGGCACCGGCGGTAACGTTGAGAACCTTGATGTTGGGGTACTTCTGGTGCAGGATAGCCGCGCCCTTGTAGAAATCGGTTTCCCCGGTCATGAATTCCAGCTCATTGTCCGCAATTTTCAGAATGTCGCACTGGGAAAGCCCCCACGCGATCTGCCGCTTGGCTTCTTCCAAGTCCTCCCACAGCGGGGGGCGGAGATTGGGATCAAAGGAGATCAGCGCGCCGCCCTCCTTCGCCAGCCCTACTGCTTTGATGGTTGCGGCCCGGACACCCTCGTGGGTCATGGACAGGGTGCCGAAGTGGAAAATCCGGGCGTTGGCGATGGTCTCCTCCGGCAGCTCATCGGCGGTCAGCATCATATCCGCGCCGGGCTTGCGGTAGAAGGAGAAATCCCGGTCGCCGTTGGCGAAGGTCTGGACGAAAGCCAGGGTGGTGGGAATTTTGTCGTCCATCACCAGCGCGTCGGCGTTGATTCCGGCATCGGTAATGACCTCCTTCAGGAGCTTGCCAAACATATCGTTGCCAACCTTGCCAACGAAAGCACAGGATTTGCCCAGCTTGCGGAGCATAGCCAGCACATTGCAGGGCGCGCCGCCGGGGCAGGCCTCAAAGAGGTTATTCCCCTGTTCGCTGGTTCCGTTTTTGGTAAAATCGATCAGCAATTCGCCAAGGGCGACTACATCATACTGTTTCATGGATACCTTCCTTTCTGACCTGTTCCCAAGCGGTCTCGTCAAATTCTTTGTCCTTAAAATAGAACTTTCTATCGGCTTCGGTAATTTTCCGAATCACCCGGCAGGGATTTCCGGCCGCCAGGCTCCACGCCGGGATGTCCTTCGTCACCACGCTGCCCGCGCCGATGACACAGCAGTCTCCGATATGGACACCGGGGGTGATGACAACGCTGCCGCCGATCCAGACGTTTTTGCCGATGGTTACGTCCATGCCATACTCATAGCCGCTGTTGCGGCTGTCCGGGTGCAGGGGATGTCCGGCGGTGTAGATGGCTACGCCGGGCGCCAGCATACAGTTGTCGCCAATGGTGATCTTCCCCACGTCCAGCAGGGTGCAATTGTAGTTGAAAAACACATTCTTACCCACGGAAATATGGTTTCCGTAGTCGCAGTAGAAGGGAGGGACGATGTAAGGAACCTGCTGTGCCCCCAGCAGCTCCTGCACCAGCCTGCGGATACCGTCCTCGTCGGTTCGGTCGAAGGCGTTGAGCTTCTGGATCAGGCCTCTGGTTCTGACCAGCTCTTTGAAGATGGGCTTGTCAGCAATGTAGGCAAGGTGCGCGTCCCTGCGTTCCTGATTTGTCATAGGAGCACCTTACTCGACAGCAATATCGTATTTTTCCACATCCATCAGCACGGTTCCGTCACAGGAGAAGCTGATGGATTTGGCATCCAGCGGGGTGTAGATGATGGAGGCCCAGCCTGCGCCCTGCCAGATGCCGCTGGCGATGTAGATGGTACGGAAGGCTTCGGGCATCGTCATGAAGTTGTAGCTGGTACCCAGCAGCATGTTAATCATGCCGGTGGGGGACAGCAGGATTCTGACGATACCACACAGGACGATAACAGAGATGAAGTTGGGCATACATCTTGATAGTGATGAACTCATTGGTAACCGGGTTAGGGAACGTAACGTACACAAAGAAATGGTTAAGGATGCATATCCATATGCACCACAAGCTATGAAAGCAGTCCGGCATGGGAATTTATATGCATCAGCACCGGTTGCCCCGCAAGGGGCGAGGTGCTGGCATTTGTTATAATTTTTACTGTGAATGCGGAGCTTTCACAGTAAACGCCCCCTTCCATGGATAGGTCTTTGCATGATACCATGGAAGGGGTCAAAAAGTCGAGAGGGTTTTGAAATTTGAATACATTTCAGGCCGAAAAAAAGGCATTTCACGCTGCGGTGAACTTTCTTACAGAAATCGCCGCGTTTGTCCTTGACAGCAAGCGAAGGGGCAGCCGCTGATTCCTGCAAGCATTCATAGTTCACCTCAGGGGCGGCAGTGATTGCCGCCCCTGAAGCATAAGGGGGCGCCTATGCCGAAGTATCATGGAAAATTTGAGAAAAAGTCCCGTCCCCGTCTCTTTCTCTGGATTGGCGTCGGGTGCAGCGTTCTGGCGCTGGTGTGCGCCTGCTTCATCGTGAAATTCCTCTATCAGGCGGCGATTTATCGCCACGATATGCGTCACCACCTGAACATGATCGACGGCTTTTTGGATGCCGGAAAGCCGGAGCAAGCCCTCGCCTATATCCGCAAGACTCGGGAGGATATGATGTCCATCTCCGTGAGGCGGTTCTGCGAAAATGAGGCAGTGAATCTGATCTGCTCTTCCTTTGCGGACAAAGCCGCCCGGATGGAGGTTCGGCTGACCGTCAACGCCCGGCTGCCTGAGGCGCTCTGCATATCCGATACGGAGCTGTGCGCCATTCTCTCCAACGGCCTGGAGAACGCCCTTCATGCGGTGAGCCAGATGGAGCATTCGAACAGATGGATTGATCTGTACTGCGGCGTCAAGCGCAATAAGCTGCTGATTGAAATTGAGAACCCTTATGCCGGAAGCGTCACCATGGAAGATGGCCTGCCGGTGACTGCCGAGGCAGGCCACGGCTACGGGTGCCGCAGTATCCGCGCCATCGTGCTGCAGCATGGCGGCCTGTATACCTTCTCTCCGCAAAACGGCATCTTTACCCTGCAAATTGTCCTGCCACTGCTTTCAATGTGACACAAAACACAAATAATAGACACCCCTGGTCATCTGACCGGGGGTGTCCTGTTATTTGGGATCTTCAGACCATCAGTTCGATGACGATGCCCTCCGGGGTCAGGAACCAGTGGGCGGGCTTGCCGTCCATGACCTTGCAGCCCATGGCGTGAGCTTTGGCAAGGGTCCGCTCCCGGTTGTCTACCCAGATGCCGATGTGGTCATAGACGTTGCCGGCAGCGTCAGCTTCCGAAGCTTCGTTGACCTGAATGCCCTGCTTGAACCACAGCTTCCGATGGGGGGCCTCTCCGTTGGTTTTCAGAACCTCCATGTCAAACAGTTCCTGAAAGAATTTGACGGTTTCCTCAAAGTTCCCGGAATTCACCGCCATGTGATGTAATGTTCCAGCCATAAGAACCTCCTATATTATGTGCTTTCCCGCTCCACCAGCTTTGCCGCGAACACCAGATGCTGGGCGCTGGGCTTCTGGTCGGAGGGGGCTTCAATTTCTTCGATGAGCATTTTTGTGACCTTTTCTCCCATCTCCCGGGCGGGAACCTCCAGCGAGGTCATGGAGGTTTCCAGCATACCGCCCACCTTGTGCCCGGTGAGGCTGACCAGCCGGATATCCTCCGGCACCCGCAGGCCCCGCTCCTTAATGGCCCGCACGGCCCCCAGACCCTGCACGTCCACCGCCGCCATGATGGCGTCCAGCTTCGGGTTTTCGTCGAGAAGCTGCCCGGCACACTGATAGCCGTACTCAAAGCTGTTCCAGGGGTGCTGGCAGGTGGTGGTGATCTCCGGCAGCTCCAGCTTGGCAATGGCCTTTTTGTAGCCCTTGTAGCGGGCAAGATAGGGAGCGATGTCCATGGAGCCGTTGATCAGGCCGATCTCCTTGCAGCCCTTGTCCGCCAGGAACATGGTGCCGTCGTAGGCGCAGGCCTCGTAATCCGCCACCACGCTGCTGATGTCCCGCTCCTGCCGCCGCACCACCTGGGCCACCGGCAGGCCGCTGCTTTTAATATCCCGCACCAGCCGCCCGTTGGCCCCGGTGCCGGCGATGATGATGCCGTCCACGAAGCCGTTGCGCAGCCGGCTCAGAGTCTCCCGCTCCACCTTGGCGTTCTCCTCGGTGGTGCTGATCAGGGTGGCGTAGCCCAAGCCTTGAGCGGTCTGCTCGATGCTTTTGACGATCTCACCGAACACGGTGAACTGCAGCCTCGGCACCACCACGCCGATGGTGTGCCGCTTTCCCTGCCGCAAGGCCTGGGCCATCACATTGGGATGGTAGCTCAGCTCCTTGGCGGCGGCATAGATCCGGGCCTTGGTGTCCGGGTGGACATAAGAGGTGTTGTTCAGCGCCCGGGAAACGGTGCTCACATCCACGCAGGCCAGCTTTGCCACGTCTTTTAATGTCGCCATTGGAATCCCTCCCGCAAACGTTTGTATATGGGTACTTGTGCAATCGTTTGTATATACACTATATTATAACAGAGATCCTCAAAATACGCAAGAGAAAGTTGCTTGCAGGGTATCTGTGCAAAAGCTCTAAAAATGCAAAGGAAAAGTGTGGAAAATCAACAGTTTGTGCAACAATTTGCAAGGCGTATGCAAAACATTGCATGGTGGGCAAAATCTATTGACGAATTTTCCGGGGCATGATAATATACAGCCAGCAAGAGCACAAACGATTGCACAACCCGATTGAAGTCCGCCGGCGCGCAGCGGACGACGAACGAGCTGGGCAATCGAAATCAGAAAAACATAATTACAGATTTTATAAAGGAGATTTTTATCATGGCTAAGGTTAAAACTTTCAAGACCATCTTCCCCGCTGTTTCCGTTCCTCTGAAGGATGACTACTCCATCGACGAGCCCGCTTTCCGCGCTTACCTGCGCTGGCTGAAGACCTTCTACGGCAAGGGCATCGAGGGTCTGGTTGTCAATGGCCACACCGGCGAGATCACCGGCCTGACCCGGGCTGAGCGGAAGTACGCCACCCAGATCTGCGCTGAGGAGTGCGGCGACGTCATGACCATCATCTCCGGCGTCAACTGCGAGAACACCGCCGAGTCCATCGAGATGGCCCGGGAGGCCAAGGAAGCCGGCGCTGACGGTATCCTGCTGATGCCCCCTCATATGTGGCTGCGCTTCGGCATGAACCCCAACGCTCCCTTCGAGTACATCAGGGACGTGGCTGAGGGCGCCGACATCGACATCATCATCCACCTGTACCCCGCCACCTCCAAGGCCTTCTATCCCGTTGAGACCCTGATCAAGATGTGCAAGGAAATCGACCACGTCAAGTGCATCAAGATGGGCACCCGGGTGACCTCCATCTACGAGCACGACGTCCGTCTGCTGCGGCAGGAGTGCCCCGATATCTCCCTGATCACCTGCCACGACGAGACCCTGTGCGTGAGCTGGTTCCCCGGCATGGACGGCGCTCTGATCGGCTTCGCCGGCTGCGTGCCCGAGCTGATCTGCCCCGCTTGGGACGTGTTCCGCAACCCCGACAAGCACACCCTGAAGGAAGCTCAGGACTGGTCCAACCGGATCTACCACATCTCCCAGGCCATCTACGGCGGCGGCCAGCCCTCCGGTGAGGCTCACGCCCGTCTGAAGGAAGCCCTGTACCAGAGAGGCATCCTGCCCTCCGCTCTGATGCGCAAGCCCGTTCTGCCCCTGAACCAGGAGGAGAAGGACTGGGTCGCTCTGGGCCTGGAGCGCAGCCAGCTGCCCAAGGTCGACATGGAGCAGTTCAAGTAAGAATAATCCACTTCCCGCCTGAGAAAAACAATTGGGGAGCGCTGCAATAAAGCGCAGCGCTCCCTTTTTTACCCAAAATACAGCAAAAACACACCTCCGGCGGCGGAAAAAGGTTCCCCAACCATTTCCAGCCCGCCGCCTGAGGCGTGCGTCCGCATGACAACCACCCGGACAGGCAATATTATACCACTATGCGTGCCTGTTTTGCAAGTGGTAGCGCGCTCTATCCGGGTCAAATAGTAAGGAGCGTCTTCAATGAGTGAAAACAATCAGGTCTTCGGCTCCGATATTAAACGGCTGCCTCTGAAAGACCTTGTCAAAAGAATCGGTCCCGGCCTCATTGCCACCGGCATTGTCATCGGCCCCGGCGCCATCACCACCGCCGCCATGCTGGGCGCCAACTATGGCTACGCCCTGCTGTGGATCATGATCCCCATTATCTTCATGGGCATCACCTTTATGATGACCACCAACCGTCTGGCCATTATGACCGGCATGCCCACCATTCACGCCATCCGCAAGTACTACGGCCCCATCGCCTCCGGCGTGGTCAGCGTGGCCACCTTCGCTGCCTGCCTGTTCTTCACCATGGGCAATATCTCCGGCACCGGCGCGGGTATGAACCTGATCACCGGCCTGAACTGGAAGATCGGTTCCGCCATCATGCTGGCAGTGATCGTGTACTGCTATTTCGCGAAAAATGTCTATTCCAAGGTGGAAAAGATCATTACCCTCTGTATCCTTGGCATGATTGTTTCCTTCTACGCCACCCTGATCGGCGTGGGCGGCCCGGACTGGAGCCAGTTTGGCAAGGGTGTCGTGGGCTTTGCCCTGCCCGCTGGCAGCCTGACCACCGCTCTGGCCTTCGTGTCCACCAACGCCTCCGTCACCACCGGCGTGTACAACACCTACCTGGGCAAGGAGAAGAAGTGGAAGAAGGAAGACCTGTTTAACGGTGTTATGTTTACCGACGCGCTGGTGCACATCCTCAGCGTGGTGCTGATCTCCGGCGCGATCATTCTGGTGGGCGCCATCGTGCTGAACCCCACCGGCGAGACCATCAAGGCGCCTGCCCAGCTGGCGGAAATGCTGGTGCCCATCATGGGCAACGCCGCCCGCTACATCATGGGCATCGCTCTGCTGGGCGCGGGCTTCTCCTCCTTGCTTGGCAATACCCAGCGGGGCATGGTGCTGCTGGGTGCAGGCTTTGAAAAGGACGTGAGCCTGACCTCCAAATTCGTGCGGATCGGCTGCATGATCTGCCTGGCCTTCGGCGCGATCGTCTGCTACAGCTATGGCGGCTCTCCCACCCAGCTGATCTTCCTGGCAAATCTGGGCACCTCCGTGTCCACCCCCGTGGCTGGACTGTTCATCACCCTGCTCATCTGGCGCAAGGATGTGAACGAAGGCTACAAGACCCCCACCGCTCTGCGGATCTGCATGACCATCAGCTACGTCTTCGTGCTGATCATGACCGCCTCCGCGCTTATCAAGCTGTTCAGCTAATCATCGTGTATTGACAGACACGAATTCCTTCCTTACAGAGAACCCCTTCCCGACATTCCGGGGAGGGGATTCTCAATTTTGTGATAGGTTCCCGTACTTGTTGTTAATCATGATGCATTCAGCCGCCCTGCCGGGCGTGCAGCCCGCCAATTTTCTAAAAACTCCGAGGTTTCCTGTTGACAAATCCATAGTTTCGTGGTAGAGCAAGAAAAATTTAATACACTAAACCGTTGAAGCGGAGATAACGGCAATCATGCCTTTACAGAGAGCCTGGGGTGCTGAGAGCAGGTGAGAAACAAGTTGTCAAATGGACCGCTGAGGGCGCAGTCAAATGTGGTTTTCACAGAGTATTCTGCGACGTTGGAGGCAGACGTCATTTGCCGGGGATATGCTGGTATCCCGCTAAGGGCATAGGGTCATTCCTATGAATCAAGGTGGCACCGCGGATAAGTGTTTATTCGTCCTTGACAGAGTGTAACTCTGTCAGGGGCGTTTTTTGTTTGTCTGGATGGCTCTGACTGCAATAAAATCCATACAAAGGAGATTTTTGGTATGATTAAAGAAGCGATTGTGAAAATTGTCAACAAGGGTGACCTGACCTACGACGAGGCCTACACCGTCATGAACGAAATCATGAGTGGGGAAACCTCCCCCACCCAGAACGCCGCGTTTCTTGCCACCCTGTCCACCAAAAGCGCCCGGGCGGAGACCACCGACGAAATCGCAGGCTGTGCGGCTGCCATGCGTGCCCACGCAACGAAGGTGGAAACCGGCATGGAGCTTTTTGAGATTGTGGGAACTGGCGGCGACAACGCCCACAGCTTCAACATCTCCACCACCTCCGCCCTTGTGGCAGCGGCCGGGGGTATGAAGGTTGCAAAGCACGGCAACCGGGCTGCCTCCTCCCAGTGCGGAACGGCAGACTGTCTGGAAGCGCTGGGCGTCAATATCCAGCAAAGCCCCGCCAAATGTGTGGAGCTGCTGAAGGAGGTAGGTATGTGCTTCTTCTTCGCTCAGAAATATCACACCTCTATGCGGTATGTGGGCGCGATTCGCAAGGAGCTGGGTTTCCGCACGGTGTTCAATATTCTGGGGCCCCTGACCAATCCCGGCAGCCCATCCATGCAGCTACTGGGGGTGTATGACGATTATCTGGTGGAACCCTTAGCGCAGGTGCTCATCAATCTGGGAATCAAGCGGGGCATGGTGGTGTACGGTCAGGATAAGCTGGACAAGATTTCCCTGAGCGCCCCCACCACCGTCTGCGAAATCCGGGACGGCTGGTTCAAATCCTATGTGATCACCCCCAAGGACTTTATTTTCTCCTTCCCTTTTTCGCCAAATAGTGCTATGATAGCTTCTGATACTGATATTCAATTAAAATGTTTCATTCGGTAGAATGGAACATTTTAATAGGAAGATCATAATGAGACGGGTATCTATGATTTTCTATTCCGAAAATCATAGATACGACAACGCCGTCAGGCGGTATCTTCTCAATAGAATGAAACCATTCTATTGAGAAATATGAAAACACATAGAAGAAGGTCATTGCCATGAAAACCAAACTGCTGGTCATCAATCCCGGCTCCACCTCCACCAAGGTAAGCTACTTTGAGGACGAAAAAAACATTTTTACTGAGAGCATCTTCCACGACGCCCCGGTGCTGCTGCAATACCCCACCACCAACGACCAGATGCCTATGCGCAAGCAGGTGCTTCTGGATTTTCTGCGCAGCCACGACATGACCCCCGCTGACATGGACGTATTCGTGGGCCGGGGCGGCTGTGCCTACTCCCAGGCTTCCGGCGTCATGGAAATTGACGAGCGTCTTGTGCGGGACACCGCCGCCGACAAGGGCGGTAGCGACCACCCGGCAAAGCTGGGTGTCATGCTGGCCTACGAGCTGGGCACGGAATACGGAAAGCCCATGTACACCGTGAACCCTACCAACGTAGACGAATTGTGCGACTACGCCCGGATTACCGGCATTGCCGGACTCTACCGCCGGGCCCAGACCCATGTGCTGAACCAAAAGGGCATCGCTGCTATCCACGCAAAGAAGCTGGGGAAGCGGTATGAGGATCTGAATCTCATCGTCTGTCATGTGGACGGCGGCATCACCGTCACCGCTCACGCCCGGGGCCGCATGATCGACAGCACCGAGGGCGCCGGCGGCGACGGCCCCTTCACCCCCACCCGCCTCGGCTCCATCCCGGTGATGGAGGTGCTGCAATATCTGGATCAGGGGCACACGACAGCTCAAATGCGGGCAATGCTATCCCGCTCCGGCGGCTTCGTCAGTCACTTCGGCACCTCCGACGCGGCAAAGATCCACGCACTGGTGGAAGATGGGGACAAAAAGGCCGCCACCATCTGGAACGCCATGATCTACCAGCTGTGCAAATCCATCGGCGGCATGGCGGCGGTGCTGGAGGGCAAGGTGGACGGCATCCTGCTCACCGGCGGCCTCATGCGCTATGAGGACATTCTGGAAGGGGTGCGGCAGCGCTGCGGCTGGATCGCCCCGATCTGTGTCTACCCCGGCGAATGCGAACAGGAAGCCATGGCTGACGCGGTGCTGGAAGTCCTCCGGGGAAAGCGGCAGGCCAGCCGCTACACGGGAAGCCCGGTGTTTCAGGGCTTCGGCTGGGAAAAATAAGACTGCAAAAGGACGTTCCGCAAACTATGCGGCACGTCCTTCGTCGTTTCCGCGAAAATGACGCTAATGAATAAAAAACTGCATATTTCGTATAAAAACGCAAATTACACAAAAAGAAATTGTGGTCAATTCAACAATTTGGTATAGAAAGGCGCAATTTATGCGTTGCTATATTGCACAAATTGTGGTAAAATGTGCTGATAAGCAAATGAAGCGGGAATTCCGCCGTTGCGTTATTACAAAGGAGGCGTTCCCCTTGGCAAAATATCTGGCCAAACGAGTGGCGATGATGCTGGCGGCAATGCTGGCCATCTGCCTGCTGACATTCTGTCTGATGCACGCGGTTCCCGGCGGCCCTTTTACCAACGACCGCAAGGTAACCCCGGAGGTAGAGGCGGCTCTGAACGAAAAGTTCGGTCTGGACCAGCCTCTGACTACCCAGTTCTTTACCTATATGAAAGGCGTTCTGCACGGTGATTTCGGCCCCTCTTATAAGTACACCGGCAAGACGGTAAATGAGTTCATCGAGAAGGGCTTCCCGGTCTCCGGCAAGCTGGGCTTAATCACCATTGTATTCGTACTTCTCGCGGCGATTCCCATGGGCATTCTGGCAGCGGTGAAGAACGGCAGGTGGCAGGATATGGCCATCATGGCAGCGGCAACCATCGGCGTGACCATTCCGTCCTTCGTCATCGCGTCCATTCTGGTGCATTTCTTCTGCTATAAGCTCAGCTGGCTCCCGGCCTACGGTCTGGACAGCTGGAAGGGTTATATTCTGCCTGTGGTGGCACTGGGTGGCTACTCCGTCAGCTATCTGGCCCGGCTCACCCGCTCCAGCCTGCTGGAGGTCATGGGGCAGGATTACATCCGCACCGCCCGGGCAAAAGGTCTGTCCGAGTTCAAGGTCATCACCCGCCACGCTCTGCGCAACGCACTGCTGCCGGTGATCACCGTCCTCGGCCCCACCGTGGCAAACCTGCTCACCGGCAGCTTCGTGGTGGAGAACATCTTCGCCATCCCCGGTCTGGGCAAATACTTCGTCAACAGTGTCTCCCAGCGGGACTACACCACCATTATGGGCGTCACCATTTTCTATGCGGCATTCCTCATGGCGATGGTGCTGGTGGTAGATCTCTTCTACTGCCTGATCGACCCGCGCATCAAATACGACTAAGGGAGGCCGCGTAATGTCCGTACAGACTGACAAATGGGCACCGCTGGAGCAGTCCAGCGAAAGCCGTGAAAAAATCTGGAGCAAGAACCGCACCTTCGCAGGTGACGTCTGGTTCCGCTTCCGCCGCAAGCCCACCGCCATTGCGGGGCTGGTGATGATCCTTTTGTTCCTGCTGTTCTCCCTGCTGGGGCCCATGTTCACCACCTATTCCTATTCCGACCAGAATCTGGCCATGGTAAACATTCCGCCGCTGATGAAGGTCTACGATGTCGGCTCCTGCCGGGTGTACATCTCCCCTTCCCTGAAGCTGATTCAGGTGGACGGTGAAGGAAACCTCTCCGGCGTTCTGTCCCCCATCCGCACCGAGAATGAGAAATCCATGATGATCTTCGACTGCGGCGGGAAAGAAGTTGCCCTCTACTACGGCAGTTCCTCCTATGTTGTGTGCGATGAAGCCACCGGCAATATCTATCCCTCCGGCTACCACTGGTGCCGGGATCATGTGCTGGGCACCGACGCTCTGGGCCGGGACATTTTGGCCCGCCTGATGTACGGCACCCGGGTTTCCCTGATGGTGGCCTTCGTGTCCGTGCTGGTGAATCTGGTCATTGGCATTGTCTACGGCGGTGTCGCCGGATACTTAGGCGGCGCGGTGGACGCGGTGATGATGCGGATTGTGGACGTCATCAGCACCATTCCTTTGACGCTGTATGTCATTTTGATCATGATGATCTTCGGTCAGGGTCTGCAGAGCATTATCATCGCTCTTGGCTGCGTCTACTGGGTGGATATGGCCCGGGTGGTTCGCGGTCAGGTGCTGGGTCTGAAGCAGCAGGAATTCGTGCTGGCTGCCCGCACCATCGGCTCCTCCTCCCGCACCATTCTGATGCAGCACCTGATCCCCAACGCCATGGGCTCCATTCTGGTCACCGCCACCATGCTGATCCCCTCCGCCATCTTTATGGAGGCGTTTCTGGGCTATCTGGGCATCGGCCTGCGGCCGCCGCTGGCAAGCCTTGGCACCATGTGCAACGACGCCAACGCCAACCTGCGCACCAGTCCCCATGAGCTGCTGATCCCGGCGCTGGTGATCTGCCTGATCATGTTCGCCTTCAACTTTGTAGGCGACGGCATGCGGGACGCGCTGGATCCGAAACTGAAGAAATGAGGTGGGAAAATGGAACCAATCCTCACTGTCAAAAACTTAAAAACCACCTTCCACACCAGCAGCGGCGCCGTTCAGGCGGTTCGCGGCATTTCCTTTGATGTTGGCAAGGGCGAAATTGTGGGCATCGTGGGCGAGTCCGGCTCCGGCAAGAGCGTCACCTCCATGTCCATTCTCCGGCTGCTGCCCTCCACCGCCGAAATCGATCAGGAAAGCGCCGTGGTCTTTGAAGGCTCCGATCTGACCCACCTGAGTGTCAATCAGCTGCGTGCCATCCGGGGACAGAAGATCGCCATGGTGTTTCAGGATCCCATGTCCTCCCTGAACCCTCTGATCCGCGTGGGCAAGCAGGTGGAGGAAATGCTGAAAATCCACCACAAGGAGCTGTCCAAGGCCCAGCTGCGGGAGAGAGTTCTGGAGCTGTTCCGTCAGGTTCGGATTCCCGAGCCGGAGAAGCGATACAATGAATTCCCCCATCAGTTTTCCGGCGGTATGCGCCAGCGGGTGATGATCGCCATGGCGCTGGCCAACAAGCCGGATCTGCTCATTGCCGATGAGCCCACCACCGCCCTGGATGTGACCATTCAGGATCAGATTCTCAAGCAGCTGCGCACCTTACAGCAGGAATCCGGCGCCAGCATCATCTTTATCACCCACGACCTCGGTGTGGTGGCGGAGCTGTGTCAGCGGGTGCTGGTCATGTACGGCGGCCTCATCATGGAGGAAGCCCCCATTGACGAGCTGTTTGAGGATCCAAAGCATCCGTATACGCTGGGACTGCTGGCCTCTGTGCCCTCCCTGCGTCAGGACAAGCAGGGCAGGCTCACCTCCATTCCCGGCTCTCCCCCGGATATGACCAAGCCCCCCGAGGGCTGTCCCTTCGCGCCCCGGTGTCCCTACGCCCGGCAGATCTGCGCGCAGGAGCGGCCGCCCTACGTCTCCTTTGGGGAGCACCGCCGCTCCATGTGCTGGCTGCTGCAGCCCGACGCTCCGGCGGAGAATAACCCATTCCGAAAGGAGGCAGCGAAATGAGCCAGCCTATTTTACAGGTCGAGCACCTGACCCAGCATTTTAAGCTCAACCGAAAAGAAGCGGTTCACGCGGTGGACGACGTGTCCTTCGTAATCTCCCGTGGCCAGACGCTGGGTCTGGTGGGAGAATCCGGCTGCGGCAAATCCAGCTGCGCCCGCTCCATCATCCGCATCTATGACCCCACCGGCGGCAAAATTCTCTTAGACGGTACGGATATCACCCATCTGTCCCAGAAGGAGCTGCAGCCCCTGCGCAAGAAGATGCAGATGATCTTTCAGGATCCCTATGCGTCCCTGAACGCCCGGATGACGGTACGGGATATCATCGCCGAGCCGTTGCTTGCCCACAACATTGTCAGATCCAAGGAAGAAGCCAACGATTATGTCTATCCCATTCTGGAACGGGTTGGCCTAACCCGGGAGCACGCCGGGCGTTATGCCCATGAGTTCTCCGGCGGTCAGCGTCAGCGGGTGGGCATCGCCCGGGCGCTGGTGCTTCAGCCGGATCTGGTGATCTGCGACGAGCCGATTTCCGCGCTGGATGTCTCCATTCAGGCGCAGGTGGTGAATCTTCTGCGGGATTATCAGCAGGAGAAGGGCCTCGCCTACCTCTTCATTGCCCACGATCTGTCCATGGTGCGCTACGTCTCCGACGTGGTGGGTGTCATGTATCTGGGTCAGCTGGTGGAGCTGTGTGATTCCGAAGAGGTCTACAGCCATCCCCTGCATCCCTACACCAAGGGCCTGCTGGCCTCCATCCCCATCGCGGATCCCAAGCTGGCCCGGCAGAAGCAGACCAGCGGCATCGAGGGCGATCTGCCCAGCCCAGTGAATCCCCCCAGCGGCTGCCGTTTCCGCACCCGCTGCCCCTACGCCAAGCCCATTTGCGCGGAGGTGCCTCCCTGTATGAAGGAGGTTTCTCCCGGTCACAAGCTGGCCTGTCATCTGTACGATTGATTTTGCGGAAAAATCCGCTTATCAATAAATTCCCCGCATGAGAATAAGAAAGGAAGATTGTCATGAAAAAACTCGTTTCCCTCGCTCTGGCCATCGTGATGTGCCTGAGCCTGGTCGCCTGCGGCGGCAACTCCGGCGGCGGCAACATCAGCAATCTGGCACCAGCCACCACCGCTCCCGCTCCCGCAGCCGAAGCGCCTGAGGCTCCTGCCGCCGACGTGCCCCAGGAGATGACCTTCGTGCTCTCCGACGAGCCCGACGGCATTGACCCCACCGTTACCAACAACTCCTTCGCCATGTACGTTCTGGTGAACTGCTTCGAAGGTCTTGTGTCCTACGACGAGTCCGGCTCCATCGTTCCCGCTCTGGCGGAGAGCTGGGATATCAGCGAGGACGGCACCGTCTACACCTTCCACCTGCGTGAAGGCCTCAAGTGGAGCGATGGCTCTCCTCTCACCGCCAAGGACTTCGTTTACTCCATCCAGCGTGTTCTGACCCCCGCAACCACCGCCCAGTACTACAGCATGATCTCCGATTACATCAAGGGCGCCAAGGAGTTCTATGAGGGCACCGGCACCGCCGAGGAGCTGGGCGTCAAGGCTCTGGACGACAGAACCCTGGAGATCACCCTGCTGCAGCCCACCTCCTTCTTCATCGATCTGGTGAGCATGTGGTGCTACTTCCCTGTGCAGGAGGCCACCATCACCGCCAACGGCGACCGCTGGACGGCTGACGCTGCCTCCTACATCTGCAACGGCCCCTTCAAGATGGAGGAAATCAATCTGGGCGAGGGCTACGTTCTCGTCAAGAACGAAAACTACTGGGACGCCGACAATGTGACCCTGGAGAAGCTGACCTTCCGCTTCATTCTGGACTCCGCCACCGCTCTGACCGCTTATGAGTCCGGCGATGTGGATGGCATCCGCTCCATCCCCTCCGCCGACTACGCCCGTCTGGTGGCTGCCAACGCCGGTGTGAAGGTCGTTCCCAACTACGGCACCGTTTACTACAACATCAACTGCGCCAAGGAGCCCTACAACAACCCCCTGGTTCGTAAGGCCCTGAATCTGGCCATTGACCGCAAGACCATCATTGAGAACGTTGTCCAGATCGACGCCACCCCAGCCTTCAGCTATCTGGCTCCCGGCTACGGTGTGAACGGCAAGGACATCACCGACGGCCGCGGTGACTTCGGCCTGTCCGAGACCGCCAATGTGGAAGCCGCTCAGGCCGCTCTGGCGGAAGCCGGCTACCCCAACGGCGAGGGCTTCCCCACTCTGCAGCTGTCCTACTACTCCAACGACACCGTCAAGAAGGTGGTGGAGGCCATGGCTGAGATGTTCAAGGCCAACCTGAACATCAACGTGGAAATCTCCTCCAACGACTGGGCCATCTTCTATGAGTCTGTTCAGGCCGGTGATTACGAGGTTGCCGCCATGGGCTGGAGCGCCGACTATCTGAATCCCATGAGCTTCCTGCCTCTGTTCAAGACCGGCGACTCCACCAACACTGCCTTCTACTCCGACCCTGCCTATGACGAGCTGGTCAATCAGGTCATGACGGAGACCGACGCTGCCGCCGCTGCCGAGCTGACCCTGAAGGCTGACGAGATCGTTTCCAACGACTACGCCTGCATCCCCCTGTACTACAAGTCCAACAACTACCTGATGAAGGACTACATTACCGGCGTGTACATGGTCTCCTCCAGCAATATGTACTTCAAGAACGCCAAGGTCGTGAAGTAATGCAGTGCAGGATCGTAACCAGAGGCTTCGGGGATATGGTGTTTACCCTGTTCCCTGCGTATGCCCCACTGACAGTGGAGAGCTTTGCCAGGGTCGCCAAAAGTGGCTTCTTTGACGGTCTGGGCTGGTGCCGGATCGTGAAGGATTATGTGATTCAGGCCGGTTCCCCGGACAATGACATCATGACCGACAGCGACTTCCACATCAAGGGCGAATTTCGGGAAAACGGCGTGGACAATCCCCTGCCCCATATTCGGGGCGCCCTGTCCATGGCACGGGACGACGGCTTCGATACCGCCGGAACCCAGTTCTTCGTGGTACATAAGGATGCCCACAAGCTGGACGGCCGGTATGCCGCCTTCGGTCAGATGACCGCCGGTTTTGAGGTCCTGGACGCCATCGCGGCGGTGGAAACCTCCGGCCCGGAGACCTGGAATAAGCCTCTGACCATGCCCATTATCGAAAAAATCGAAATTCTTCCCTAAAAAGGAAGCAGCCGACGAAGTCCCCTTCGGGGGCACTTCGCCGGCTTTTCTTTTTTATCCCTGATAGATCTGCTGACTGCCCTCTACCGCCTCGGAAAGGTAATCATCCACCCACTTTTCCGCATTTCCCTTGTCCCGGTTCAGGATGTGACGGTAGAGCCGCTCCACATTGGCGTACAGCGCCGCCACGCCGTACTTCCGGCAGAATCGAATCCACAGCACCGTGCAGGGAGCTTTAAAAGAGGAATAAATCAGCGGCAGAATGGTATTCCCGCCCGCGATGGTCATATCATGATGGAAGGAAAAAGCCAGCTCCGCCGCCTGAGCCGCGGCCGGCAGCACGCCGAGTGCGGTAACATGTATGCCCAGCGCTTCCAGCTCGGCATCGGAGGCAAAATCGATGGCCCGGGCTACCGCCATTTTTTCCAGTCCCCAGCGCACCTCCAGAATGGAGCGGATCTCGTCCTTTCCCAGAATCTCCCCGTTGTAGTGCATGATCGCCACCAGGGTATCCAGATTGCCGTTGCGCCGGTAGTCCGCCACATAGGTTCCCTGCCGTGGCCGAATCTCCAGAAAGCCCTGCCGGGCAAGCTCCGTCACCCCGGAATTCACCACCGCCCGGCTGACGCGCATCTGCTGGCACAGCTCCCGCTCCGGGGGCAGCTTCGTGCCCATGGGCAGATCCCCGGACAGAATTCGGTCCTGCAGCTGCTGAACAAACAGTTCCTTCAGGCTGGGGGCGTAAAGTCTTTCAAATTCCATAGTATTCTCCTTATCACTCGCTGTGGTCATACCAAATACCACGGTTTCATTTTATCATATAGATTCACCAAAAGCAATGTGTTTTCACGGGATATTATGGAGAAAAACCAAAATAATCAATATAATATTTGACTTGGTTTCAAATAATCGGTATAATAGGAGCGAATGATTCTATCTGGTATGACCAGAAAGGAGAGTGTTTCCCATGGGGGATCCCAAGGTTATTTCCATCAAGCAAAGCGTCTTTGCCAGCAACGACGCGCAGGCAGAGTTGCTACGCCGGGAGCTGAAAGAGAAGGGAATCTATCTGTTGAATCTCATGTCCTCCCCCGGTTCCGGCAAGACCACCACGCTGACCCGGCTCATAGACGCGCTGAAAGACTCTCTGAAAATCGGCGTTATGGAGGCAGATATTGACTCTGACGTGGATGCCCGTACCATCGCCGCCACCGGCGTAAAGGCCATTCAGCTGCACACCGGCGGCATGTGCCATCTGGATGCCGGAATGACCCGTCAGGGTCTGGAGGGGCTGGAACCTGAGGAACTGGATCTGGTCGTGCTGGAAAACGTGGGCAATCTGGTGTGCCCCGCGGAATTCGACACCGGCGCGGCAGCAAACTGCATGATTCTGTCGGTGCCCGAGGGCCACGACAAGCCCCTCAAGTACCCCCTGATGTTTCAGGTCTGCAACGCGGTGATCATCAATAAAATCGACGTACTGCCCTATTTTGATTTCGATATGGACAAGTGCGCCGAATATATTCACATGCGCAACCCCAAAGCGAAAATTTTTCCCATCAGCGCAAAAACCGGCGAGGGCGTGGCAGACCTTGCCCAGTGGCTGAAGGGCGAAGTCGCCGGCTGGAAGCAATAACCGAACTTTTGGAAAGGAGAGACAATATGGCAGATTATCTTGCGGATTTTGTACCCGATTTTATTGAAAAGGAAGAGCCCCGGGAGGTCATTCTCAAGCTGGGTCACATGGTCACCAACCGAATTCCCTACAAGCTGGGCCTGAAAAAGCTGACAAAGTACGACCCGGAATACTGGGGCCTGTCCGCACTGCTCACCGACGAAATGGCAGAGGTGGCCCTGAAAATGGGCCTGCGCACACCCCGCACCCTGGAGGATATGATGAAGCTCACCGGCATGGAGCGTGAGCCCCTGGAAAAGCTGCTGGACGAAATGTCCTACTGCGGCGTGGTGGAGTATAACTGGGAAAACCCCCAGCGCAAAAAGCAGTGGGTGCTTCCCATGTTCGTGCCCGGCAGCGCGGAATTCTCCAACATGAACGCGAAGATTCTGGAACAGCACCCGGAAATGGGCCGGTTCTTTGAGCGCATGAGCCGTCTGCCCCTGGAAGCGGTGTCCGCCATGGTGCCCCCCGGCGGCGCGGGCATCGGCATGCACGTCATCCCCGTGGAAAAGGCAATTGAAGCGGAAAACGAGTCCATTTCCATCGAACACATCTCCCACTGGCTGGATAAGTATGACGGCAAGTACGCCGCCTCCCCCTGCTCCTGCCGCCGCTCCCGGATGACCTTTGACGAGGGCTGCGCCGACGACCCGGAGGGCTGGTGCGTCGCCGTGGGCGACATGGCGGACTACGTTGTGGAAACCGACAAGGGCGGCCGCTACATCACCCGGGAAGAGGCTCTGGCAATTTTCAAGCAGGCGGAGGACAACGGCTTTGTCCACCAGATCACCAACATTGACGGCGAGAATAAAATTTTCGCCATCTGCAACTGCAACGTCAACGTCTGCTACGCCCTGCGCACCTCCCAGCTGTTCAACACCCCCAACCTCTCCCGCAGCGCCTATGTGGCCCGGGTGGAGAAGGCGGACTGTGTGGCCTGCGGCAAGTGCGTGGAAGCCTGTCCTGCCGGTGCCGTGAAGCTGGGCCAGAAGCTGTGCAAAAAGGACGGCACCGACGTTCAGTATCCCCGGCACCCCCTGCCCTCCCAGCAGAAGTGGGGCCCCCACATGTGGGACGAAAACTACCGGGACAACAACCGCATCAACTGCTACGACACCGGCACCGCCCCCTGCAAGACCGCCTGTCCCGCCCACATCGCCGTTCAGGGCTATCTGAAGCTGGCGGCTCAGGGTAAGTATCAGGAGGCTCTGGCCCTGATTCGCAAGGACAATCCCCTGCCCGCCATCTGCGGACGGATCTGCAACCGCCGCTGTGAGGATGCCTGCACCCGGGGCACCATCGATCAGGCCATCGCCATCGATGAAGTGAAGAATTTCCTGGCCCAGCTGGATCTGAAGGCGGAGACCCGCTACATCCCGCCCAAGGTGGTTCCCACGCTGGAGGGTGAATTCCATGAAAAAATCGCCATCATCGGCGCCGGCCCTGCTGGCCTGAGCTGCGCCTTCTATCTGGCGGAAAAAGGCTACAAGCCCACGATCTTCGAAAAAAACGAGAAGCCCGGCGGTATGCTGCGCTATGGCGTCCCCTCCTTCAAGCTGGAAAAGGATGTCATCGACGGCGAAATCGAGGTTATCAAGGCCATGGGCGTGGAAATCAAATGCGGCGTCGAGGTCGGCAAGGATGTGACCATTCAGCAGCTGCGGGAGCAGGGCTACAAGGCCTTCTACATTGCCATCGGCTGTCAGGGCGGCAGAAAAGCAGGCATTCCCGGTGAAGATGCCGAAGGCGTCATGACCGCCGTAGACTTCCTGCGCACCGTGGGCGGTAACGAAGCCTATCCCGTTTCCGGCAACGCTGTGGTGGTTGGCGGCGGCAACGTGGCCATCGACGTAGCCCGGACAGCCCACCGCTGCGGCGCGGACAGCGTCACCATGTTCTGCCTGGAGCCGAGGGAAAAGATGCCCGCCTCCGAGGAAGAAATCGCCGAGGCCACCGAGGAAGGTGTCAGCCTGAACTGCGGCTGGGGCCCCAAAGAAATCCTTACGGAAAACGGTAAAGTCACCGGCATCGTCTTCAAGCGCTGTGTCTCCGTCTGGGATGAGAGTGGCCGCTTCAATCCCACCTATGACGAAGCCGACACCAAGACCGTTCCCTGCGACCGGGTCTTCCTGTCCATCGGTCAGAGCATCCAGTGGGGCAGCCTGCTGGAGGGCACCAAGGTGGAACTGGGCAGAGGAAATGGGGCCAAGGCCGACAGCCTGACCTACCAGACCGCGGAGCCCGACATTTTTGTGGGCGGCGACGTATACACCGGCCCCAAATTTGCCATCGATGCCATCGCCGCCGGACGGGAAGGTGCCATCTCCATCCACCGCTTTGTCCGCCCCCATTCCAGCCTGACCATCGGCAGAAACCGCCGGGACTTCATCGCGCTGGACAAGGAAAACATCCGGGTGGAAAGCTACGACAATTCCTCCCGGCAGATTCCCGGCAGGGATGCCTCCATTGATCACAAGAACTCCTTCCGGGATGCCCGCCTGCCCTTCACGGAGGAGCAGGTCAAGGCGGAGACTGCCCGGTGCCTGGGCTGCGGCGCATCCGTGGTGGATCCCAACAAGTGCATCGGCTGCGGCGTTTGCACCACCAAGTGCGCCTTTAATGCCATCAAGCTCCACCGGGAGCGGCCGGAATGCTCCACAATGATCGTCAGTGAAAAGAAAATCCCCATCATTCTGGGCAACGGCGCCAAGCAGGCTCTAAAGATCAAGCTGGGACTTGCCAAGAAGGAGTAACCCCATGCACGAACTGGGTATCGTCTTTTCCATCATGGACACGCTGGAGGATGTGGCAGAGGAAAATCAGCTTGCTTCCATCCAGAGCGTAACGGTGGAGGTGGGCGAGGTGTCCGCGGTGATCCCGGAATACCTGACAGACTGCTGGGGCTGGGCACGAAACAAGAAGGATTTTTTGAAGAATTGCCAGATTCTGGTGGAAGCCCTCCCTGCCGTCACCCACTGCGGCGGCTGTGGGGAGGATTACCCCACGGTGGAATACGGGCGCATCTGCCCCCACTGCGGCAGCGAAAAAACCTGGCTGCTCACTGGCAACGAAATCAACATCAAACAAATCACGGTTGACGAATAGGAGAGGTTCTATGTTATTTCAAATCTACGGCGAACGGGCCGGTTTCCAGCTTCTGGGCTGGCTGCTGGTATTTTTGGGGCTGATTCTCACCAATGAGATCGCCCGACGGACAAAAAAGGGCGGTATCTTCTTTTTCCTGATTCTGCCCGGGGCGCTGACCGTCTACTTCGTATCCATTTATGTGGGCGCAGCCATGGGCGCTCAGTGGGCGCTGAACAATCCCACCTACCTGTACATGAACAGCTGGTTCCACTACGCCAAGCTCTACGCCGCCACGGCCGGCTGTATTGGCTTTATGATGCTTAAGTACAAGTGGAGCATCGGCAAGACGGAGTGGTTCAAGGTCTTCCCCTTCCTGATTGTGGCCATCAACATTCTCATTGCGGTAGCCAGCGACTTCGAGTCTGCCATCAAGGGCGCCATCGCCATGCAGCAGTACGGCGACCGCTGGTGGCTGTCCAGCGAGAACGTGTGGCTCTACGGCGGCTGGTGGAACTGGCTCAACGGCATTGCCGGCATCATCAACATTTTCTGCATGACCGGCTGGTGGGGCATCTACAGCTCCAAAAAGCACGACGATATGCTCTGGCCCGACATGATCTGGCTGTATATCCTCGCCTACGACGTGTGGAACTTCCAGTACACCTACCTGAACCTGCCCACCCACGCCTGGTACTGCGGTCTGGCTCTGCTGCTGGCGCCCACCGTTGCCGCGGCGCTGTGGAACAAGGGCGGCTGGATCCAGAACCGGGCCCACACCCTGGCTACCTGGTGTATGTTCGCCCAGGTCTTCCCCCTGTTCCAGGATAACAGCATCTTCACCACCATCCCTGCCCTCTACGCCGACGGCTTCATGGATGCGGCGATCCGCCCCACACTGGTCAATCCCGTGCCCCAGGGCGTGATTTCCATTGTATCTCTCGCCGTCAATGCGCTGGTGCTGGCAATCATCATCAAGCGTTCCATCCAGCAAAAGAAAAATCCCTACAAGTGCGAAATCTTCACCGATACGAAGGATTTCCAGCTGGCTATGGCCCGCGCAGAGGAAGCCTGACAGGCACGCCGCAAACCAAATTGCCCCCCGATACCGGGCCCGGTATCGGGGGGCAATGTCACTGATACTGATACACCTATCGGTTTTCGTCAGCAAAGCGGAAAACTGTTATTTGGCGGCGAGTCGCCGCGGACAATGCGTTACGGGCGCTGGTTCTTCCTTGTACATCCTTTGGGCCCCTCGACCAT
>JALFUW010000069.1 GCA_022786995.1 Clostridiales bacterium
GGGACTCAAGCCTGTCACTCGTATGGCGCACGAAGCCGGAGCGGTTTATAAGATCGGAAAAAAGGTACTGATTCGCAGAAGCATTTTTGAGGCATATCTGCGAGAACAGCGCAGTGTGGAAAGGAGTGAGCGGGAATGAAAGATGGTGTTGAATATTGCTTCGAATATATCCACTCAGGTGATTACTTTATCCCGAATCTGGTGCTGCCGGAAGAATCCCGATCCACCGGCAAGTGGGGGCAAATGCACCGGGACTATCTGAGGGAACACAAACCGATTCAGTATAACTGCCTGCTCCTGTCCGGCAAGCTGTGGACTTACCTGGCAGACCTGAATGAGCGGGCACAGGATAGCCTGGCGCGGATGATCGACCAGATGAAAGCAACCGAAGGGATCACAGAAGCGCTGAAAGCCAGCGACCCAATGGCATGGGTGCAGCGCATGAACAATATCTGCGCCAGAGCCGAGGAGATCATCCGAGAGGAGCTGATATTTGTATGAAGATGGAAGAATATCTCCGTGTACTGGAAAGCTATGTCGCATCCTGCAAGCTAAATCTGGGAGATGGAAAATCCACCCTGTCGCTGCTCTATGAGGCATACGGTGATATCAACCCGATGTACGATGACCAAATAAAGGCAGATTTTGCAGAACTGTATCAGGAATTGAACGGAACGCCACTACGAGAAATGGACTGGATTGTCAATCCAGTCTGCGCCCTCTGCCGGGATCATGAACGGAATGGATTTATGCATGGTATTCAGGTAGGGGTACGATTGGCACAGGAAATACAGAATGTAGAATAATCAATATACGCAATGCCTCAACCCCGGAAAATGGCGTTGAGGCTTTTGCTATTATTGGAGAGAAGGCATTTTTCTACGGAACCATCTCAATCGGGTGGGATTTGTTACTGTTATATTGCACGAAAAGTATTTCTCGAAATTGTATAGACTGCGAAAAAACGAGATTATCACAGCAAATACAATGCTTTTATTGTTAATCCGATTGACAAAATGATAGAAGAATGGTACAGTACTACCGACAATCAACGCAAAGAATCTGTGAAAATATCCGCTCTGTGCGCGGATATTGCCCATCTCATGTAAAGGAGAGATACGAATGAAGCGTTCCGAAATCAACAAGGCTCTGCGTGAGCTGGAAGTCATGTGCGAAAAATACCACTGCTATCTGCCGCCTTTCTGCCACTTTACCCCGGAGGAATGGAAAACCAAGGGTCACGAGTATGACGAGGTTCGGGACTGCTGCCTGGGCTGGGATATCACCGACTACGGCAAGGGCGACTTTGACAAAATGGGTTTTTCCCTCATCACCATTCGTAACGGCAGCCAGACCATGCGCGACAAGTATCCCAAGGTCTACGCCGAGAAGCTGCTCTACCTGAAGGAGGGCCAGTATTCCCCCAACCATTTCCACTGGTACAAAACTGAGGATATCATCAACCGGGGCGGCGGAAATGTGCTGATTCGGGTGTATAACTCCCATCCCGACGAGTCTATCGATTACGAAAGCGACGTGACGGTACATACCGATGGCCGTACCTACATCGTTCCCGCCGGAACCCAGATCCGCCTGACCCCCGGCGAGTCCATTTTCATCCAGCAGTACCTCTACCACGACTTCGAGGTGGAGTCAGGCACCGGCGATGTGCTGCTTGGCGAGGTCAGCCAGTGCAATGACGATGCCAACGATAACCGCTTCAATCCTCCCATGGGCCGTTTCCCCGCCATCGAGGAGGACGAAGCACCTTACCGCCTGCTGTGCACCGAGTATCCCGCGGCGAAGGACTGAGAAGGAGGGAAAACGATGATTGACGTAGTAGCATTGGGCGAACTGCTCATTGACTTTGCAGCAAAATCCACGGATAAGAAGGGTTATCCCACCATGGTTGCCAATCCCGGCGGCGCTCCCGGTAATTTTCTCGCGGCGCTGAACGCCTACGGAAGAAAGACCGCCTTTCTAGGGAAGGTGGGCAATGACGCGTTTGGACATCTGCTGCTGGGGACTCTGGAGGAGGCCGGAATTGAGACGAAGGGCATCGTGGTAGATGGTTCCGTGTTTACCACCCTGGCCTTCGTGACCTTTGATGAAAACGGCGACCGCTCATTTTCCTTCGCCCGGAAACCCGGCGCGGATACCCAGCTAACGTGGGAGGAAATTGACAAGTCCCTCATTGACGATGCCAGGGTGTTCCATTTCGGCACCCTGAGCCTGACGGACGAGCCGGTTCGCACAGCGACCCAAAAGGCTGTTGCCTACGCCAGGGAAAAGGGAAAGCTCATCACCTGTGACCCGAACCTGCGTAAGCCCCTGTGGCCCAGCGAGGATGCGGCCCGGGAGCAGATGCTCTGGAGCCTCCGGCAGGCGGATGTGGTGAAGATCAGCGACAACGAGGTAGAGTTTCTGTGGAACTGCACCCCGGAGGAGGGCGCGGACAAGCTCCTAAAGGAGTTCGGCGTGTCTCTTGCCATGGTGACCCTCGGCCCCGACGGCTGCCTGCTGAAGACAAAGAATGCTTCTTTCCTTGCCTCCTGTCCCAAGGTGCACCCCATCGACACCACCGGTGCGGGAGATATTTTCGGCGGCAGTGCGCTGTCCCGGCTGCTGGAGCTGGAAAAATCCATCGATGCCCTGACAGAAGAAGATCTTGCCTACATCGGACGCTTCGCCGCAACGGCTGCCAGCCTGTCCACGGAAGTCTCCGGCGGCATCCCCAGTATCCCGGAAAAGGATGCGGTTTTGAAGGCTATGTAAGAAAAAACCCGGAGATTCCTCAGGATTTCCGGGTATTTTCACGCTTTTTGGCGTTTGGATGCGGGGCATCAGGCGAATTGACAAAAGAATCGATAAACCGTATAATGAGTACAAAAGCACAGAGCAAATGAAGGTGAGCTTTGGATATGGCGCAGAAACCACGCAACGCAGACTACATAAAAGAATATAACCGCAAAGAAGTCCTGCGCAACCTGCGGCACAACGCCATGAGCCGGGCAGAGCTGGCACGGGCCACGGGTCTGACCCGTGCGGCCACCTCCCTGATCGTGGAGGAATTGCTGAATCTTGGAATCGTGACAGAGCTTGCCCCGCAGTCCGTGGGCCGGGGCCGCAGTGCCACACCCCTTGCTCTGCGCCCCGACTGCTACTGTGCGCTGGCGGTGGAGCTGTCCAGAAAGGGCTGCAGTGTGGGCCTGTGTGACATGGCCGGGAATCTGCTTCAGCAGCGAAAGATTTCGGATCAGGACAATCTGGTGGGGGCCATCACCGCGGAACTGAATGCCATACTGGAAACCGTAGAGCGGGACAAGGTCCTGGGGATCGGCATCAGCTCCCCCGGCCCGCTGGACTGCGAAAACGGCCGGATTCTGAATCCGCCCCGGTTTGAGCACTGGCACGGGGTGGAGATTAGCAGGCTTCTGTCCGAAGCACTGAATATGCCGGCCTATCTGGAGCACGATGTCTGTGCTCTGGCGCTGCACCGGCTGGAAACGGGTCAGAGCCAAAATTTTATGCTGGTGTTGGTTGATATCGGTATCGGCGCAGCCATTATTTCCGACGGAAAGAAAAATTCCAAATACTTCACAGGGGAACTGGGCCACACCACCATCCGGTTTGACGGACGGCTCTGCGCGTGCGGGAACCGGGGCTGCCTGGAAACCTACGCCTCCATCCCGGCGCTGCTGGAGGGCTCGGAATTCTCCGATTGGGATGACCTCATGGATCATGTGGGCAGCAATCCCGACGCAAGGCTGCTGCTGGATCAGGAGGCGGTATACCTTTCGGCTGGTCTTATCAATCTGCTGAACCTGATTCCCGTGGATACCATCTATCTGGCGGGAGATATCTGCTACCGTTATGAGCTGCTGGCGCAGCGATTGCAGAGGGAAATCCGTGCCAAGGCACTGGATCGGAGCAGAGGGAATCTCAAAATCTACCCATCCAGCCAGGATCCAGGCGTAGGCCTTCTCGCGGCGGCGGATGTTGTCTTTTCCAGATTTTTCACCGTATAACTTCGGGACGGCCTGGATGCCTTTGACAAAAGAACAGAAAAACAACGCAAGCATAAAAGAAGGGGGAAACTGGCATGAATCACATTCGCAGAAGATTCGCCTCCATAGCAACCATTGTCATGGCTGCCGTCCCGCTGCTGATCACAATTTACCTGTTGTTCTGGAGCCCCAGTGATTTATCTGCCAGCCGGACGGGGAATCAGCGGGTGTTTGGCGCAACCTATATGACGATGAACAATCCATACTTCCAGACGCTGGACACACAGATCCGGGCGTTTCTCGAGATTCGTGGGGATGTACTGCTCACCCGGGATGCCGCTATGGATCAGCAGCGGCAAAACCAGGAGATTCAGGAATTGGTGGATGCGGGTGTCTGTGCCATTTTCATGACGCCGGTGGAATGGGATACCTCAAAAGACGGCGTCCAGATTGCTGCCGCTGCGGGGGTGCCGGTTATCGTGGTGGATGCCCCGATACAGGACTCAGAGCTGGCAGCCTGCTCGGTGTTATCGGATAACTATCAGGCGGGGGTGCTGTGCGCCCAGCACCTGCTGTCTGTCCGGGATCGTGCCAACATTCTCCTGCTGGAACACATCTCAGCCCGCTCCGGCGCGGATCGCATTCAAGGCTTCAAGGACACCATTGCAGGGCATGAGGGCTTTGTCATTCTGGGTTCCGGCGAATCGGATGGGCAAATCGAAAACGCCATGCCGGTGATGGAGCAGCTTCTGCGGCAGTATCCGGATGCCGATGTCCTGATGGCACTGAATGACCCCAGCGTCTTCGGCGGACTGGCGGCGATTCAGGGAGCAGGCCTGTCGGAGCGGTTTTTGGTGTACAGTGTGGATGGCTCCCCGGAAGGAAAGGCTATGGTCAGCAGCGGCTTCCTCACGGCAACCTGTGCCCAGTTCCCCTCCCGGATTGCCGAGGAAGCGGTGAATCAGGCGTATGCCGCCATAGCCGGCGGCTGCGAACGCAGTGAGATCATCGTCCCGGTAGAGCTGTTGACAGAAGAAAATGTGGATCAATATGGGATAGATGGGTGGCAGTAATGAAAACAGAACGAAATCTGACAAACCTTGCTGTGGCGATGTTCGCACTGAACTTATCGATTCTCTCCTTTTATTCGTTGATCTGTGTGACCACCACTTTTCGGATATGTGACAGTTTGCGTGCACATGATTTTCTGACTTCTGTGCGGCAAATACCCCGCTATCCCTGGCAGATGCCGGTTCAATCCCTCGGCTTGTATGCTGTGCTGTTCGGGGTGAGTTTTTTCAAGATTTTCCGTCCTATAGAGTATTTTCCCTTGCGGGTTTTTGTCTGCGCTGCAGAAATCGCCCTGTGCGCTGGAATTATTGTCTCTTTGAATTTCTATTACAGCGGTGTGGCCCTGCTTGTACTTGCTGACCTGGTTCACTATATGCGCAGCAATCGGATGCGGCTGTGTTTTATCGTCATACTCAGCCTGATGTTTGCCTTTGGCCGCTATGAGATCGTGGAACAGTTCACAAAGAGCATCGCCTTTGACGCCTACCTCGGATACTATAACCCGATGATCCAGAGCTGCTTTACCGGCTTGGAAAGTCTGATGGTCTGTCTGAACATTATCCTGTTTGTTCTGTATATGATTTTGCTGTTTACCAGCCAGAAAGAAGAAAACGCCCGCATTCGCAAGCTGAATGAACAGCTGAATCAGGCCAACGACCAGCTTCGGGATTATGCTGTAAACATGGAGCGCATGACGCAGATGCGGGAACGAAACCGGCTGGCCCGGGAGATTCACGATACCCTGGGACATACCCTTACCGGCATCATCATGGGGGCAGACGCGGGACTGGCTCTAATGGATGTTGCCCCGGAGGAATCCAGGAAACGGATACAGGTTGTCGCCCAGTCCGCCCGTGACGGACTGACGGATGTGCGCCGCTCCATCAAAGCACTGAGGCCTGACGCGTTGGAGCGTTCCTCTCTCGCGGAGGCGCTGGAGGGGATGATCGGGAATTTTCGCCTCACTACATCCGCACAAATTGCCTATGATCAGGAGGCAGGAAAGCTGAATCTGGATTCGGACGAAGAGGACGCGCTGTATCGGGTTGTGCAGGAGGGACTGACGAACGCCGTCCGTCATGGCAGGGCTGACCGCATTTCCGTCCGGGTCACGAGAACCGGGGATTTGGTCACTGTCAGCATCCGGGACAACGGCACCGGCTGCGCAAAGCTGGAGGAAGGCTTTGGACTGCGCCACATGCGGGAACGACTGAATATGCTGGGCGGCACCCTGTCCTATGGGAATCTGGATTCGGATGCACAAGACGGATACACAGGCTTTTTCATTACTGTGGGCTTGCCCATCAGAAACAAAAAGGGGGAGTAATCTGTGATTAAGGTTTTGATTGTAGACGATCAAGAGTTATTTCGCGAGAGCTTAAAGGTAGTTCTGAGTGTCAGCGAAAATATCCGGGTGACCGACGCAGTATCCGGTGTATCCCAAGCGCTGAAAAGCGCGGAGCAGGAACGCCCGGATGTGGTTCTGATGGATATCCGTATGCCCGGCATGGACGGCGTGGAGGGAACCAGACTGTTCAAAAAGCGGTGGCCGGATGTGAAGATCATTGTCCTTACCACCTTTGATGATGACGAATACATATTCGGGGCGCTGAAAAATGGAGCAAGCGGTTACCTTCTGAAAGGAAGCAGCATTGCCAAATTGTCTGAGAGCATCCGAATCGCCTATGAGGACGGCGCGATTATCACGCCCACAGTAGCCACAAAGGTGATCCAGCAGTTTTCCCACATGGCAAAAGGCTCCTCCCGGCTCCAGGTGGACAAAGAAGCCGTCAAGGATATCAGCAGGAGCGAATGGCAGATCATCCAGACCGTGGGGAGCGGAATGTCCAATAAAGAGATTGCCCAGGAGCTTTCCCTATCCGAAGGGACAGTTCGCAACTCCATCAGCAACATCCTGTTCAAGCTGGGTCTGCGGGATCGTACACAGCTGGCAATCTGGGCCGTACAAACCGGGGCGGTGAATCGACCGCTATGAAAAAACGGTTTCTAAAACGATATGCAGCGGCACTGCTGATCCTGATGCTGTGCCTTTGCCTGACGGGGTGCGTTGGCAATCAGGAAACCGTACTCACCATCGGCGTGTATTCGGGAAGCTACTGGAATACACCCAATGGAAATTGCTATCAAATTCTGGACGATGTCATCACCTTATTTGAGCAGTCACATCCCGGTGTGAAAGTGGAGTATGTCAGCGGCATTCCCGCAGACGATTACAGCGAGTGGCTGTCGGGGCAAATTCTGAAGGGGACAGAACCGGATTTGTACTTTGTGCTCCCGGAGGATTTTGATCTTCTGGTATCTTCCGGGGCACTGGCGCAATTGGATGAACGGATTGTCGGCGATCCGGCGTTTGACACATCTGCCTATTATGAGCCCTGTCTGCGCTCAGGGCAGTCCGAAGGCCGCCAGTACGCCCTGCCCCACGAGAGCGTTCCCACCATCATGTTCGTAAATAAGACGCTGCTGGAAGCCAACGGTATTGATATGCCGGACAATGATTGGACCTGGGACGATTTTTACAGCATCTGCCAGCAGATCACCAATGTGGATCAGTGCCAGTACGGCGTATATGGCTACTCCTGGCTGGATGCCATGTATTCCAACGGTGCATCATTGTTTTCTGAAGACGGGCGAAGCTGCTATCTGGCTGAGGATACTGTCCAGCAGGCCATTCAATTTACAAAGCGGCTGGGGGAACTGAACGGTGGCTACAGTGTTTCCGTTCGGGACTTCGATTTGGGACGGGTAGCCTTCCGGCCCCTCCTTTACTCGGAATACCGGGCCTATCAGCCCTATCCCTGGCGGGTAAAGAAATACTCTGCTTTTCAGTGGGACTGTGTCAGTATGCCCGCGGGCCCTTCCGGCTCCAATATTTCTGAGCTTCACACCATGATGCTGGGCATCAGTTCCCGCACCCGCCACGAGGAACTTGCCTGGGAATTATGTAAACTATTGTCCATAGACGAGAATGTGCAGCGGGAGCTTTACACCCATTCTCATGGCATTTCTCCACTCCCCGCTGTTGCGGAGGATCC
>JALFUW010000075.1 GCA_022786995.1 Clostridiales bacterium
CCCTTGGAAACCTGCAGGATGACGGGGCTGTTCAGCTCGCCGGCAGCCTCGGTGATGCCCTGAACGATCTCCATGTTGTTGACGTTGAAAGCGCCGATGGCGTAGCCGCCGTCGTAGGCCTTCTTAAACATTTCCTTTGTAGTTACGAGAGGCATTGGTATCAATCCTTTCATATAACGGGCTTGAAGCCCGAATTCTTACGCTTGCCATTATACCACAAATTTTTCGTTTTTCAATATGAATATTTGGCAGAAAAAACACCGATTGGCTCTTTACCTTTTTCGCATTATGGCATATAATGTACAAGCAACATTATGAGCAAATACTAAAGGAGTGTATTACATATGAATTTGTCCCCTCTGCAGATTGCGAGATACCAGTACGCCCCCAAGCTGCCCGGCATGCTCAGAAACGGCATTTCCGAGATTTCCGTGCGCAACGGCGGCGCCACCGAGTCCGTTGCCGATCAGGAGAAGATCAAGGCCCTGTTCCCCAACACCTACGGCAAAAACGAGATCATCTTCGAAAAGGGCCAGAACACCTCCGAGGCCCGGAAGCTGGTGGTCGGCGTGATCCTGTCCGGCGGTCAGGCCCCCGGCGGTCACAACGTGGTCTGCGGTCTGTACGATGCGCTGAAGGCTACTAACAAGGATAATGAGCTGTATGGCTTCAAGGGCGGCCCCTCCGGCCTGCTGGAGGACGACTTCATCGTCTTCGGCGACGAGTACATCAACCAGTACCGCAACACCGGCGGTTTCGACATCATCGGTTCCGGCCGCACCAAGCTGGAGACCGAGGAGCAGTTCGAGATCGTTGCCGCCAACTGCAAAAAGCACGGCGTCAACGCCCTGGTCATCATCGGCGGCGACGACTCCAACACCAACGCCGCTGTGCTGGCTGAGTACATGGCCGCCCACAACACCGGCGTGCAGGTTATCGGCTGCCCCAAGACCATTGACGGCGACCTGAAGAACGAGGACATCGAGTGCTCCTTCGGCTTCGACACTGCCACCAAAACCTACTCTGAGATCATCGGCAACATCCAGCGTGATGCCAACTCCGCCAAGAAGTACTGGCACTTCATCAAGGTCATGGGCCGCTCCGCCTCTCATGTGGCGCTGGAGTGCGCTCTGCAGACCCAGCCCAACATCTGCCTGATCGGCGAGGAAGTGGCTGCCAAGAAGATGTCCCTGGCCCAGATTGCCGACTACATTGCCGACTCCGTTGCCAAGCGTGCCGAAAAAGGCATGAACTTCGGCGTTGCCATCATCCCCGAGGGCATTGTGGAGTTCGTTCCCGAGTTCTCCGTGCTGATTGCCGAGATCAACGAGCTGCTGGCCGGTGAGAAGACCGCCCAGTTCAACGCCCTGCCCACCTGGAAGGAGAAGTACGCCTTCATCGAAAATGGCCTCACTAAGGAGTCTATGGCTGTCTTCGCCATCCTGCCCGAGAGCATTCAGCAGCAGCTGTTCCTGGAGCGGGATCCCCACGGCAACGTGCAGGTGTCCCTCATCGAGTCCGAGAAGCTGTTCTCCGCTCTGGTTGCCGAGAACCTGAAGGCCCGGAAGGCTGCCGGTAAGTTTGTGGGCAAGTTCTCCGCCCAGCACCACTTCCTGGGCTACGAAGGCCGCTGCGCCTTCCCCTCCAACTTCGATGCCGACTACTGCTACTCCCTGGGCTACAACGCCGCCATGCTGATCCAGTACGGTGTCACAGGCTACCTGTCCAAGGTCTCCAACCTGTCCAAGCCTGCTGAGGAGTGGGTGGCCGGCGGTATGCCCATCACCAAGATGATGAACATGGAGCGCCGCAACGGTCAGGACAAGCCCGTCATCCGCAAGGCCCTGACCGAGCTGGACGGCAAGCCCTTCCAGTACTTCGCTGCCCATCGTGACCAGTGGGCCGTGGAGACCTGCTTCCTGTATCCCGGCGCCATCCAGTACTTTGGACCTGCCGAGGTCTGCGACCTGACCACCAGAACCCTGGCTCTGGAGAAGGCCTGATAAAACAGCAATTTGAGCCTGCCCTTTTGGGCAGGCTCATTTTGGCTCCCTAATTCGGGGAGCTGTTGAGCGAAGCGAAACTGAGGGGTGTCTGCCGGACGATGGGGGCACCCCTCAGTCACGGCTTACGCCGTGCCAGCTCCCCTGCGAGGGGAGCCTGTTTATTTCTTCCACTTCTCCGTCAGCGCCCGGATCTGGGACGCCAGCTTTGCGTTGTCCTTGTTGGTACAGCCTTTCCGGGTCTTCACCAGCGCCAGCAGAGCCTCCGCCGCGGCCTGCAGATCGCCGTAGACCTGCTTTGCCCGCTGGCTTCCCTTGAAGGCGGCTTCACGATTGATGCGGATGCCCTGGGCGAAGGTCACCGGCTTGCCGGTGAGCAGGTCGTACTCCGAGCCGCTGAAGGGGGCTTCGGCGTGGTAGCCCAGATCTTTCAAGGTCTTGCGGAAGGCTTCGCAGCTTCCCTCGTCGCCGTGGTTGACAAAGACCATTTTTGGCTTTTCGGCAAAGCCTGCCAGCCAGCGGAGCAGTCCGTCCCGGTCGGCGTGGCCGGAGGTGCCGTGCAGGGTTCCGATTTCCGCCTTGACGGCAATGTCCTCGCCAAACAGCCGGACGGATTTGGCCCCGTTTTGCAGCTTCCGGCCCAGAGAACCCTCCGCCTGATAGCCAACAAACAGAATGATGCACTCGCTTCGCCACAGGTTGTGCTTGAGGTGGTGGCGGATCCGGCCCGCTTCACACATACCGCTGGCGGACAAAATCACCTTGGGCCGGGTGTCGAAATTCACCGCCTTCGACTCCTCGGAGGAGACGGACAGAGTCACCCCGTCAAACCAGATGGGGTTGATGCCCTGCCGGATGACAGCCAAGGTCTCCTCGTCAAAATTCGCTTCATCGCATTGCAGGAAAATGCCGGTGGCCTCCACCGCCAGCGGGGAGTCCACATACACGGGGAAGGTATCGTGACCTTTGATCAGCCCCCGCTGCTTAATCTCCCGAATGGCGTAGAGCATTTCCTGAGTCCTGCCCACGGCGAAGGAGGGAATCACCAGATTGCCGCCCTGATCCAGCGCCCTCTGGATATAGCCTGCCAGCTCCGACACCACGTCACCCCGGACCTTCTCGTGAAGCCGGTCGCCGTAGGTGGATTCGATGACCAGATAATCCGCTTCCGCCACGGGCTTGGGGTCGTTAATCAGGGGCTGATTGGTGTTGCCCACGTCGCCGCTGAATACGATCTTTCGGGTTTCCTTGCCCTCGGTGAGCCACAGTTCAATGGAAGCGGAGCCTAACAGGTGCCCCGCGTCGTTCAGGCGCAGGACGATGCCCTCGGCAACCTGCAAAATCTCCCCGTACCGGCAGGGCCGCAGCAGCCGGATGGCAGCGGCGGCATCGTTTACGTCATACACCGGCTGGATGGCGGGCTGACCGGCCCGTTCCGCCTTCCGGGTCTGCCACTGGGCCTCGGACTCCTGAATGTGGGCCGAGTCCAGCAGCATGATGCGGCACAGGTCACAGGTGGCCTCTGTGGCGTAAATGGCCCCGGTGAAGCCGTCCTTGCAGAGCTTGGGCAGCATGCCGGAGTGGTCGATGTGGGCGTGGGTCAGGAACACCGCCTCGATGGCGGCGGGATTGACAGGCAGGGGCACGTTTTCGAAGATATCCGCGCCCTGCTCCATGCCGCAGTCCACCAGATAGTACCGCCCGCCCACTTCCAGCAGCGTGCAGCTGCCGGTGACCTCATGGGCCGCGCCGATGAATTGGATTTTCATATACAACACCCCCGACATTCAATTGACAATGGACAGTTGACAATTGACAATTGTGGTGTCCCTCCGGGACGTTTGAAAATACCGCAGAGATAATTGTCAACTGTCAATTTTCAATTGTCAATTAGTTATCCTAACTATACCACCATTTTTCCAATGGGGCAAGGTCAGCCCACCGCCGCGTCTACGGTTTGTGCTCCAATGAAATGGATGACCAGCTGATTCGGCAGGCAAACGATGTCCGTGCCGGAAGCGCGGAAGCCCCGCTTCATGCAGTAGTGGTCGGGGCAGGTGGCCCCGGTAACAGCAATTTTACCGTCCCGGACGGTGAGCATGTTTTCACCGCCGTTGGGGGCTGTTATGGTAAACTGCTGATTTTCTCGCAAATTTACCGTTTTCACTACTTTTCCGCCGCTGGAAACTTGGGCCTGCGCCGCGTCCGGCTGAGGGCGCAGAACAAGAAAGCTTCCGATCAGGCTGAGCAGAAACAGCGTACTCAAAAGCAGAATCCAGGTTTTGGTTTTCACGAAGCGCACACCTCCCTTTCCGGCAGAATACACATTCGGATTTCCCGGATAGTATAGCAAAATTGTGGGAAAAACGCAAGAAAAACCTCCAAATGCTTCTTGACATTTTATGCTTGCAATGGTAGAATAGACAGGCCGCATTGAAGGGGCTTAAGTTGGTGCGCTCCGCATCACGCCTCAAAAGCGAGACTACACAATATAAAGTAGGTGAAACAAGTGAAAGCAGTTATCGTTACCGGTGGCAAGCAGTACACCGTATCTGAGGGCGACGTCCTGTTCGTCGAGAAGCTGAACGTGGAGGCTGACGCTACCGTCAAGTTCGACCAGGTTCTGGCTGTGCTGGATGGTGAGAACACCAAGATCGGCGCTCCCGTGGTGGAAGGCGCTGCTGTCGAGGCCAAGGTCGTCAAGAACGGCAAGGGCAAGAAGATCGACATCATCCGCTACAAGGCCAAGAAGGGCGAGAAGCGCCACATCGGCCATCGTCAGCCCTACACCAAGGTGGAGATCACCAAGATCGCTCTGTAATTTATGACAAGATGCGAGTTTTTCACCGAGAATGACCGTATTAACGGATTCAGCATCTCGGGTCACAGCGGCTACGCGGAATCCGGCAGCGACATTGTCTGCGCCGCCGTGTCTGCCGCGGTTGCCATGGCGGAGGCCACCATCAACGATGTGTGCGGCGCCAACGCCAAGGTTCGGGTCAAGGACGAGCAGGCTCGTATCACCCTGACCCTCCCCGCAGTCTGTGACGAGGAGGACACCATCCAGGCAGTGCTTGCCGGTATGCTGGTGTACCTGTGCTCCCTGCGGGACGATTATCCTGATTATATCGAAGTTTTGGAGGTGTAACACCATGCTGAAGATTGGTATTCAGTTCTTTGCTCACCACAAGGGCGGCGGCTCCACCAAGAACGGCCGTGACTCTGAGTCCAAGCGTCTGGGCGTGAAGCGTGCTGACGGTCAGTTCGTGCTGGCTGGCAACATTTTGGTTCGTCAGAGAGGCACCCACATCCATCCCGGCACCAACGTTGGTATCGGCAAGGATGACACCCTGTTCGCTCTGGTTGACGGTACCGTCAAGTTTGAGCGCAAGGGCAAGGATCGCCGTCAGTGCTCCGTTTACGCTGAGCAGTAAGCGAATAAACGCAAAGAGCTGCCGCAAACTACCTGCGGCGGCTCTTTTTAGTTGACAGTTAACAGTTGACAGTTGACAGTGATCCTATTCTGGACTTGGTCAAATCGATACCAACGTTCTCAATTTTGAAATTGTCCCGAAGGGACACCATAACTGTCAACTGTCAACTATCAACTGTCAACTGCCAAAAGGGGGTTTTTTATGTTTGTAGATAAAGTACGCATCACCGTCATCGGCGGACGGGGCGGTGACGGCGCGGTGGCCTTCCACCGGGAAAAATATGTGGCCTCCGGCGGCCCCGACGGCGGTGACGGCGGTCATGGCGGCAGCGTGGTGCTCCATGTCAACGACAACCTGTCCACCCTGCTAGATTTCCGCTATAAGCGCAAATATCAGGCCAGTGCCGGTGCAAACGGTATGGGCAGGAAGATGGCGGGCAAGCGGGGCGAGGATCTGGTCATCGACGTGCCCCGGGGCACCGTGGTCCGGGATGCCGAAACCAACCAGATCATTGTGGATATGTCCACCGGCGAGGATTATGTCATCGCCCGGGGCGGACGGGGCGGCTGGGGCAACGCCCACTTCGCTACCCCCACCCGGCAGGTGCCACGGTTTGCCAAAGCGGGCCTTAGGGGACAGGAGCGGGACGTGATTCTGGAATTAAAGCTCCTTGCGGATGTGGGCCTGGTAGGCTTTCCCAACGTGGGTAAATCCACCCTGCTGAGCGTCACCTCCAACGCCCGGCCCAAAATCGCCAATTACCATTTTACCACTCTGTTTCCCAACCTGGGTGTCATCTATGTGGACGAGGGCGTGTCCTTTGTCATGGCGGACATTCCCGGCATCATCGAGGGCGCGGCGGAGGGCGCAGGGCTGGGCCACGACTTTCTGCGGCACATCGACCGCTGCCGTCTTCTGGTGCATGTGGTGGACGTATCCGGCAGCGAGGGTCGGGATCCTGTGGAGGATTTCCACGCTATCTGCCAGGAGCTGCACAGCTACAGCGTTGACCTTGGCGACCGTCCTATGATTGTGGCTGCCAACAAGGTTGACCTTCTGCCCCCGGACAGCGACAATCTGGAACGGCTCCGCAAGGCTGCTGAGGAAGCGGGCTGCGAGCTCTACGAAATCAGCGCGGGAACCACCCAGGGCACCAAAAACCTCATGCGGGTGGTGGCCCAGAAGCTTCGGGAGCTGCCCCCTGTGACCATTTACGAGCCGGAATATGTGGAGGAAATCGCTGCTCCTGCCGATCCCACGGCCTTCGAGATTGAGCACTACGGCTCTACCTGGATGGTCACCGGCGAGTGGCTGTCCCGGCTGGTGGAGAACATCAATTTTGACGATTATGAATCCCGGAACCACTTTGATTCCCTGCTGCGCAAGGCCGGTCTCTTTGCCCGGCTGGAGGAGCTGGGCATTGCCGACGGCGATACCGTGGATATCTACGATATCGAATTTGAGTACCAGCGTTAGTACCAAAAAAGCAACCCCACTTTCGTATAAAAAGCGACGGCTTATTTTACGGAAAAGTGTTTGCCATTTTCGACTTTCTTTTGTATAATAACAGGGTCGCTACTTTGACCCTGTTATTATTTTTTGGAGGAATCAGCCATGATCCGAAATTTGAATCAGGTAACTTTTCAGGGCTTTGGCACGGTACCGCCCGAGCGGTCCCAGAGCGCCAAGGGTTTCGATAGATCCACGGCCAGTACGCTTCCCCTGTCCCAGACGGAGGCGGTTGTTTTCCGAGCGGATTCGGACACCTGGCTCACCAACGGCACCGGCTCCAGCGTGCTGAGCGTGAGTCTGGACGGGCAGCAATATCAGGACTACTATCTGGATAAACCCGTATGTGTCAAATCCGGGGTTTACTTCTGCGTCAGCCCCTTCCTTGGGCCAGCCAGCGCCAGAATGTCCTGCGCCCAGGCACCTGCGCCGGTGGGCAAGCGCAGCGCGGACAGCCAGCGGGTGCATCACCAGCTGCAGGTGGACGCGCTGTATACCTTCTTCTACCACGAGAAGGAGCAGGGCTTCCTGTTCCCCGGTGAGTCCCACCCCATGGCGGAGCTGACCTATGTGGATCAGGGCGCGCTGCACTCCGTGGCGGACGGTCAGGATCTGCTGCTGAAGCAGGGAGATCTGGTGATATACGGCCCCGGCCAGTGGCATATGCAGTACGCCGATATCGGTGTGGCGCCTCGGTTTGTCACCCTGTCCTTCACGACTCAGGGGGCTGACCTTGTCCCGCTGCTGAACCGCAAATTCTCCGCCCCCCAGAAGGTGGTGTCGTTGCTCCAGACCATGCTCCAGGAGCAGGAGCGGATGGACGCCTATTCCGGCGACATCATTCTCAGCCAGCTGAATCTGCTGCTGCTGATGCTGATGCGGGAGATCACCGCGCCTACCGGCGGCAAGCTGCAAACCGCCAATTCCGTCCATTCGGAAAACGAGATCATCCGGCAGGCCCAGCAGTTCATTTCCTCCCACATCCGGGAGAAGCTGAGTGTGCCGCTGGTTGCCCGGCAGGTGGATGTGAGCCCCAGCTATCTCACGGCGCTGTTCCACAAGAATCTGCAGATCTCCCCCGGCGAGTATATCCGCCGCATCAAGTTGCAGGAGAGCAAGCAGATGATCCGGGAGAACAACCTGAACTTTACGGAAATCGCCGCGGAGCTGCAATATTCCACGGTGCACCATTTCTCCCGGCAATTCAAGGAGAAGTTCGGCATTACCCCCACGGAATACGCCAAATCCGTCCGATAAGCGCATAGCACATAGGAAGTATCATAAGAAACCTCCCTGGGAGCGCCGCTCTCAGGGAGGTTTGTGCTGCAAGAAAAGAATTTTGTATTATTCACCATCCGGCCCCATTTTCACCACCAGAATCCCGTCAATCATCTGGATGCAGTCCGGGTGGGGGAAGGCGGGCATCTGCGCCACTTTCTCGCTGCTTTGCAGCTCCCACCATTTGGATTCCCAGCACAGGATGATGGGATAGTCCAGAACATAGCGGAAATAGGCGCGATAGGCATTGTAGAAGTCAAAGGGAATGTCCACGCCGATGGAATCGTTCAGGTGCAGACCCACCAGCCGGTGCATATTTCCATATTCCATGGGGTAGGCGATGCCGCCGCCGGTGCCGATGAAGGCCACGGGAGTCTCGCAGTAGACATAATCCTCCCGCTGCTCAATGCGATCCAGCACACGGGTGATGGTGGAGTAGGTCGCCTTTTCAGCGACCTGCTTTTTCATGTAGGCGGTGTTGGCGAATACCACGTTCTGCCACAGGATTATGCCGACGAGGCAGACGCAGACGACCCTGGGCCAGCGCCGCGAAACCGGACAAATACCGGGGTGGAAAGTGACCAGCAGATAGATCAGCCATACCATCCATACGGCGTAATAGGTCAGCTCATGAACCTGATCCCCCTGAGTCAGCACGAAGGTGACATCCATGGCAAGGGGCATTACGCACAGCAGAACAGCCATCAGAAGAAGACGAACCGGCTCCTTCCACTTTTGGGCCAGGGCAAAAGCAAGCGTCGCCAGCAGCAGCAGATCCACTGCGTACAGCACAAATCGGAAGCCATCCGGATAGGCCCGGTTGTGAAGGGCCTGGAAGAAGTCGGAATAGGTGCCCGCAATGAGGCTCGGCAGGCTGGTGAGAATGCTGATGGACTGGGCTGCCGCGTAGGGCTGCGCCAGGTGGAACAGTCGGCACAGAATCGCGTTGAACAGGCAGTAGCCAACAATCGCCAGAAGCAGCGCTCCAATGCCCCGAAGCCCCCGCAGAAATACGCTGGATACATCCGCGTCCTCATGCAGCTCCTTCAGGCTCAGCAGAATCATCAGAACCGCCGCGGTGGCAAAAAAGCTCTGATAAATGCCCAGAGACAGGAAAATCAGCGCGGTGCTCCCCAAAAAAGGCAGCCAGCCCCGATAGAAATACCACAGGTATACGGCAGCCACCGCCAGCAGCAGGGCCAGATAGTTGCAGTCCAGCTCATGGATATAGGTGGCGGTCTGGGCAGTGACCGACAGGTTGACTGTCAGGATTCCGCCGGCCAGCACCAGAAGCAAGGGCTTGCGAAGCTTCAGCATTCTTGCTATCAGGTACAGACTCAGGCCGATGAACACCAGTGCCAGCAGACCCACAAGCCAGGGCAGGGCGAAGCTGCCCCGGAACAGCGCCCGGTAAACCGGGACGATAAAGCGTCCGTTTTCCAGCTTCCACTGGTTTTCCCGGGGTGTGGCATAGAAGGCGTTCAGGGAATCATGGGAGAAATTGCAGTTCAGAAACCCGTAGCCGTGGGCAACCAGCCCCCAGCACAGAACGCTGATTAGGCAGAATAACAGCCGCCGGTCTTTGAGCAGGGGCGGTTCCTGCCGCAGCGGCTCCGCAGGGGACAGGCAGTTTTCGCGAATCCATTTCATCATTGGGAAGCGTCCTTTCCAGGGTTTAACGGCGATGTTTGTTCAGCTTATCCGCCTTGCAGAACAGCGCATAGCCGATGGCGAACAGGAAAATCAGGGAGGAAACGGCAATGTTTTCGTTCTGCAGGGTCAGTCCGAAGACGTTCAGCCGGATGCCGGCGGTGAGCTGGCTCACCACGGAGACCAGCGTCATGCCCATGAAGGACGCGCCCTTGCCGAAAATGTCCATGAGGCCAAAGAATTCGCCGCTGCGCTCCGGGGGGATGATTTTGCCCAAGTAGCTGCGGCTGAGAGCCTGAATACCACCCTGGAACATGCCCACCATGACTGCCATCAGCCAGAATTGCCACTGGCTGACCATAAACACGGAGAACAGAACCACAAAGGTATAGGCGCAGATGCAGACCTTGATCAGCAGCCCGGTGTCGTACTTTGTGGAAAGCCGCCCGAAAATGATGGAGCAGGGGAAGGCCACAATCTGGGTGACAAGCAGCGCCAGCAGCAGGCCTGTGGTGTCCAGCCCCAGGGCGGTGCCGTAGGCGGTAGCCATGTCGATGATGGTGTACACGCCGTCAATGAAGAAGAAAAAGGCCAGCAGGTACAGGAAAATGTGTTTTTCCTTTTTTGCGTCCCGGATGGTGCGGCCCAGCTGCCGGAAGGAATCCAGCAGGGGGCTCTTTTCGGCGGTGACGAAGGCAGTCTGCCTGTAGCGCCGCAGCAGGGGAACGGTGCAGGCAACCCACCACAGGGCGGTAATCAGGAAGGCGATGACCATGGCGCTTCCCGCGCTCAGGCCGAAGGTGTCCGGCATCAGCACCAGAATCAGGCACGCAATGAAGGGAATCACGGAGCCGATGTAGCCGAAGGCGAAGCCCATGGAGGACACCTTGTCCATCCGCTGGTCAGAGGTGACCTCCGGCAGCATGGAGTCGTAGAAGATAATGCTGGAGGAGTAGCCAACCCGGGCCAGAATGAACAGGCACAGGAAGGACAGCCAGCCCGGGGCGAAGCCCAGCATTGCGCAGCATGCCACGCCTGCCAGCATGGTCACAATAAAGAATTGCTTTTTCATTCTGCGGTCTGCCAGTGTGCCGCAAATGGGGCCGAGAATGGCTACCAGAATGGTGGCGATGGAGCCGGCGTAGCCCCAGTAGCTCATGTAAAGGTCGTCGTTCAGCCCGGCGTTTTTCGCCAGGGCGTTAAAGAAAATGGGAACCAGCGTGGCCACCAGCAGAATGAAGGCGGAATTGCCCACATCGTAGAGAATCCAGCTTTTTTCCAGCGGTGTGAGTTTGAATTTTTTCTCCATTTCTATCTTCTCCCATCAGCCGAAGGTGGGGGCGAAGTCCTCACCCAGGGGTGAGCCGTCTTTCATATGTGCCAGAAGCTCCTCCACCATTCGGGGGAAGCGCTCCAGCGCCTGACCGTACAGCTCCACCAGCTCGTCCACATACAAGGACATGTCCTCATTTTCCGCCTCGGGAATGAAGATGTCGCAAAGCTCCGGCTTGACCCGGCCCAGCAGCTTCTCCCGCTGGGCCCGCTTGGGGCTGGCGAGGAAATGGGTACACAGGCGCATGAGCTTCATGCTGCGGTTGATGTTCGCGCCGGTGGCAGGCGGGTAGAACTGGGCCACGGTCATGCACTCGCCCCGGGTCAGCTTCAGTCGCTTGCTCATATCGAAGGTGGCGGGGGAGGCTTCTCCATCAGCCAGCAGCAGACGGCGCTCCAGCTGAGACTCCAGCGCGCTGTGCCGAACCTCGCCGATATCCACCAGCTGGTTCACATAGGGGTGGCACAGAGAGTCCAGACAGTAGTGGCCCAGCAGACCGTACAGATAGGCCCGGGCGGCTTCGGAATCCGCCTGTTTACAGGCCTGTTCAAAGAATTTCTGGCCGCTCCAGGTATGGTAGCTGTGGCCCAGCTGGCCCACAGGGGTCTCCATGATGGGATTGTAGTAGAACAGAATGTCCGGCCCATGCAGACCGATGTCGTACATCCGGCGGAAGCGGCCGATGCACTGACGGGCGGAAGCGGGCAGTGTGGGGAGCGCCAGCTTGCCGAAGCGGTAGTGGGCGAAATTAGCGGGCATTGTCATCACCTCGTTTTGACAGTTTTCCCTATTGTACAACAATATCGGGAAAATGCAAAGTAAAATTCCTGAAAAATGCGAATTTGTATTATGTAAACTGATGAAAGCGTTGCTTTTCGCGCGTTTCCATGATACAATGAAAAATACGACAATCATAAATTGAGAGATAAATTGCTCTTTAATTGACAATTGACAGTTGATAATTGATAATTAAGGAGTCCTTGCGGGACAATTAAAAATGTCGTATATGGCAGGATCCTTCGGAAAACCTGCGGGTATTTCATGGTTGTGGTTTATTTTTAATCATCCCGAAGGGGTACCACAATTGTCAATTAAATTCTTCGTTACTGAATCAGGGAGGCAACGAAATGCAGACCCGGAAATTATACTATGAAGATTCTCATTTATCGGCCTTTTCCGCTCGGGTTTGGACCTGCACGTCCACGGAAAAGGGCTATGAGGTGACGCTGGATGCCACGGCCTTCTATCCCGAGGGCGGCGGACAGGCGGCGGACACGGGCATCTTAGGCGGTGTCCGGGTTCTGGATACCCGGGAGCGGGGCGAAACGGTGGTGCACCTGTGCGAAAAGCCGCTCCAGCCGGGACAGACGGTGGAAGGGCGCATCGACTGGGCGCGTCGTTTTGATCGGATGCAGCAGCACAGCGGCGAGCACATCGTCTCCGGCATCATCCACCGCCGCTTTGGCTATCACAACACCGGCTTCCATATGGGCGCGGATGTGACAACCATCGACTTTGACGGCGTGATTCCCGAGGAGGCTCTGGCGGAAATTGAAGCGGAGGCCAACGGCGCGGTGTGGGAGAATCTCCCCCTGCGGGTCTGGTATCCTTCCGAGGAAGAACTGCCCAAGGTGCACTACCGCACGAAAAAGCAGCTTCCCTGGCCTGTGCGGATTGTGGAGGTTCCGGGCTATGACTGCTGCGCCTGCTGCGGCACCCACGTCAGCGCCACGGGAGAAATCGGCCTTATTAAACTGTTCTCCGCCGTGAATTTCCGGGGCGGCACCCGGATGGAGATGGCCTGCGGCGGTCGGGCGATGAGGATTTTGAATGGGACTTACGCCCAGAATAAGCTGGTTTCCCAAGCTTTTTCGGCTAAAATATTCGAAACCGGCGCGGCGGCCCAGCGGATGAACGACCAGCTGGCAAATCTCAAATTCCAGCTGACCGGCGTGCAGCGCAAGCTGTTTGCCCAGACCGCCGCCGGATATCAAAGCGCCGGAAATGTGCTCCATTTTGAGGACAATCTGGACGGCACGGGGCTGCGGGAGCTGGCGGATGCCATTGCCGCGGTGTGCGGCGGCTGGGCGGCGGTGTTCAGCGGCAGTGGGGAGGAAGGCTTCGGCTTCTGCCTTGCCGCGAAGGAAGGGGATCTGCGCCCCATGTGCAAGGCCATGACGGCGGCGCTTCATGGCCGGGGCGGTGGCAAGCCCGCCTTCCAGCAGGGCCGGGTACTGGCGAAAAAGGAGGAAATCGAGGCATTTTTCGCATCCGTAAGATAATGCCATCGAAAAGATGGGAAGATTGTTCACAATTTCGACTTTTCTTCCCTATTAAGCTGTGGTATAATACCTCAGATTGATAACTGATAATACTTCTGCTAAGGAGATTTCCATGGGACTTTTTGAAAAACTGTTCGGCACCCGCTCCCAGCGGGAGCTGAAAAAAATCCAGCCCACGGTGGACAAGATTCTGGCGCTGGAGGAGCCTTACAGGCAGCTCAGCGAGGAAGCCCTCCGGGGCAAGACTGCCGAGTTTAAGCAGCGGCTGGAAAATGGCGAGACCTTGGATGACCTGCTGCCCGAGGCCTTCGCCGCCATCCGGGAGGCTGCCGACCGGGTGCTGGGCATGCGCCCCTATCCTGTCCAGCTGATCGGCGGCATCGTGCTCCATCAGGGCCGCATCGCCGAAATGAAGACCGGCGAGGGTAAGACCCTGGTTGCCATCCTGCCCTGCTACCTGAACGCTCTGAACGGACGGGGCGTCCATGTGGTCACCGTCAACGACTACCTCGCCAAATATCAGTCCGAGTGGATGGGCAAGGTCTACCGCTACATGGGCCTGACCATCGGCCTGGTGATTCCGGGTATGACCCCCGCCCAGCGCCGGGAGGCCTACGCAGCCGACATTACTTACTGCACCAACAACGAGCTGGGCTTTGACTACCTCCGGGACAACATGGCGATTTATAAGCAGGAGCTGGTGCAGCGGGGCCATGCCTTCGCCATCGTGGACGAGGTGGACTCCATCCTCATCGACGAGGCCCGTACCCCGCTGATCATCTCCGGCAAGGGCGAGGATTCCTCCCACCTGTACGAGATGGCGGACCGGTTTGTCTCCACCCTGCGCAAGCAGGTCTTTGCCAAAACCGAGGACAAGGAAGTCCACGACGACTACGACTGCGACTACTTTGTGGACGAAAAGTCCCGCACCGTGTCCCTCACCGCCTCCGGCATTGCCAAGGCCGAGAAATTCTTCGGCGTTGAAAATCTGGCGGACGCGGAGAATACCACCCTTTCCCACCACATCAATCAGGCTATGAAGGCCCGGGGCCTGATGAAAAAGGACATCGACTATGTGGTGAAGGACGGGGAAATCATCATCGTGGATGAATTTACCGGCCGTCTCATGTACGGTCGCCGGTATAACGAGGGCCTGCATCAGGCCATTGAGGCCAAGGAAGGCGTGAACGTGGCCAGCGAAAGCAAGACCCTGGCGACCATCACCTTCCAGAACTTCTTCCGGCTCTACGACAAGCTGTCCGGCATGACCGGCACGGCTCTGACGGAGGAGGAGGAATTCGGCGCCATCTATTCTCTGGACGTGGTGGAGATTCCCACCAACAAGCCGGTTATCCGCATTGACCACCCCGATGTGGTGTATAAAACCGAAAACGGCAAGTACCGGGCCATTGTGGAGCAGGTGAAGGAATGTCACGCCAAGGGCCAGCCGGTACTGGTGGGCACCATTTCCATTGAGAAAAGCGAACTGCTCAGCAAAATGTTGAAGCGGGAAGGCATCCCCCACAACGTGCTGAACGCCAAGCACCACGAGCAGGAGGCTCAGATCGTGGCCCAGGCCGGTAAATTCGGCGCGGTGACCATCGCCACCAACATGGCGGGCCGTGGTACGGATATCATGCTGGGCGGCAACGCCGACTTCCTGGCCAAAGCGGAGCTGGCGAAGACCGACCTGCCCGAGGAGCTGCTCAGCGAAGCCGACTCCTACGCCGAGACCGAGAATCCAGAGATTCTGGCGGTGCGGGCACAGTACAAGGAGCTTCTGAAAAAGTACAAGGCATCCATTGCCGACGAGGCCGACAAGGTTCGCGCCGCTGGCGGCCTGTTCATTATCGGCACCGAGCGCCACGAATCCCGCCGCATCGACAACCAGCTGCGGGGCCGTTCCGGCCGTCAGGGCGATCCCGGTGAGAGCCGATTCTACCTGAGCCTGCAGGACGATCTGATGCGGCTGTTTGCCACCGACAAGGTCATGGGCATGATGGACACGCTGGGTCTGGACGAGGACACCCCCATCGACGCGAAAATCCTGTCGAATGCCGTGGAAAATGCCCAGAAGAACGTGGAGTCCCGGAACTTCCGGGCCAGAAAGAACGTCCTCGAGTACGACGACGTGATGAACACCCAGCGGGAGGTCATCTACGCCCAGCGGCAGAAGGTGCTGGACGGCGAAGACCTGCGGGAGAATATGATGACCATGCTGCGGGATGTGGTATCCTCCGCGGTAACCGATGCCTTTGCTGACAACGGCGGCGTGGCAAATGAGGATGGCCTGCGCCGTCTGGCTGCCGCCATGGAGGGCATCTACTTTGCCAAGGGCACCTTGTCAAGCCGGAGCAATCAGCTTCTGGGCAAGAGCGCGGCGGAAGTATCTGACGTTGTCGTTGAGATTGCCCGGCACACCTACGAAGCCAAGGAAGCTGCCTACACCCCCGCCATCATGCGGGAGCTGGAGCGTGTGGTCATGCTCCGGGTGGTGGACGAATACTGGATGGACAACATCGATGCCATGGACGATCTGAAGCAGGGCATCGGACTGCGGGCCTACGGTCAGCATGACCCGGTGGTGGCCTACAAGGAAGAGGGCTTCCAGATGTTCGAGGCCATGATTCGGGCCATCAAGGAGGAGACCATCCGCCGGATGTTCCTGGTGCAGCTGCGCACCAACCAAGAGGTCAAGCGGGAGAAGGTTGCCAAGGAAACCGGTGCCGCCGGGGCAGCGGCTGCCACCGTCAAGAAGCAGCCCGTCCGCAACGCCGGAAAAAAGGTCGGCCCCAACGACCCCTGCCCCTGCGGCAGCGGCAAGAAGTATAAGAAGTGCTGTATGCAGAAGGATAAGCTGGCCGAATAAAAGTCAGTTGACAGTGGACAGTTATTGAACCATTACCGAGAGATGCTTTCATAACTATCAACTGTCAACTATCAACTGTCAACTCCGATGGAGAACCAGAATGTCGATAGAAACAAGAAAGATTGGCAATTTAGAGTACCTATACGCCGAGGGTATCACCGTTCCCCACGGCTTCACCACCCGCTTTGGCGGAGTCAGCACGGGCACCCAGTATAGCCTTAACCTGGCTGTCGGGCGGGGCGACACCATGGAAAACGTGGAGGAAAACCTGCGCCGTCTTGGGGCGGCTGTGGGCTTTGACCCGGAAAAACTGGTGATGACCTTACAGGTTCACTCCGATATCGTTCGCGTGGTGACAGATAAGGACTGCGCCGGGTTCTGTCACCGGGACTACCCCAAGTGTGACGCGCTGGTGACGAATACCCCCGGCGTGACCTTGCTGGTGTTCACCGCCGACTGTACGCCGCTCCTCCTGCACGACCCTGTCACCGGGGCGGTGGGCGCGGCCCACGCGGGGTGGCGGGGCACGGCTCAGGACATCGGCGGGAAGACCGTGGCAGCCATGGTTAAAAATTTCGGCTGTAAGCCTGAGAATATCCGCGCCGCCATCGGGCCCAATATTGCCCAGTGCCACTTTGAGACCGACGGCGATGTACCCGCCGCCATGCTGGAGGCCTACGGCCCGGAAGCGGAGGCCTTCATCGAAAAGCGGGGCGAAAAATATCATCTGGATCTGAAGGGCATCAACGCCCTTTCCCTGAGCCGGGCCGGTGTGCGGCACATCGAGATTAGTGATGCGTGCACCTACTGCCAGTGTGACCGCTTCTGGTCTCACAGGGCAAGTCAGGGCCAGCGAGGCTCTCAGGGCGCGGTTATCTGCTGCGAGGAGGTATGCCGATGAAACGAACGATCTGCCTGCTTCTGGCGCTGGCGCTGCTCATGGCCCTGCTGCCGGGCTGCTCCCGACGTATTGACAATTCCGGCTACGTTGCCACCGGCGATGCCATTCTGGGAGAAGACGAGGAGGCCACGGAAGCGGAAGAGAAGGAGGAAGACCAGAATCTGGTGCTGGCCTACTACCCCGACCGATCCCTGAATCCCATCTTCGGCAGCGATTACACCAACCGGGTGCTGATGTCGCTGATGTATCAGGGCCTGTTCGCCGTGGACAGCAAGAAGAACGCGACCCCGATTCTCTGCTCCAGCTACAAGGTCTCCTCCAATAACCGAAACTGGACCTTTTATCTGGAGGAAAACGCAACCTTCTCCGACGGCTCCAGGGTCACGACCAACGATGTGGTGGTGTCCTACCAGCGGGCCATGGAGAATGACTATTATAAATACCGCTTCTATAAGCATCTGCTGAATGTGGAAGCCACGGCGGACGGGGGTATCCTGTTCCAGATGGACACGGATTTCCAGAATCTGCCGATTCTGCTGGATGTGCCCATTGTGAAGGCTTCGGATGCGGACTTGACCGCCCCCGGCCAGATTCCCACCGGCAGCGGCCCCTATGTCTTTGTGGAGAACAGCGGCGGCGCTACGCTGCAGCGGGATCCCGACTGGTGGTGCGGCGGCCTGAAAATTCCCGCCCGGGATCTGACCATCAATCTGGTGCCGGTGAGCAGCCCCGCTGAGGTCCGGGACGCCTTCCAGTTTAATGGAGAGAATTCCGTCAGCGTGGTATGCACCAATCCCATGAGCGACTCCTTCGCCGAATACCGCTGCGACTATGAGCTGTGGGAGATTGAGAGCGGCTATATGCTCTACATTGGCTGCAACATTCTCTATTCCGAGCACTTTGACGACGGTACTCTGCGAACCTTCCTGACCTACGGTCTGGATCGGGAATCTCTGGCCCAATCCGCGTATAAGGGGCTGGTGTACCCGGTGACATTGCCCTGTCCGCCTACGGAATCCTTCTATAACAAGAGCCTGGCGGCGAAATATGCCTATGATCCCTTAAAATTTATCGACAGGCTGTCCGCTTACCGAATTCCCCAGAAGGATGGTCAGGATAAGCAGCTGCGGCTGCTGGTGAACTCTGATGACTCCGCCCGTACCCGAATTGCCCGGGAGATAGCCTCCAATCTGACGGATATGGGCCTGCCCTGCACCACGCTGGAAGCCAACAGCTCCACGTTCAAGAACATCGTCGTGGCGGGCAGCTACGACATGTATCTGGGTATGACCCGGCTCAGCCCGGACATGGACTTAACGGAGTTCTTCCGCCCCTACGGCGAAATGGGCCGGGGCGGCCTTGCCCACGAGATTCTCTACAATATGTGCCTGAAGGCTTTGGAGGACACCGGCAACTTCTACAACTTCTACCAGAAGCTGGCGGAGGACGGACGAATCATCCCGCTGATGTTCGGCTACTACAACGTGTACGCCCATCGGGGCGAGCTGCCGGATCTGAACCCTGCCCGGGACAATGTGTTCTACTATTCCATGGGCAAGAACATGGAGGATATCCGCGTTGAGGAAGCTGCGGAGGAATCGCCTGATTAACGCATATCTGGCTGACGCAGCGGGATGGACAATTGGAATTTACCAATGCGTAGGGCGGGGTTATGACATAAGCCCTACGGTGCAACAAATTCCGATTTGTCAGCTTGTTGAATAAAGCCGATTAGTACTCACTGATAAACTGCTATTTTCGGCAATTTACCATAAAAATGACCGTAAATCTGAAAGGATGAGAAGAATGAAACGAATCATTGCGCTGACGCTGATTCTGACGCTGCTGCTGTGCGGCTGCGGCGGTGGAAAGACCGAGGCACCCAAGGTCGAGGCGACCCAGCCCGCCACGACGGTTCCCGAGACCACCGAAGAACCCACTACCGAACCCACTACGGAAGCCACGGAGCCGCCAGTCTACCGCAATCCTCTGAACGGTGAAATCATTGACGAGCCGTATACCGACCGCCTGTTTGCCTGCACCATCAGCAATATGCAGGAGAATATTCCTCATGTGAACCTGTGCAAGGCGGATGTGGTGTTTGAGTCTTACGTCAACATGAACAATATCGTGCGCTGCCTGGCCCTGTTCAGCAACGTTGAGGATGTGGAAGCCATCGGCTCCATTCGTTCCACCCGCCCCATTTTCAACGACTTGGCCCAACACTATGGCCTGATCGTTGCCCATGCCGGCGGCTCCCACACCGCGCTCAATGACGCGCTGGAGCGGAACATCGAGAACTTCAACATAGAAAACTGGGAGAAGGTGACCCAGTATGTCACGACATCCTACCGGGATAAGGAGTACAAGCGTTCTTATGAGAACAGCCTGTTCGCCATTGGCTCCGGCCTGAAGGAGTACGCCGAGTACGCCGGCTACAGCATGAGCCTGGAGCGGGACTATGGCTTCCGCTTTACCGAGGACGGTGTGCCTGCGGGCGGTGTGGATGCCCCGGAAATCACCATTCACTTAAACTACAAGCAGGCCAAGAAGGATACCATCATGCTCTATGACGAGGAGCTGGGAAAGTACGCCTGGAAGCAGTACGGCAAGATCATGCAGGATCAGATCTCCGGCGAGACCGAGGCCTTCACCAACGTACTGATCCTGTCTGCCGATGTGACCAATGAGGGATTGTATCACTATGCCGACTTTGATGCCGGCGGCACCGGCTACTATGCAAACGGCGGTAAGCTGATCCCCATTACCTGGACCTGCGCCGGAGAGCGGGAACCCTTCAACTTCTACACCGAGGATGGGCAGGAGCTGGAAATCGGCGTTGGAAACACCTACATCGCCATTCTTCCCGCAGACGGTTCGGTGGAATACTGAGATGCAAAAGAGCGGAAAGCTTCGGTTTTCTGCTCTTTTTGTACGCAATTTGCGGACAAATGTCCACGGTAAAACTGCCGTAAAATTATATGAGCAGTTTGCACCGAAAAAATGTTATCAAAAGTCGGATTTGTACAAAATTGACAGTTTACAACACTGGAAGGGTATGGTATCATAAATCCGTACGGTGATATCGAATGCGTACATAAAAAAGTAAATTTGCTGCCGTAGGCAGTAATAAAAATGGAGGAATTACCATGTCTGTCAAAGTTGCAATTAACGGTTTTGGCCGTATCGGCCGTCTGGCTTTCCGTCAGATGTTCGGTGCTGAGGGCTTCGAGATTGTTGCCATCAACGATCTGACCTCCCCCAAGATGCTGGCTCACCTGCTGAAGTACGACTCCACTCAGGGCAACTACGCTGCTCAGGGCCATGTCGTCGAGGCCGGCGAGGACAACATCGTTGTTGACGGCAAGAAGATCACCATCTACGCCAAGGCCAACGCTGCCGAGCTGCCCTGGGGCGAGCTGGGTGTGGATGTTGTTCTGGAGTGCACCGGCTTCTACACCTCCAAGGCGAAGGCTCAGGCTCACATCGACGCCGGCGCCAAGAAGGTCGTTATCTCCGCTCCTGCCGGCAACGACCTGCCCACCATCGTTTACAACGTCAACCACGAGACCCTGACCAAGGACGACCACATCATCTCCGCCGCTTCCTGCACCACCAACTGCCTGGCTCCCATGGCCAAGGCTCTGAATGACCTGGCTTCCATCGAGTCCGGCATTATGTGCACCATCCACGCTTACACCGGCGACCAGATGATCCTGGACGGCCCCCAGCGTAAGGGCGACCTGCGCCGCTCCCGTGCTGGTGCTGTGAACATCGTTCCCAACTCCACCGGTGCTGCCAAGGCCATCGGCCTGGTCATCCCCGAGCTGAACGGCAAGCTGATCGGCGCTGCTCAGCGTGTTCCCACCCCCACCGGCTCCACCACCATTCTGAACGCTGTCTGCGCCAAGTCCGTCACCAAGGACGAAATCAATGCTGCCATGAAGGCTGCTGCTACCGAGTCCTTCGGCTACAACGAGGATGAGATCGTCTCCTCCGACATCATCGGCATGCGCTTCGGCTCCCTGTTCGATGCCACTCAGACCATGGTCTGCGCTCTGCCTGATGGCAAGACCCAGGTTCAGGTCGTTTCTTGGTACGACAACGAGAACTCCTATGTTTCTCAGATGTGCCGCACCATCAAGCACTTCGCTACCCTGCTGTAATTGAGTAGAAAAGAGAACTGTTTGAGCTTCATCGCCCCCGTGCTTACCGCACGGGGGCGATTTTTTGCTGAAAACTTTCTGGGAAAAGGGATGTAAAATGGTGAAATCTGTGCTATAATAGAGACCAATGTTGATACAGTAAATTGTTCTTTAATTGACAATTGACAGTTGACAGTTGACAATTAAGGAGTCCCTGCGGGACAATTAAAAAATGTCATATATGGCAGGATCCTTCGGAAAACCTGCGGGTATTTCACGGCTGTGGTTTGTTTTTAATCATCCCGAAGGGATACCACAATTGTCAATTGTTCATTGTCAATTCTCAATTAAATTCTCCTTTACTGTATCAAGTTGACACGATTTGACCTGCTTTTACGAGGATTTTCTATGGATAAGCTGAACAACGCCCAGCAGGAGCTGCGGGAAATGGACGAGCTGGCGGCGCTTTCCTCCCCGGTGCACCGCCTGAATCCACTGTGTAAGCTTCTGGTGACGATTTTCTATATTGCGGTTGTGGTCTCGTTTCCCAAGTACGACCTGTCCGCGCTGGTGGTGATGGTGCTCTACCCGGTGCTGCTGTTTCAGGCGGCGGGGATTCCCGTGGGGCTGTGCTTTCACAAGCTGCGCATTGTTCTGCCGCTGGTGTGCGCCGTGGGACTGGTAAACCCCTTCCTTGATCACACGCCGCTGATCCAGCTGGGCGGAATAATCATCACCGGCGGCATGGTGTCCATGGTGACGCTGATGCTCAAGGGTGTTTTCTCCCTGATGGCGTCCTTTCTGCTGATTGCCACCACCTCCATCGATACCCTCTGCGCCGCCCTGCGGATGCTTCATGTGCCGGACATCTTAGTGACATTGCTGCTGCTGACCTACCGCTACATCGGCGTCATGATGGAGGAGGTTGCTGTCATGACGGAGGCCTACAGCCTCCGGGCGCCCGGGCAGAAGGGGATTCACATTTCCGCCTGGGGTTCTTTTCTGGGGCAGCTGCTGCTGCGGAGCATGGATCGGGCGGAGGCGCTGTACCACAGTATGCTCCTGCGGGGCTTCCGGGGGGAATACTATTATGCCGAGGTGCCAAAATGCGGCGTATCCGGCATTGGGTTTACGGTTGTTTGCTGTCTGGCCTTTGTGTGCGCCCGGTGGGTCAATCTTCCGGCGCTGCTGGGCGGACTGTTTGTGAGGTAAGCGTATGATTGAATTTCAGAATGTGTCCTTTTCCTATGGGGAGGCCCCGGTGGTGGAAAATCTGAGCTTTTCCATCCAGAAAGGCGAGACGGTGGGCCTGATCGGCGCCAACGGCGCGGGCAAATCCACCATCATGAAGCTGATGCTGGGCTTGATCTCCGGCAGTGGGGAGATCAAGGTGGACGGCCTGCCCATGAAGAAGGAAAATCTGGCGGAAATTCGCCGGAAAATTGGGTTTGTGCTCCAGGATTCCGACAACCAGATGTTCATGCCCACGGTCTATGAGGACATGATCTTCGGCCCCCGGAACTATGGCCTGAGCAAAGAGGAGACGGAAAAGCGGGTGGATGCTGTGCTTTCCCAGCTGGGGCTGCAAAGTCTCAAGCATCGGCACAACCACAAGATTTCCGGCGGCGAAAAACGGATGGCGGCCATCGCCACCATCCTCGCCATGGAGCCGGAAATGATTCTCATGGACGAGCCCTCCACGGCCCTTGACCCGGTGAACCGCCGGACGGTGATCAACACCATCAACCGCCTGCCTCAGACCAAGCTGATTGCCTCCCACGATCTGGATATGATTCTGGATACCTGCCAGCGGGTGATCCTCCTGTCCCACGGCGCGATTGTTGCGGATGGAGACGCCGAGACCATCCTCCGGGACAAGGTCCTTCTGGAAGCAAACCGCATGGAGCTGCCCTTCTGCCTGCAGGGCCTTAAAAAACATGAATAATTCTGCCAGAGATGGCAAACAATACCTCCGAACGCAATGTTTGGAGGTATTTTTCATGACTAACACTCGTTTTCTTGCTTTGCTCTGCGCATTTTGCTGCGTCTTCGGGCTTTGCGTCGGGGCCTACGCAGTGGAGGTGGACAGCGGCAGCACCTACTGCTTCGGCACCGGGGACTTTTCCGATGAGGAAATCGCCGGAATCTGCATCACCGACCTGCCGGAAAAGATGGGCGCGTTGATGCTGGGAAGCCGTGTTCTCCGGGAGGGGGATGTGCTCACCGCCCAGCAGCTCTCCCAGATGACCCTTTGCCCGCTGGATACGGAAATCGACAGAACCATGGAGGTGGGGTATCTTCCCATCTACCCCGGCCGGGTGGACGAGGGGGCGGTGATGACCATTTCCATCCGGGGCAAGGAGAATAAGCCCCCGGTGGCGGAGGATTCCACCCTGGAAACCTATAAGAATCTGCCGAATTCCGGGAAACTCAAGGTGTCCGACCCGGAGAATCAGCCCCTGACCTATACCGTTACTCGCCAGCCCAGAAGGGGCACGGTGACGATTTCCGAGGACGGAAGATTCACCTATACTCCGAAAAAGAATAAGGTAGGCGTGGATTCCTTCGTCTTCACCGCTGCCGATCCGGCAGGCAAAGTGTCACGGGAGGCCACCGTGACCATCACCATCCTGAAACCCAGCGATGCCACCCAGTATACGGACACCGCCGGGAGGGACTGCCGCTTCGCGGCGGAGTGGATGAAGCAGACCGGCATTTTCACCGGGGAGACCGTTGGTTCCTTCGCCTGCTTTTCCCCGGAACGTGCCGTAACCCGGGGAGAATTTGTGACTATGCTGGTAAAGGCGCTGGACATTCCCGTTGACGAGGAATTGACCCAGACCGGCTACACCGATGACATCCCTCAGTGGCTCCAGCCCTATCTTGCCGCGGCAGTGCGCTCCGGCCTGACAGAGGGCCTTGAAAACCAGCAGGTTTTTGAGCCGGACAGCCCCATCACCGCGGCGGAAGCGGATGTGATGCTGAAAAACGCCCTGAACCGGGAGGAATCCTGCATCACGCCTGAGGAGCTGCCCATGACCCGGGCCCAGGCCGCCTGCGCCCTGTATGACGCGGCGAAGGAAATGCAGAATCAGGGCATCAGTGAAATTGTGTAGGAAACTGTACAAATAGAGGAACTGTCATTGCGAACCAGTGACCGATGTCACTGGTGTGGCAATCCGTCCCCCATGGGATGCCCAACAACCGGCATTTTAAGAGAGAACGGATTGCCACACCAGTCTGCGGACTGGCACGCGATTTGTCAAGGATATTTTTCACTATCCGAAAGATTTCTGCGTGTAAGGGATAGTGTAGGCGGATAATATCAGTTTTTTGTTAAGCCTTATACTTGCAGAACGCAAGCATAAGGCTTTTTTCTAAAAGGCGGGTGGAAATCAAAAAACTATGCTTAAGAAGTCCACGGTCATCATGGACTGTTCCCATCAAGCTTTTGAAACAAATCAAATCCCATACGGTTTGAGTAATCGAAATTCTTCTGTTTTGCTGCGTTTCGCAGGGCCATACCCAGCACCTGACTAAGTTTAAGCTGATCATCCCCTGTCAGATTAGCCATGTGTGTCAGCCCAACTTTCCCGTTCTCATCCTGGCTATTCCACAATTCTTCGCTTAGAACTATATTCTCTGAAAATAGTGGAAGAATCAAATTAAAGTAGAAAAGAATCACATTCAAATTTGCACTACGAATCGACTGAAAGAAGGAACGGTAAAAAGTCTCTTCCGTATCTAAACAGCTCAGTAAAATATAAGATTGATTGGTCTCTGGAAAAACTGTAACAGACAGACGATGCATTATCCCAGTATCGTCAACTGTATCAAGCCTTTTTCCATCAAGATCAAAGTCAGGTGCAACATAGGCATAGTTTGCAAAGCCAATCTTGTATGGGATTTTTATAACAACCGTTTTCACACCGCAGTGCATCCCCGCCATGATTTCCCTATCATAATGAACCTTGACTCGTTCAAACTCATTCATTCGAAGGCTCTGCACTCGGTATGCTTTTACTTGTTCTGGAAGAGAAAAAACTTGTGGCCTTTTTGAGAATGCTTCTCGCATTGTTTTCATCAGATGTCGCTGCTTTGCGTACTCAAAAATGAAAGCTTTGTAAGCATATACAAATGCCATTTCTTCGTTCGTAGGATCAAAATCGGGAGCACCCGCCTCAATCACATTAAACACCTTGGTATCATGGAAATCGCAAAAGCAGTTTTGCGTTGTTGCCTTATTGCCACTGACTCGACTGAACGGAACAATAAGAATTGGATTGGCAGGATCCTGATCCAAAACGAGGGGCTGTTTTGTCGAGTCCTGCATAATTACATGGTTGTCCTCGCTTGCAAGCATGGATATTATTTTGTGGTTCTGAAGGGCGTGTGCTTCTTTTATCCGGCCTTTGCAACCAGCCTGGTCCGGGTGCAGGCAGACTTTGTTTTGCTGCAAGCTTCTGCGCATTTGTTCCATGATAAGAACTTCTGGCGGTTTCTTTGATACTACAGGTCCTGCATCCCGCTTTCCTTTGCAGCAATCCTCGAAATGCTTTCCTGATCCACATGGACAGCATTCCTCATCATGGATATATAATTGGTCCTTCGGAATTGTAATTGATTGGATGGACTTATACATTATTCTGGCATCCTTGCTAATTAAGGAAAGCACTCTCATTTTACCATGCCATAATATTTCTCTCAGGTTCATGATATCACCACTTTGTTTTAGAGATTTGCTACATCATTTGGTAAAATCGCAATCTGTTCTTGAGATGAAGTCTATATGATCCGGTTATTCCCATGTGAATGCGAACACCCAGTCGGTATTTGTGTCACTTGCTAGGTGCAACATACATGGTTAAACACATTTGAAAGATGCTGCATTTCTTCGTTTATCTGCTCTATGTTCGCATTATTCAAAGTACATGTCAAATGTATATTTCTCTCAATATCATCTTTAATATCTGGTATCGCTGTGATTTCCTCATAGATTTCTTCAATAAACTCATCGATTTGTTTCATTACGAAACTTGGAAGTTCGTACAGTAACTGAAGCAATTTCTCAAAGGCTTCGTCTGTATGAATGGATTTAAAGTACAGTCCCCATTCAATCATCCGCTTATAAATCGTAGCAATTTGCCTTGACACATATATCATCATATCCAGGTCACTTGGTATTCCTGGATCTCCAATTGCATCCTGTAACGCGGAATTGAGTAAGGTTGAAAGAATATTTGTTAACCCTATCATTTCTTCAAATTTCTGTGAGATATCGTCGAGCAATTCTGGGGGTTCCATATAGGCTATATGGGACGGATATATGCTGTATTTAAAATCCCATCTTTGAGATTGTAACTTATCAAACTCTCCTTTTAGAACGCAGGCTAAGAATTTATATTCCCATGCATATGGTTTTTCAACGAAAACACGCACTGCATTTGAAGGAATGTCCTTGTTGATGATCCTGTTGTAAGAATCCCCAACGACTTTTTGTAGTGTTAATCCATCGCAAAAAATCAAACGTAGTTGATTCTTGAGCGCCATCTTAATATCACGAACGGAATCAAATGTGTATATCCATTGTTCTGACTCGTCATATATTCCAGAAACAAATTCAAAAATTTTAGTGTTGTCAACGACTCCTGAAAAGTTTGCACTCTTATTTGAACGCCAAATCTTCATATTGTCATACAGTTGTTTATTTACAAATACATAAATCGGAATTCCTTTTGCTTTAGCATGAAGGTATTCCAAATTCGTTATTGACTTTCCATTTTCCATAACATATCCATACCGGTTTCCTACAATCAGCACAAATATATCTGCAGTTTTATCAACATTTTCAATGCAGTTTTCGAATGTGCCTTTGCAGGGATCGACCGGGAAAGAATCAAATTCAGATAGAATAGTTTGGAAGCCATAGTTTTCTTCGAAGAACTCTTTTAAATCCTCCCTAACCTGCTTTAAGTCATAACAAGTAGAGCTTACAAAAACGCTTGGATTATGTCGAATACTTTCCATTATGTCACCCCATATTTCTGTATTGTGTCAAATAATTGACCACACCGCCTACGAAAAGTCATGCGTAAGCGGTTCTTTTAGGTAATTATGTAATACATCATACTACCAGCAGGGATGTTTTACAATACCAACAAAACAGAAAAATGGGTAGCACCCGTAAAATTGCAGATGCTGCCCATTGAAATTATGCTTTGATCCCTTTTCTGACAGAATAAAGGAATCAGATTCCCTGTTCCTGTTTTGGAGATGTGTGTTGCTGAGTGTGTTCCAGATTCTTACGGGCAGTATCCACATAGGATTTGATTTTCCAAAGCTGCTGAGAATCCGCCCGGATGGCTTTGAACTGAGCGTAGGTTTCGGCATGCTCCTGTTCCAGCTTGGCATACTCTGCATCCAGCTTATGCTGGTCAAATTTTCCGTCCGGAAATTCTGCCGAGAGTTTCCGGCGGGCTTGGTAGAACTGTTTCAGCTCAGCGGCGTGGTCTGCTTTGTACTTCTCCTTGGAACGGGTGAATTTGATTTTCCGCAAGCCATCGTACACGGGCTTCATCTCATGGTAGGTAGCCAGATAGTCCGGCAGCTTGCGGATTTCTCTCATGCGGGCAGTCTGGCTGTCCAACTTTTTCTTCAAAGCATCGGAGGATTCCCGGATGGCATCCACACGAGCTTCCAGCGCATCCAGATCGTGAATCCCGTTTTCCATGAGGTAGTTGAACAGGGCGTTCATTTCCTTCAGATTGTTAATTCGGGCTTTCTGAGAATAAGCTCCGGCGTTGCGGCGGTCAAAATAGGCTTGCAGCAGAGAAATCAAATCCGGGGCTTTGGGTTTGGACAGTTCTGCTTTCACTTCTTTCAGCCAGTCCGCCAGAGCAGCAATCTTCCTTCGGATGTCCCGGATGGCAGCGTTGGTTGCTTTCACCCAGCGGTTGAACTCGCCTTTCTCCGTTGCGATGCCTTTGCGCTCCATTGCCCGGACAGTGGGTCCTTCGTGAACGGTGGGCAAGAGATCCACGCTCTGCCGTTCATAGCTGCGGTGGTCGATACTGCAGGGCAGCTCCTTTTCGGCAAACTTGGCGTTGCACAACTCCGCCCATGTCTTCCGCCAGTGCTCCAGCGTTTCGGGGCTGCCCCAGTCGGTGGTGGGAACAGCATTGAAAACATAGTCGCCGGTTCCATCCGGGATGCGGTTTCCACTTTCGTCCAGCACATATTCCCGTCGCTGCTTGTTGCCCCATTTGCCGTTCGGTTCGATGGGACGGATGGGGCACATCACATGGAAGTGGGGATTGGAGATGCCGCCATCCTCCTTGTCGGGAGAATGAACAGCGAAGTCCACGATCATGCTCCGGCTCACAAACTGCTCCAACAAAAACTGCCTTGCAAGTGCGATGTTCTCCTCCATGGAAAACTCGTTCTGCAAGGCAATGTCAAAGCTGTATGCAAGCTGGGCTTTCTTTCCGCGCTCCACTTTCTCCACGGCGTTCCAAAGGGTTTCCCGGTCTGCGTACTCCGGCGGGGCGTGGGCGGGCAGCAGGATTTCCGAACAGATCACGCCGCCTTTGCGGGTGTAGTCGCTGTCTTCGCCGTAGTATTCGCTGTGGAGCTTCTCGCCGGAACGGTAGGCAGCTGCGGCAACGGCAGACTGTCCAGCGCTGCGTTTGATTTGGGTGACATGAAAATGAAATAGTGCGATGGTTAAGCCCTCCTTTGGTCATGATCGTGGATTGCTTCCGCAAGCAAAGTCTGAACCTCCGGCAGAGCTAAGACGGATTCCGAAAAAGCGTAGAACTCCACCTCCGTCAGAACCTTCACCGTGGGAGCCACGCTCTCCACAGCAGCGCCACGAGTGATAAGCCGATGGGTGCGCTTTCGCCGTTCGCCTTTTTCACAGTAGGCAATCCGATTTTCGTACTGCTGCACTTTGTGTTGAAGCTGGGCAAGCTGCTGCTCACAGGCGGCCCGTTCGGCTTCCAGTTGTGCTAGGGATTTTTGCTTTGACATTTTTTGAATGACCTCCTAAAAGATTTGGATAAAAAATGACCGCCAGCATTCACTGACGGTCAGACTCACGATATGAAAACTTGATCGGCGGGAACGGTTTGTAAAACCGTTTCTGCTGACCAAGTCTGCAAGGATAGCCGCATAGCGGCGCAAGGGGTGCAGCCCCTTGTTCGGAACGCAGTGACGCAAAACGCCCCGGACATTCAGGTGCCCGGGCCGTTCAGTCTCACAGAGCGCACATACGGGGGTTGCCCCGTATAGAAGTGCGCCCTTAGTGTCCTAAGGGATTTTATATACTTCTGTACAACCCGATAAACTGGAATTTATAGGGCGCTTTAAGGTTAATTAGATGCTGAATGAAGAATCCCACTTGCCTGAGATGTTCAAAGGCTGCTCAGCCTTACTTTCTGCTACGAACGAAGAAATAATCAAATTATAAGCACCACTTTCGATACCGTCTTTATCCACAAGGATTGTTGTCTGCCCATTTACAATTTCACAAGATTTGGCTGAACCTTCTTTCACAGTCCTTCCGTTTGAATCAATAATTTGATACTCAGCAATACCGAGTCTATCAACGTAAACATACGGTTTCTGCTGTGGGTCAACAAAACTTGTCTGAACTGCGAGCCCGTTATCGTTCGTTGTGATATCGATTTTAATCTCATTTGTTGCATCTACATAGGCTGTACCCACAACAGCACCTCGATAGTCAATGATGTCCTGGTATCTCCCTGTTAGCTCATCTGGCTTAGGGATGTCGTGAAAAATCCCTATTAGTTTACCTGCTTCGGTTTTCTTTCCACATCCGACTACTGTAAGTACCGGTATAAGGCAAAGTAATATTGCAATATATTTTTTCATATTCGTACCTCCGAAAATTGCGATTTATCGACCTGATTATTATATACCAAGGTGCAAAAAAGGAGGATTAAGAAACGGGTGAAATATTATTAGTCTCCTCCTCTGGAACTGACCAAATTACCTTATGATGGCTTATAAATTTCGTGATTTCTCCCATATCACGAAGTTTATATACAGATGTTTCATTGGCCAACAAAGGAGAGATATACCTATCCCATAACGTTTGGTAGAAGACAATCTCACATTCTCCATCGTCTAAGTTATTGCACGTATACGCAAGAAGAAGATTTCCCCTTCCGTTGTAAGTAACAAAATAATCATCCCCTTGTTGCTCAAGTACAATGTTGTTGCCATCATAGGGGATTTCATATGGCTTATTTGCCATAGCGATAAAGAGAACAGCTACTCCAAGTACAACACACACCACCAATGAGCCTAAAGCAATTCTTTTCCAAATTCTACATTTCATAGCTTTACCTCCAAAAGCAGAACAGGTATCTATTTTTTATAATACATCATTCAGTAACTTATCTCAAGGGGGTTGCAACAATCTAAAACAAATCTTAAATATTGCAATCCTATTTCTTTACATTCCGACTTAACTGAAAAAGCAGAGGAAATGGCGGCATTCTGCGGGGTACTTCTCTGTGAATGCCGACAAACCGCTTTTCAAATCCGTATTGTAGCTGCAGACCTCCATCAGTTTGTTTACCTCACTCAAAATCGTTTGTGTTCGGAGATTCTCGGTGAGTCTAATTCTCACAATATGGAAGAAGGGCGGTCTGCAATTTCTGCAAACCGCCCTTGGGTGATGTTATGCTGTTTGTTCTTCCGGGGATGCCGCTGTCCCGGCATCCGACTGAGCCTGCTGCTGTGCCAGCAGTTTCTGCCGCTCCTTCTTCCGGTAGTATTTCGCCCGGTTGGCGGCTCTCTTTTTGCGCTGGGTTTCCAGCTCCGCCAGTTCCTCCGGGGTCGGCTCGGGCATGGGGATGTCTAACTTGCCGATGAATTTTAAGTAGATGTCAATCTCCATGGTCCTCTCCCCATCGATCTTTTCGGGAGCGTGGACAAGAATTTTGTCCACGAACTCAAAAATCATGGGGGTGGTCAGCTCCGTAAAGTCGGTGTACTTCTTTGCCAGGGCAAGAAACTGGTCAGCCCGGTCGGTATCCGTGCGGAACGCTTCCAGTGCACTCTGCTCTGCGGCAATCATGTTCTCCAGCTCAGCCTGCTCCCGTTCATATTCCGCACAGAGTGTATCGAACCGATGCTCTGAAATCTTCCCCATGGCATAGGATTCATACAGCTTTTTAATCAGCACATCCAGCTCGGCGGAGCGTTTCTTCGCCTTGGCGATTTTCTTTTTCAGTTCCTTTGTGTCCGCTTCGTGCTTGAGCTTGGATGCGGCGAGAACCTTTTGACGAAACGCATCCTCGTTGGAAATGGCATAGGCGCTGACTGTGCGGATGGTGTCCAGAAGCAGCGTCCGCACAGTCCGGGTGCTGATGCTGTGAGAGCAGCACAGCCGGGTCTCGCGGGTGGCTGTCCGGGTGTAGGCAGAGCAGTTGTAGTTGTCGTTCAAAAACTGTGCGTTTCGGTTTCGGTGATTGTACATTTTCGCACCGCAGTCAGCGCAGAATATCAGCCCCGTCAGG
>JALFUW010000104.1 GCA_022786995.1 Clostridiales bacterium
CCACGCCCAACGCTGCGGGCGGCCAATGGCCGCCCCTACGGGTACAAACCAACAAATTCCGTTTATTTGTAACAGCTCATGGTCGAGGGGCCCAAAGGATGTACAAGGAAGAACCAGAGTTCGTAACGCATTGCCCGCGGGAGCATCCCCGCAAATTCCAATTTGTCGGCGACATTTGCCGAAAAAACGGAGCCGCACGATACGGCTCCGTTTTGGTATGCACTTTACCGATTCTCCCGGGAGGCCAGATACTGGCGAACCATCAGGGCAACCCGGAACACAATGGCGTGGTCAAACTGCCGCAGGTCAAGACCTGTCAGCTTGCGGATTTTCTCCAGCCGGTACACCAGGGTGTTGCGGTGGACGAACAGCTTCCGGGAGGTCTCGGACACATTCAGGCTGTTTTCGAAGAACTTGTTGATGGTAAACAGTGTCTCCTGATCCAGAGAATCCAGAGAATTTTTCTTAAAGACTTCCTTCAGGAAGATCTCGCACAGGGTGGTAGGCAGCTGGTAAATCAGACGGCCGATGCCCAGGTTTTCATAGTGCATAATGCTCTTTTCGGTATCAAAGACCTTGCCCACCTCGATGGCAGTCTGGGCTTCCTTATAAGAATCCGCCAGCTCCCGCAGGCGCTCCGCCACGGTGCCGATGCCGATGATGGTCTTGATGCGAAGCTCGTTCTTCAGCGTCTCCTCCATGTTCACGGCGATCTTCTCCAGATCCTCTGCAGTGACAGTGCCGCTGATCTGCTTGATCACCGCCACATCCGTCTCATTGACAGACAGAACAAAGTCCTGCATTTTATCCGGGAACATGCCCGTGAGCACATCCACCGTGGCCACATCGGCATGGCCCACCTGACGGATCAGGAACACCGCCCGGGGGGCGTCCGTGGCAAAGTGCAGCTCCTTGGCCCGGATGTAGATATCGCCGGGCAGAATATTGTCCATGATAATGTTTTTGACAAAAGTGCCCCGGTCATGCTTTTCCTCATAGAAGGTCTTAGCGTCATTCAGGGCAATAAACGCCATCTGGCAGAAGCTCTTAGCCGTCTCGTCGTCCCCGGAGCAGAACACGGCATACTCAAAATAGTTGGAGTTGCCCATGATGGCCTTGAATGACTTCTGCGCAAAGGTGACGATACTTTCGGAGGCGTTACCCACCTTCAGCGCCGCGTCGGTCCAACGCTCGCCGAGCATGGACATATCGGTGCAGGAAATCACACAGCCTTCCGTATCAATGACGCCGAAAACGCGGTCGGAAACATCCCTCAACTGGACAATAACGCTCTGAAAAACACTATTGGACATCTTTCTGTCACTCCTTAGTATCTTGCACAAATGCGCATTTCACAAAATTGCATTGTTATTATACACATCTTTTGCGCACATTGCAAGTACCTTTTGACATTTTACTGCAAAATCTCTTTGTTTTTTTAGGTATTATTCCAACTTATACCATACCACGTCCTCAAGCACGCTCCAATACACCAGCAAATTGCCCGTTTTAGGCATTTGTCTTCATCACAATGGCGCTTTCTGTCTATTTTTCCTCCAAAGCCGCAATCTCCTCCGGCAGCAGCTCCCGAGCCTGCCCTATGCTCAGCGCTCCCAGACTCAGCGGCCCTTCCTGCCGCCGCTGCAGATACGTCACGGTCATATTCCGGGCCGCCATCATCCGGCGCACCTGATGGTATTTCCCCTCGCACACGGTGATCAGGCTCTCCCCAGGCCCCAGCGGTTCCAGCACTGCCGGACGGCATGTCGTACCATCGCGCAGTGTCAGTCCTTCCGAAAAAGCCGCCACGTCCACCTCTCCCGCCTGACCCTCGTGGCGGGCATAGTAGACCTTGGGCACCTCCTGTTTGGGGGAGATCAGCCGGTGCAGCAAATCGCCGTCGTTGGTAAACAGCAGCAGGCCCTCGGTTTCCTTGTCCAGCCGACCCACGGGCTTTAAGTCCAGATGCGCCCACTGCTTCGGCAGAAGCTCCATTACGGTTTTCTGCTCAGCGTCTTCGGTAGCGGTTACGAAACCTGCCGGTTTATTCAGCATCACTACCAGCCGCCGTTTTCCGGCAAGCAGCACCCCATCCAGCGTTACGGTCTGCGTCTGGGGATCAATCTTCCGGCTTCCGTCCTTTTCAGGCAGCCCGTCCACCGTCACCCGCCCCGCTTTCAGGATCGCTTTCACCTGAGAGCGGGTGCCCGCCCCGCTGTCGCACAGGAATTTATCCAACCTGACCATAGTTCCTCCGTTCTATCCCCCGGAAATGCTTCATAGGCTTTAGCAAACAGTATACCGGGAGGGATTATTATGATGGTTATGACCGCGAAGGTCAATCTGAAAAAAGTTCTGCTGGCGCTGGCGGCGGTAGCCGCCCTGATTCTGGCGCTGATCGCTTTGCTTGGCGGCGGCAAAAGCACCCAGACCTCCGCCCCCGCCGTCTCCGACAACGACGCGCGGGTAAATTTTCTCAAGGGGTTCGGCTGGGAAGTCACCACCTCGCCGGTGGAATCCAGTCAGGTAAAAATTCCCAGTGAAACCAGCCCCGTATTTGAGCGCTACAACAACCTGCAAAAAAGCCAGGGCTATGACCTGAGCAAATTCGCGGGCAAGAAGGTCATGCGCTACGTCTACAAGGTCAGCAACTACCCCGGAGCTACGGAGCCGGTATACGCCACGCTGCTGATTTATAAAAACGAAATCATCGGCGGAGATGTGACAGATTCCGCGCCAAATGGACAGATCCGCGGCTTCAAAATGCCGGAAAAAGCCGCAAAATCCACCGCGCCTTCCACAATGCCCTCGGTTTCCACCCTGCCCACGGAAGCCTCCCTGCCGGATACTGCCCGATAAGGCCGCTAAATTGCTCTTTATCTGATTAAGGTATGCCACTGTAGGGGCGGCCATTGGCCGCCCGCAACGTTGGACGCGGAACGTGTTTCGTATGAACGAGGCGGTCTGGATGTTGTACCCTTCGGGCGCCCAATGTGTATAGGGTAGTAACATAGGTAACAGGTAGAGAAGAGACATAGGTAACAGTTTTTGCTAAAATAAAGGCATCCGACAAGCGAAGGAAGTGGGTCAGATGTCATGGGAGACAAAGACTGTTATGGAACAAAGAGAA
>JALFUW010000113.1 GCA_022786995.1 Clostridiales bacterium
AGGATGATAAATTCTCGGTCATCTATCGCAACTACATCATTGCCACAGTTGATGCTGTTGAGGGGAAACTGCTAGAACGCCACATCCGCAGACTGTAACCCATGTCTCTTCCCTATGTGTTACCTATGTTACTCTTGACAATTGACCCTCCCCTACAGTTTATTGATTATCCATTCTAACATAGGTCAATTACCCGGTCAAGGCGCAAAATGACGAAAAAAGAAGCGGCTTTCGACGGCTTTGTGGGGGGTATGTCCACCCGTCCTCAGTCAAAGCACATCTGTCCATAATGAAGTAACCATATTTCCAATAAAAGAGAAGTTCTTTTCTGAATTTCCGCTAAAATCTCCTTGTGTTTTCTGTTGAAATGTGATAAAATTTAACGTGAAAGATTATGTTCGGGAATGGGTCTTCCACCCTGTTTCCCGGCATTACAATACCGACCAGAGTAGGGCGGGGGCTTGCTCCCGCCATCGGCAAAGCCGCGTTGCGGATGGCAGGAGCGTTTTTCCGGCCTGACCGAAAATCTGCGGCAAAAAAACATAGAAAGGAGCCGGATTATGTATTCATCCGCCTATGTCTGGGCAAAAATCCTGAGCAGTCTGGAGGAACGGATGGGAGCCGTTACCATTTCCGCCTGGCTGGACGACGCGGAGGTTGTGGAACTGAACGAAACAAATCTGATTCTCTACTCTCCCTCGGATTTCCGCCGGGAAATCATCCGACGCCGGTGCACCGATCTGATTGAGGACGCGCTGAAGGAAATCTTTAACTCCGATGCCAAGCTTCTGGTCTTCGGTGACGAGGAATTGAGTGCCCAAAAGGCCAAAGGGAAGTCCCCCACCGCCATGGATTTTAATCCCCAGTTCACCTTTGACAATTTCGTGGTAGGCCCCTCTAACCGCTTCGCCCATTCCGCCGCCATTGCCGTCTCCAAGACACCGGGGCAGGTCTATAACCCCCTGTTCATCTATGGCCCTCCCGGCGTGGGCAAGACCCATCTGCTCTACGCCATCGCCAACGGCATCCGCAAGGAAAATCCCGACGCCAACATCGTCTACATCAAGGGCGATCAGTTCACCAATGAATTGATCGACGCCATCAAAAACGGTAAGAATATTGAATTCCGCTCCAAGTACCGGGAGGCAGACCTGTTTCTCGTGGATGATATCCAGTTCATCGCCGGCAAGGAATCCACTCAGGAGGAATTCTTCCACACCTTTAATAAGCTCTACGAGGAGCACAAGCAAATCGTCCTGACCTCCGATCGGAAGCCTGACGACATGCTCACCTTGGAGGAGCGCCTGCGCAGCCGTTTTCTCTGGGGCCTCACTGCGGATATTAATCCCCCGGACTATGAGACCCGCATGGCGATTCTCAAAAACAAGGCCAAGCAGCTTGGTCTGGAGCTGCCCGACGACGTCTGCAACTACATCGCCGTGAATATCACCAGCAACGTCCGGCAGATTGAGGGCACCGTCAAGAAAATTCTGGCCTATCGGGACTTAAACAACATGCCCCTGGATCTTCCCAATATCTCCCGGGCCATTGACGATATGTTCAAGAGCGAGGGCAACGCCCTGCCCACCCCGAATCTCATCATCACCCAGGTCTGCAAATTCTACAACGTGGACGAGTCCGTGCTCCGGGGCACCCAGAAGAACAAGGGTACCGCCGAGGCCCGACAGATGGCCATGTACTTAATCCGCAAGCTCACCAACCTGAGCCTGCCGGACATCGGTAAGGAATTCGGCCGGGATCACTCTACGGCATTATACGCCATCCGCAAGGTGGAGGTGGCCCTGAAAAACGGCGACAGCAATATTCAGAACAACGCCCGGGATATTACCGCGAATATTAACTCGTGTTTATGATTGAGGGTGGAGAGTGAAGAGTGGAGAGTAAAGTTATGGTATCTGCTTCGCAGATTATTTGAATCATCGCCGAAGGCGATTCCACCACTCCTCACTCCTCACTTCACACTCAAAACTTTCTCCACAGGGGCTGTGGAATGTGGAGAAAGTTTCTGTTGATAACTTTCCCTAAAAAAATGCTTCCACACCCCCTGTGGATGGCTGTGGAAATATAAACATGGGGCTGTGGAAAAAAAGTGATTGCGGCTCTAAGGAAAAACCCACTTTTCCACATAAGTTCCTACTAATACTGTTAATACTACCAAAACTTATGAAACAGATATATATCTATCTTAGTTTACAAAGGAAAGGATGAAGACCATGCGTTTCACCTGTGAAAAAAGTATTCTGGTTACCGGCCTGAATATCGCGGGACGCACCGTGGCACAGAAGAGCAGCCTCACAGTCATCGAGGGCATCCTCTGCAAGGCCGAAGTGGGCCTGAGCCTGACAGGTTATAATATGGAGACTGCCATCACCTATGACATTGAAGCGGAGGTCACTGACCCTGGTGAGTGCATTCTGCCCGCCAAGCTGTTCGGCGATATTATCCGCCGTCTGCCGGAAGGCCCCGTCACCGTGGTGGTGGGGGAGGATTATAAGGTCTCCATCCGGGCGGGCTACGCCTCCTTCACCATCTCCGCCGAGTCCGCCGAGGACTACCCGGAGCTGCCGGACGTGAGCAGCGGCCGGCCGGTGGCGATCCCCCAGTGCCAGCTGAAGGAGCTGATTTCCGGCACCATCTTCGCTGTGTCGGAAAATCAGGGACGGCCCATCCACACCGGCGTCAAGTTTGAGGTTACCAATGATTCCATCACCGCCGTTGCCGTGGACGGCTTCCGGCTGGCACGGCGCACCTACCACCCCGAGGAGCCTACCGGCCGGGAGATGAATTTCGTGGTTCCCTCTCCCGGGCTGAAGGAAGTGGAGAAGATCGTCACGGACATTGAGGAAAATGCTCTGTTTACCCTTGGACCCAAGCACATTCTGTTCCAGATCGGCAAGGCCACCCTGGTGTGCCGTCTTCTGGAAGGAGATTTTTTGGATTGGCGGCGGGTGGTGCCTACCAACTGCCCCATCAAGCTCATTGCCAGCGTCAGTGATCTGGCTTCTTCTGTTGAGCGCGTAGGTCTGATCGTCTCCGAAAAGTATAAAAGCCCCGTGCGCTGCGTCTTCGGAAACAACGAGCTGCTGATGCGCACCAACACCACCATCGGCGCGGCGGAGGACAAGTGTAGCTTTGCAGGAGACGGTAAGGAGCTGGAAATCGGCTTCAACGTCCGCTATCTTGCCGACGCCCTGCGGGTGATTCCCAGCGAGGAGGTCACCCTGGAGCTGACCAACGGCCTCAGCCCCATCGTCCTGACTCCCGCCGATGATAAGCACGATTTTGCCTACATGGTGCTGCCAGTCAGAATTAAGAATAGTTAAGCGGCGGCGAAAAATTGTAGGGGAGGGTCATCGACCCTCCCGTCGGCAAAGCCGCTTCGCGGAAGGGCGGGTCAGTGACCCGCCCCTACGGAAATGTTGAGGGTTTTATTATGAAAGTAGTCGTCAAAAAGAAGGATAATTCCATTCCGCTGGAAATCACCACGGAATTTATCAAATTGCAGGACGCCATGAAATATGCCAACGCGGTATATTCCGGCGGCGAGGCCAAGGTGCTGATTCAAGACGGTCAGGTGGAGGTCAACGGGGAAGTTTGCACCATGCGGGGCAAAAAGCTGCGCCCCGGTGACAATTTCGCCTTCAACGGCCAGACCTACGCCATCAAGGAAAAGGTATGAGGCTCAATTCTCTTTCTTTGCGGAGCTTCCGCAATTATGGCGAGGCGAATCTGGAATGTGCCCCCGGGGTGAATCTGATTGTGGGAGATAATGCCCAGGGGAAAACCAATCTTTTGGAGGCCATTGCTTACCTCGGCTCGGGAAAAAGCTTCCGCGCCCAGAAAACCGCGGAATTAATTCGGTTTGGAGCGGATTTTGGGGAAATTCAGGGGTCTGTTTTTTCCGAAGGAAGGGAACAATCTCTAAGGTTTATTCTGTTCCCCGGATGCCGTCCCCGGCAAATCTGGCGCAACGGGTCGAAAAAGAAGACCCTTTCCGACATTGCCGGAGTGCTGCCCACGGTGCTGTTCTGCCCGGAGGATCTGATGATTCTCAAGATGGGCGCTGCCCAGCGGCGGCGGTTCGGGGATTCCGGGCTATGCGGGCTGCGGCCCAACTATGACGCGGCGCTGACGGAGTACCATCGGATTCTCGATCAAAAGAGCCGGATTCTCAAGGATCATTTCGAAAATCCGTCGGTTTTGGAAATTCTGCCGGAATACAATACCCGGTTGTGTCAGGTGGGGGCGCTGCTCATCTCCTACCGGGCCCGGTACTATGACGCTTTGGGCAAAGCCGCGGCAGTTTATCATAACCAGTTTTCCGGCGGCGCGGAGGAATTTTCCCTTCAATATAAGACCGTGTCCACGGTTTCCGATCCCTTCGCCCCGGTATCCAAACTGACGGACAACCTGCTGGAACACCAGCAGCGCCATCATAGGGCGGAGCTGGAAACGGGCCAGTGCCTCACCGGCCCCCACAAGGACGATTTCACCGTCACCCTCTCCGGCATCGACCTGAAGGCCTACGGTTCTCAGGGCCAGACCCGAACCGCCGCCATCAGCTTAAAGCTTGCTCAGAGGGAGCTGATGGGAAGCCAGTGGGGCGAGGAGCCGGTGCTGCTTCTTGATGACGTGCTCTCCGAGCTGGATCCGGGAAGGCAGGACTTTGTGCTCAACCAGATCTCCACGGGACAGGTGTTTATCACCTGCTGCGAGGAGGGAAGGTTTACCAAGCTGGGCAAAACGATTTCTATAAAAAATGGAAGTGTAACATAAACCATGTCATTGCGAGGAGCGAAGCGACGTGGCAATCCGTTCTCCCTTAAAATGGCAGTAGGAATACGGATTGCCACACCAGTGTGCGCACTGGTTCGCAATGACATACCAGTGGAGGAAATTATGTCTGACGAAACGAAAGTAACACAGGAATACGGCGGCTCTCAGATTCAGGTTCTGGAGGGCTTGGAGGCTGTCCGCAAGCGGCCGGGTATGTATATCGGCTCCACTTCCAGCTCAGGACTTCATCATCTGGTCTACGAGATCGTGGACAACGCCATTGACGAAGCCCTGGCGGGCTATTGCAAGCACATCACCGTCACCATCAACCCCGGCAACTCCATCACCGTTACCGACGACGGCCGCGGCATCCCCGTGGATATCCAGCCCCAGACCGGGCGGCCCGCATTGGAGGTCGTTTATACCGTACTCCACGCCGGCGGCAAGTTCGGCGGCGGCGGTTATAAGGTCTCCGGCGGTCTTCACGGCGTGGGCGCGTCTGTCGTCAACGCCTTAAGTGAGTGGCTGCGGGTGCGGGTGCATAAAAACGGCGAAATTTACGAGATGAAGTTCGCCCGGGGCGCGATTACACAGGAAATGAAGGTGGTGGGCAAGACCGACAAGGTGGGCACCGAGGTCACCTTCCAGCCCGACCCGGAGATGTTCGACACCCTGGTCTACGACTACGAAATCCTTCACGAGCGGATGCGGGAGGAAGCCTTCCTGAACGCGGGCCTGACCATTACCATCACCGACGACCGGGACGACGAAAAGCAGATTACCGAAACCATGTGCTATGAAGGCGGCATCAAGGAATTCGCCGCATGGTGCAATCGGAACAAGACGCCCCTTCATGAGGAAGTTATCTATATGCGCGGCAGCAAGGGCGACGCCTCCGCGGAGATCGCCGTGCAGTATAACGACGGCTACAACGAATTTATGCTGTCCTTTGCCAACGACGTGCGCACCCCCGAGGGCGGTATGCACGAAACCGGCTTCAAAACCGCGCTGACCAGAGTGCTCAATAACTACGGCCTGAAAAACGGCATCATCAAGGGCGACGACAAGGTCTCCGGCGACGACTGCCGGGAGGGCATCACCGCCATCATTTCCGTAAAGCTGACGGATGCCCAGTTCGAGGGCCAGACCAAGGCAAAGCTGGGCAACGCCTATATCAGAACCCTGGTTGACCAGATTGTGAACGACCAGCTGACCACCTTCTTTGAGGAACATCCCGCCATTGCAAAGGCGGTTCTCGAAAAGGCCATGATGGCAAACCGGGCAAGAGAAGCCGCCCGGAAGGCCAGAGAATCCATCCGCCGGAAAACCGGCCTGGAATCCGGGCAGATGCCGGACAAGCTGCAGGACTGCAACGAGCGGAATCCTGAGCTGTGCGAAATCTACATCGTCGAGGGTGACTCCGCTGCGGGCTCCGCCATTCAGGGCCGGGACTCCCGGTTCCAGGCAATTCTCGCCATGTGGGGTAAAATGCTCAACGTGGAAAAGGCTCGGGCTGACAAAATTTACGGCAATGATAAGCTGTATCCCCTGATTGTGGCGCTGGGCGCGGGCATCGGCGAGGAATTTGACCTTGAAAAGCTGCGCTATCACAAGGTGGTCATTATGTCCGATGCGGACGTGGACGGCGCCCACATTCGGACGCTGCTGCTGACCTTCTTCTTCCGCTACATGCGGCCTCTGATTGAAAACGGCTATGTCTATTCCGCCGTTCCCCCACTTTATAAGCTGACCCGGGGCAGAACCACCAAGGTTGCCTACTCCGACGAGCAGAGAGATATGATTTCCTCTCAGATGCGTGCCGACAACCCCAACGCCAAGGTGGACATCAGCCGGTTCAAGGGTCTGGGCGAAATGGATCCCCACGAGCTGTGGGAGACCACCATGGATCCCGAAAAGCGGACGCTCCGTCGGATTACTCTTGAGGACGCCCGCCGGGCGGACGAAATCTTCACCGTCCTCATGGGCGAGCAGGTGGAGCCGAGAAAAGAGTGGATCGAGCGGAACGCAAAGTACGCCGTGAATATCGATATTTAATAATTGACAATTGAAAATTGACAGTTGACAATTATGGTGTCGCTTCGCGACGGAATTAAAATATAAAATATCCCCGAAGGGGATACCTCAATTGTCAATTGTACATTGTCAATTGTCAATTGCATAATGTATGGAGGTGTCTCATTTGGCACATAACCGCAGTTACAAACCCGAGGACATCCGTTTCCCGGATCAGATCATCACCCAGAGCAATCTGGTGGACGAAATGGAGAAGTCCTATATTGAATACGCCATGTCCGTTATTGTTGGGCGCGCCCTGCCCGACGTGCGGGACGGCCTGAAGCCTGTTCACCGCCGGATTCTGTACACCATGTACGAAAGCGGCTTGACCTCCGACAAGCCCTTTAAGAAGTCGGCCACCTGCGTCGGTGACGTGCTGGGTAAATACCATCCCCATGGCGACGCGTCCGTGTACGATGCCATGGTGCGCCTTGCCCAGGATTTCTCCATGCGCTATATGCTGGTGGACGGCCACGGCAACTTTGGCTCCGTGGACGGCGACCCCCCGGCAGCTTACCGTTACACCGAGGCCCGCTTGAGCAAGATTTCCAACGAAATGCTCCGGGACATCGACAAGGAGACCGTGAACTGGGATCCCAACTTTGACGAGACGAGAAAAGAACCGAGGGTGCTGCCCAGCCGCTTCCCCAATCTGTTGGTCAACGGTTCTTCCGGCATTGCCGTGGGCATGGCCACCAACATTCCGCCCCATAACCTGACGGAGGTCATCAACGCCTGCGTCTGCGTTCTGGACGACCCGGAGGCCACCATGGTGGACTTGATGGAGCACATTTCCGGCCCCGACTTCCCCACCGGCGGCATCATCATGGGCAGGTCCGGCATCCGCGCGGCCTACGCCACCGGCCGGGGCAAGGTGGTTGTCCGTGCCCGGACGGAATTCGAGGAATTCGGCAAGGATCGGATGCGGATCATCGTTACCGAGCTACCCTATCAGGTCAACAAGCGGCAGCTGATCAAAAATATTGCTGAGCAGGTGAAGGACAAGCGCCTGGACGGCATTTCCGACCTCCGGGACGAGACCGACCGCAACGGTATGCGCATGGTCATCGAGCTGAAAAAGGATGCCAACCCCCAGGTGGTGCTTAATAACCTGTTCAAGCAGACGGCCTTGCAGTCTAGCTTCGGTATCATCATGCTGGCGCTGGTGGACAACCAGATGCAGCCGAAAATTCTGTCCCTGCGGCAGATCATTGACGAGTACCTCAAGCATCAGGAAGAAGTGCTGACCCGGCGCACGCAGTATGACCTCCGCAAGGCCCGGGAGCGTGCCCACCTTTTGGAAGGTCTGCTGATTGCCCAGGATAATATTGATGAAGTGATTCACATCATCCGCTCGGCTTACGATGATGCCAAGCAGCGTTTGATGGATCGGTTCAATCTGGATGATATTCAGGCTCAGGCTATCCTCGACATGCGCTTGAAGGCTTTGCAGGGTCTTGACCGGGAAAAATTGCAGGCCGAGTACGATGATCTCATGGAGAAGATCAAGTACTATCTGGAACTTCTGGCGGACGAAAACAAGCTGAAAGCTGTGCTTCGGGAAGAACTCATTGAGATTCGGGACAAATTCGGCGACGACCGCAAGACCGAGATTCAGGACATCGAGGACGAAATCGACATCGAGGATCTGATCGAGGAGGAGACCTGCGCCTTTACCCTCTCCAATCACGGCTACATCAAGCGGATGCCTGTGGACACCTACCGCACCCAGAGCCGGGGCGGCCGGGGCGTGAATGCCCAGAACCTCAAGGAGGAGGACTACGTCAAGTCCCTGACCATCGCCTCCACCCATGACTATATGCTGTTCTTCACGGACTTGGGCCGGGTGCATCTGCGCAAGGGCTACCAGATTCCCGAGGCCGGACGCACCGCCCGGGGCACTGCCATTGTAAACGTCTTGCCTCTGGAGCCCGGCGAGTCCGTCACCGCCATGGTGATTACCCGGGAGTTTGACGACAACGAGTTCCTGATGATGGTCACCCGGAAGGGCACCGTCAAGCGGATTCCCTTTATCGCCCTGAAAACCAACCGCAAGTCTGGTATCCGGGCCATTACCCTGGACGAGGACGACCACCTGATCAACGTGATCCGCACCGGCGGAAACGACAATATTCTACTGGCGACTGCTCAGGGTATGGCGATTTGCTTTAACGAGAACGACGTGCGGCCCATGGGTCGTGACGCGGCAGGCGTTCGCGGAATTATGTTAACCGGCGACGATTTTGTGGTGGGCGCGGAGAAGGCCGAGGAGGGCAAGACCCTGCTGACCGTCACCGTCAACGGCTACGGCAAGCGCACGGAACTGTCGGAATATCTGCGCACCGGCGCCAACGGCGAGAAGTGCGCCCAGAGCCGGGGCGGCAAGGGCCTCAAGAACTACAACATCACCCCCAAGACCGGAAATGTGGCAGGCTGCCGGGTGGTCAGCGACAGCGACGACGTGATGCTGATTGAAAACGGCGGCGTCATTATCCGCATCCCCGCTTCCTCCATCAACGTCTACAAGCGGGACGTGCAGGGCGTCATCGTCATGCGCATCGAGGAGGGCAATCAGGTGGTGTCTCTGGAGCGTGTGGAACAGGTGGAAGAAACCGAGGAAACCGCCGAATGAAGACCGTGACCCTCTACACCGACGGCGCCTGTTCCGGCAACCCCGGCCCCGGAGGCTGGGGAGCCATCCTGGAATATAACGGAGTGGAGAAGGAGCTTTCCGGCGGGGAAAGCACCACCACCAACAACCGTATGGAGCTGACCGCTGTGATCCGGGGACTGGAAGCGTTGAAAGAGCCCTGCGTCGTGGAGCTGTATTCCGACAGTAAGTATGTCATTGACGCCTTGGAAAAGGGCTGGGCCTGGGGCTGGAAAAAGCGGGGCTGGGTGAAATCCGACAAAAAGCCTGCTCTGAATCCCGATTTGTGGGAAATTCTTCTGGGTTTGACCCAAAAGCACGAACTGCATTATCACTGGGTCAAAGGCCACGCCGACAATCCAAAGAATAACCGCTGCGATGAATTGGCGGTCAGCCAGTGGAAAAGGATAAAATAAAAATGTCATTGCGAACCAGTGCGCACACTGGTGTGGCAATCCGTTCTCCTTTGGTATTGTGATAACACTTGCTGCCTGCAAAGGGAAAACGGATTGCCACGTCGGGCTTCGCCCTCCTCGCAATGACAGTGTTTTATGGAGGTATTTTATGTATTTATCCATCGGCAATGACATGGCGGTGCGCAGCCGCTCCATCATCGGCATTTTTGACCTGGACAACACCTCCACCTCCAAGCGAACACGGGAATTCTTAACGAAAAGCGAGGAAAATGGCGAGGTGGTGCCCTGTGACGAGCTGCCCAAGTCCTTTGTACTCACCAGCGAGTACGGCTTCAACCGGGTGCGTCTGACATCCCTCAACGCGATGACGCTGGAAAAACGGCTGAAATCGGTTCCGTAAATTGTTCTTTAGCGGCGAGCCGCCGCGGTCAATGCGTTACGAATGCGGGGCAGTTAACTGACATTTTTAGGCGAAGGGTACTGCTCAGGCAAGCTGTTATGTAGGGGCGGCACAACAATGGCCGCTCGGGGTTATTCTTTCGCGCAGAAACGCCTTTGCAATAGGGTTATGCCGCTTAGTGAACAGCTAGGCGGCATTATTTTATGTGCATATCGGCTGAACGCAGCAAAAGGGACTTCACAGGGGGGCTGTTTCGGTGTATTATGATAGAAAGGCCTAAAGGAGAACACTATGGAAGTCACGTTACTGGAAATGCTGGAAGCACGGGAGCGGCGGGCGGCGCGGCAGCAGGCGCTGCTTTCGCGGTATGGCAGCACTATGATCTGCTTTACCATGAACATCCCGGGGCCAGTGAAAAACAGCCCCCTAATCCGCCGGGGCTACGCCCTTGGGAAAAAGCTTCTGCAGCAGCAGCTGTCCGTGGCGGGAATCCGGGCTGCATATTTTGAGGAGATTCAGGAAATCACCGGCAACGAAGCCATCTTGCTATTGGACGCGGATCCCCTTGCAGTCAAGCAGGTGACGGTGGAGATCGAAGATTACGCCCCCATCGGACGGCTATTCGATATGGACGTGCTGTGTCCCGACGGGCGGAAGGTTGACCGGCAAGAGCTGGGCCGGGAGGGCAGGAAGTGCCTGATCTGCGGCGGAATGGCACAGGCCTGCGCTCGGAGCCGCACCCACAGCGTGCCGGAATTACAGGAGAAAACCCGGGCCATTTTGGAGGATGCTGTCCTGCGGGAGGACTGCCAAACCGCCGCAAGGCTTGCCGCCCAGGCACTGCTGTATGAAGTGGCCGCCACTCCCAAGCCGGGACTGGTGGATCGTGAAAACAGCGGCAGCCACCGGGATATGGATTTTTTCACCTTTCAGGCAAGCGTGACAGCGCTGTATCCTTACTTTTCCCAATGCGTGAGAATTGGCAGAGAAACAGCTGACGCCAAGGAGACCTTCTGCCGTCTCCGGCTTCCGGGAAAAATGGCGGAGGGAGAAATGCTCCACGCCACGGCTGGGGTAAACACCCACAAGGGGGCTATTTTCTCCATGGGCATCCTCTGCGGCGCCCTGGGGCGGCTGGAGCGGCAGCAGTGGTCAGATCCAAAAGCGATTCTTTCCGAGTGCGCCGCTATGACGGCAGGGCTTGTTTCCCAGGATTATGGTAACCTGACCCCGGAGACGGCGAAAACCGCCGGACAGAAGTTATTCCTGCAATACGGCATCACCGGCGTCCGGGGGCAGGCGGAAGCGGGCTTCCCTGCCGCCTTAAAGGTGGGCCTTCCCAAGCTGGAAGCTGCCCTTGCCGCAGGAAAAACCATCAACGAGGCGGGCTGTGCCGCGCTGCTTGCCATGCTGGCGGACACCGTGGACACCAACATGCTTCACCGGGGCGGCTATGAACTGGCGAAGAAAACCGCCGAAGAAATCGGCGCTTTGCTGGAAAAAGAGCCGTTTCCCACGAAAGAGACCCTGGAGCATTTGGACAATGCCTTCATTCGGGACAACCTGTCTCCCGGCGGCACCGCCGATCTGCTGGCCCTGACCTACCTGCTGCATTTTCTGAAGGAGGAACCCCATGAGTGAGTACCCCATTTCCCAAATCTATCCCTCGGACAAAAGAAGCCTTGCCCAAATTGACGCGCTGCTGCAAAATGAGGGCATCACCCGGGACGCCCATTTGGACTACATCTGCGCCATGCGGGACGCAGATGACGAAATCATTGCCACGGGCAGCTGCTTTGGCCAGACCCTGCGGTGCTTCGCCGTCAGCTCCGAGCATCGGGGCGAGGGGCTGCTCAATGAGATTATCTCCCACCTGATGGAGGTGCAGCAGGCGAGAGGAAATCTCCACCTGTTCCTGTACACCAAGGTAAATTCTGCCAAATTTTTCGGCAGTTTGGGCTTTTATGAGATTGCCCGGGTGGACGGCACACTGGTGTTCATGGAGAACCGAAAAAGCGGCTTTCCAAACTATCTGAATCATCTGGAAAAAACAAAAAGAGCGGGTGTTTACGCCGCGCTCGTCATGAACGCCAATCCCTTCACACTGGGCCATCAGTATCTTGTGGAGACAGCCGCCAGGAATTGCGATATTCTCCACCTGTTCGTCCTCAGCGAGGACGCATCTTTGGTGCCCTTTGCCGTGCGGAAGAAACTGGTACAGGCAGGCGTTGCCCATATCCCCAACGTGGTGCTTCACGATTCCGGCCCCTACATCATCAGCAGCGCCACCTTCCCCAGCTATTTTCTGAAGGATGAAGCGGCAGTCATCGACGGCCACGCCCGGCTGGACTTGGCGGTGTTCACCAGAATCGCACAGGCTCTCAATGTAACCCACCGATTCGTAGGCGAGGAGCCAACCAGTCAGGTGACGGGGCTGTACAACAAAATCATGGCGGAGGAACTGCCAAAAGCGGGCATCCAGTGCCACATCATCCCCCGAAAGGAAGCAGGCGGAAAGGCCATCAGCGCCTCCACCGTCCGGGTGGCCCTGCAAAACGGGGACTGGGAGAGGCTAAAGTCGCTGGTGCCCCCCACCACGCTGGACTACTTTACCAGCCCGGAGGCCGTGCCTGTGCTGGAGCGCATCCGCAGAGCCGGAAACGTGATACACTATTAGGGCAGCACCACTTAGGTTGGAGCTGCGGGCTTCTGCGGATCCTTTGCGAATCTCCTCACCCCATTATGCGGTATTGCCTTAGAGAACGGTCATTGCAAACCATCGACCGATGTCACTGATTCCCATTGAGATTTCATCGTAACCACCGGCGTTCATGACGCAGTGTCAGCGACCATTTGCAACTTTACATAGATTTTACAAAGGTTTTGCATAGATTCCATGGATTTTACAAAGCAACCGCCTTATGATTGTCACAGAATTCTGTAAGGAGATTATTCTATGACAGTCTATTTACTAAAGCTGATCTCCCTGCTGGGCGGACTGGCCCTGTTCCTGTTTGGCATGGACACCATGGGTTCGGCGCTGGAACGCACCGCAGGCGGTAAACTACAGACGATTCTCGCCAAAATGAGCTCCAGCGTGCCCCGGGGCTTCCTGCTGGGTCTCGCCGTCACCGCCGTGATCCAGTCCTCCTCGGCAACCACCGTCATGGTGGTGGGCTTCGTCAACTCCGGCATCATGACCTTAAAGCAGGCCGTGGGTGTCATCATGGGCAGCAACGTGGGCACCACCGTCACCGCCTGGATCCTCTCCTTAAGCGGTCTGGAAGGGGACAGCTTCCTTGTGCAGGTGCTCAAGCCCTCTACGCTGGCCCCCTTGCTCGGCACCATCGGCATGATTCTCTATATGTTCACAAAATCCGAAAAAAGTAAGAATATCGGCGCCATTCTGCTGGGCTTCATGGCGTTAATGACCGGCATGGAGCTGATGAGCGGCTCCATGAAGTTCCTCCGGGACGAGGCATGGTTCGCCCGGCTCATGGTGTCCTTCTCTAACCCCATCATCGGCATTCTTGTGGGCGCGGCGCTGACCGCCATCATCCAGTCCTCCTCCGCCTCCGTGGGTATTTTGCAGAGCATGTGCTCTACCGGGGCGGTGAGCTTCGGCTGCGCCATCCCCGTGATTCTGGGTCAGAACATCGGAACCTGCGTCACCGCCATGATGGGCGCCATCGGCGCCAATAAAAACGCCCGCCGCACCGCCATGGTGCACCTGTACTTCAACATCATGGGCACCTTGATTTTCCTGGTTCTGTTCTACGGCGTGGGACTGTTCTTCCCCTGGAAATTCCTGAACACCCCCTGCAACGAGATGAGTATCGCCGTCATTCACACCGCCTTCAACATTGCCGCCACGGCCCTGCTGCTGCCGATGAACGGGCTTCTTGTAAAGCTTGCCACCCTGTCCGTGCCGGACGACAAGCAGGTGGAAAAAACGGAGCTTCTGGACGAGCGTCTGCTGGGCACCCCCGCCGTGGCCATCCAGCGGGCCCACGAAATTGCCGTCCGCATGGCGGAGGATGCCGCGCAGGCCATGACTCTGGCCATGGGCCTGACCCGCAAATACGACAGCCGCGCCATGGAGCAGGTCCTCGCGCTGGAGGACAGCACCGACCGCTACGAGGACGCGCTGGGCACCTATCTCGTGAAGCTCTCCGGCATTCAGCTGACTGTGGCCGACAACCGCATCCTCAATACCCTTTTGTACACTGTCTCCGACATTGAGCGCATCGCCGACCACGCGGTGTCCGTGGGCCGGGCGGCGCTGGAAATGGAGGAGAAGAAAATCCATTTCTCTGAACAGGCCCAGGCGGAATTGGATGTTCTGGAACGGGCGATTTCTGACATTCTCAGCCGCACAGTGAACGCCTATCGGAGCTTTGATCGGAATCTTGCCATGGAGGTGGAGCCCCAGGAGCAGGTGGTGGACGCGCTGGTGCGGGAGGTCAAATCCCGGCATATCCGCCGTCTGCGGGACGGGCTGTGCAGCGTGGAATACGGCTTCGTGCTGGAAGATCTGCTCACCGCCTTCGAGCGTTCCGCCGACCACTGCTCCAACGTAGCGGTGGAGATTTTGCAGGTTTCCGAGGGTAAGCTGGAAGCCCACGAATACCTAAATTCCCTCAAGTCCGGCGAACTGCGGGAAAGCGCCGCTTTTGCCGAGCGGTTCGCCAGGTATAAGGCCAAGTACGTCTTCCCGGAGGATAAATAAAGTGGAAGCAGCGCAGCCGATTTGGCTGCGCTGCTTTGTTTTATTTGGAGAATTCGGCGATTAGATCGATCATCCGGCCCGCGCAGGTGCGGATGGCTTCCTCGGAGAGCTGACCCTCCTTCACCGCCCGGCGGATGTCCTTCACGTCGCAGTTCAGCCCCGGCATAATCAGGTCGTTGCCCGCCGCGGCGCACATCCAGGGGCTGCTGCCGCCGTCGGGTGTGGTGGTGGCCCAGTCCGTCATGATGATGCCGTCAAAGCCCCACTCCTCCCGTGGCACGGTGGTGCACAGATCCCGGCGGTTGGGTGCGTGCACACCGTTAACCTTATTGTAGGAGGTCATAATGGCCTTGGGGGCGGCGGTTTTCACGGCAATTTCAAAGCCCCGCAGGTAGATTTCCCGCAAGGCACGGGGAGAGACCCGGCAATCCACGCCCATGCGGTTGTCCTCCTGATTGTTGCAGGCGAAGTGCTTGATGGTGACGCCGCAGCCGGGCTTGCTCTGAACGCCCCGGGTCACCGCCGCGGCGGTACGGCCCGCCAGAATGGGATCCTCGGAATAGTACTCAAAATTCCGGCCGCACAGGGGATTGCGCTGGATGTTCATACCGGGGGCCAGCCACAGATCCACCCGGAATTCCGCCATTTCCTCCGCCACGGCCTGTCCGAAGGCTTCCATGCAGCCTGCGTCCCAGGTCTGGGCGATGAGGGTGCCCACCGGGAAGGCGGTGCAGTACTGATAGTACACATCAGCACCCTCATGGTGCTCCATCGGATCCAGGAATCCGTTTTCCAGACTGCCGAATACGCCCGGACGGTATGCTTCGCCGGTTTCCCGGTTCACCTCATAGCGCTGCTGCAAGCGCAGGCCGGCAGGGCCGTCGGCGGTGATCAGGGAGCGGATGCCGTACTTATCCCGCAGAGCCAGGGTGGTTTCACCGGCGGAGCCGGGCACCTGAGAGCCGGTAAAGCCCAGATTTTCTGCCATGTCGCCCACGTTGCCGCAGAGCAGGGGCAGAAGGTCGGCGATGGGGTAATCCTTTGCATAGTGCTTTGGGGCGGATTTTGCCGCAATCTGCCTGGGGACATAGGGGAAAACCGGGACATTTCTCTTCCTTGCTTCCGTCAGCCATGCCTGCTCCCGCTCCGCCGCGGCGGCAGGGGCGGTAAACTCCACCATAGGAGCGGCCATGGCAAAGCAGTCGTGGACGGTTTCAATCACGGTGTCCTCCGCGACCTCCAGCACCGCGCTGAGCACGCCTTCGGCGATGTTTTTGCTGATCCAGAGGCCGTAGCTGCCCTGCTGAACCATCCAGCAGTTTTTGTCGGAATGGAAGCTGGCAAGGGCCTTGCTGTCAAAGGATACCGTCAGGGTTTCCTCGCCGCCGGGGGCCAGCGTGCCGGTCTTGGCAAAGCCCACCAGCCGCCGGGATTCCTTTGTCAGGCCTGCCTGGGGCAGGGAAGCATAGATCTGCACCACTTCCTTACCGGGGCGGCTGCCCACATTTTTCACACGAATCTTCAGGAAAACCTTGTCGTCCTCCGTTTTGACCTCCGTCAGGGCGGTCTCGAACTGCGTATAGCTCAGGCCAAAGCCGAAGGGGAACAGGGGCTTCACATCAAAGGTGTCGAAATACCGATAGCCGGTGAAGATGCCCTCCCGGTACAGCTCCTTGTCCAGATCTCCGTTCAGGTAGCCGAAGCTGTCGGAACAGGGAATGTCGCCGTAGCGGCGGGGCCAGGTAGCCGTCAGCCGTCCGCTGGGGGTAACCTCACCGAAGATCACGTCGGCCACGGCGTTGCCCGCCTCCTGACCGGGCTGGGAGACGTTCAGCACCGCGCGAATCATGGGGCAGGTGTCCAGAATGTCCGTCAGCTCCACCACGCCGCCGGCATTGATCACCAGCACCGTGGGAATGCCCGCGTCATTGAGCATTTTCAGATCCGCCTGCTCCCGGCGGCTCAGGTAGTAGTCGCCATCGGTCAGGCGGCGGTCCTTATTCTCGCCGGCAAGGCGGCTGACAACGTAGACGGCGGCCTGCGCTCCCGCAAGGTCGGCCTCCGCAATGGGCCGGCCCTCGGGCAGCACGAAGGGATTGGCGCTGTAGGCATCGAAGCAGTTGTCCACAATTTTGGCTTGCTCCAGAATCACAGCCTTCCAGTCCTCCCGGGCCTGGGTGTAGCTGCTTTCGTAGTCCAGCAGCCACTTCCGGCTGGTCAGGGGTACCCCCGCGTTTTCAAAGCCCTCAAAAATCGACACGGTATGGCGGCTGTTCACGTCGCCGGAGCCGATGCCGCCCTTGACGGTCTTCACCGCGCCGCTGCCCAGCAGGGCAACGGGCACCTTGCCCAGGGGCAGCAGCCCCTCGTTCTTTAGCAGCACGCAGCCGTCGGCGGCAATCTGCCGGGCCAGCGCGGCGTGCGTTCTCTCCCGCTCCGACAGGTCAGGATTCAGGGTTCCTGTATGAATGATTGATTCCATAGATATCTCTCCTGAATGTATAAATTCCACGGTCAGTATAGCATATGCATCTCCCACTTGGAAGCGGGTATTTGCGGATTTTGGAAAATTTTTTGCATGAAAAAGCCTTCCCGGGAGGGAAGGCCTTTTCATGGATCAATACATCTTCATTCGGTCAATTTCCACGGCGTCGGATTCCTCCAGCGTGTCGTAATAATAGTAGTACACACTGTCGCCGCTTTGCAGACCCGACAGGATTTCCACCGCTTCTCCGTCGGACAGGCCGGTGGTCACCTCCACGGGATTGATTGGCTCCCCGGTTTTCTTGTCCAGAGCGGTGTAGACCACGGTTTTCCCTCCGTCCTCGGTCAGAGCCGCGGCGGGCAGAGTCAGCACGTCCATCTTCTCGTACAGGGAGATCACAGCGGAGGCGCTCATGCCGGAGAGCATTTCCCCCTGCCGGTCAAGGGTGATTTCCACGTCAAACTTGCTGCTGCCGCCATTTCCGCTGCCGGTTTTCGCCACCTTGGTGATCTCACCTTCGAAGACTTCCTCCGGCAGGGCGTTCACGGTGATCTCGGCGAGCATCCCGGTCTTCACGCTGGAAATGTCGGATTCATCCACGGGGACTGTCAGCGTCATGGTGTCCTGAGGGGTGACGGTCATGAGCACGTCCCCAACAAGGTCATACAGCTGGGTCTGGGTGGAGGAGCTGCCGCCATAGCCGCCCATGGAGGGCATGGAGAAGCTGAAATTGAAGTTCATGCTGGGCATGGTGAAGTTGGGCATCGTGGTCGCCGGCCCGGAGCGGTAGGTCACAACCGATGTCAGAACCGCCTCATTCAGCCGATAACCGGTGATGTAGAAAACGATGTCACCCTTTTTATAGTTGCCGTTGTTTGGCAGAGTTGGACCGCTCTTGCTCACCAACAGGCTTTCATCAATGGTCTGTCCATCGGCCAAAACCCAGCCATTACCGCTTTTCAGCACATCATACTGTCTCCCGGAAGCATCCCACATCAAAACCAGTTCCTCGCCCACTGCGACGACCTTTGCGACCCGGGCCTTGTAGATCATGTCGGCATAATAACAGTCTGAAGCGTGCTTGCTGGCAGAGCAGGGGGTGTTGATGGACTGGCTGTGGGTACAGCTTTTGATGCAGTCCTCATAGTGGGTCTGCGCGTCACAAATCTGTCCTTCATTGGCATGGACACACAGTTTGATGCAGTCCTTCAGATGATGAATCGCCTTGCAGTCATCAGATTTGATGCATTTGCGGGGGCAGGCCGGTTCATGTTTGCTCGGATCGGACACTAGACATTTATCGTCGTTGGTGCACTTTTCCGGGCACCCTTCCTGATGGAACGTTGCCTTACAGCCTGCCTGCATGGTGCAGTTGTGGGGGCATCCGGCAAAATGCGCGGTCGTTGCGGGGCAGTTCTCACTCTTATCACACGCATGGGGACAAGCCGGATTATGGCTCGGATTGCCATTCTCCAACTGGCAGTCACCATTGCCTGTGCAGATCGCACCCCCGCTCAGCAGCACCAGCCGGAATTCTCCCTCCCCGGCGGTCAAAGGCTGCGCGACGATTTCTTCCTCCTGTGCCGCCATCAGGTGGGCGGAATTCCTGTCAATGCCGGACACCATGCCGTCACAGGGGGCGGAAATCACGCTGGTTTCGTACATTTTGAACAGCTTTTGCAGCAGCTCCTCGTATTCCCGGTGGGTCTGGGCCAGGGTTTCCCGCTGGGCGGTGTAGTCCGTGTCCTTGAGGGTGAACAGGGCCGCGCCGGCGCCTAAGGTCTGCTCCGGCTGGGCATAGGCGATGGACACCGTGCCCGCGAAGGCCGTGGCCTTCCAGGGGCTGTGGATTTCCAGCGTGCCCGTGCCCGTGTTTTCCACAGAAACGGTCTGGCCCACCTCGTAGCCCTTGTCCTGAACCGTCACCACCAGCTCACCGCTGAGATTGCTCTCCACCCGGCCGGTGACTTCCTTGCCGTCTGCCAGCGTGACGGTGACCGATTCCCCGGTGGCAAGGGGCGAATTCGCGGTAAGACGGACGCACATTTTGCTGTCAAGGCTCAGCACCGCCAAGGCCCCATGCTCCAGCATGACGGACTCCACCCGGTCGCCTTCCTTGGCGTAGACCAGCTTCACCCGGCCTCCGGCGGTGGCGGAAACCTCCGTCGCCGCTTTTTCATCGGAGGCGGATTCCATCTGTTTTCTCACCGTGGACATGGAATTCTGAATTTCCGTAATGGCGGTCATGACGCTGACCTTATCCACTGCCGCAAGAGGGTCGCCCTCGCTGACAAAATCACCGTTATTGACCAGAAATTCTTCAATCTTCACATCCGTCGGAATGCTGATATCCTCGGGATCTCCGGCTTCCAGTGTGCCGCCGCCGTGGATGGCGGTGCGGATGGAGCTGACCGTGGCATTGGCGCTGAGGATGCTGGCCTTGGGGCCATCCTCGGCCTGCTGCTGCCGGGCCATCAGGGGCATCACCGCCAGCCAGAGGGTAAGCAGCGCCAGCACGCCCCAGAGGATATACCGCTTTACTGATTTCTTCTTCGTCATGAACTTATCCTCCGTAGTGCAGGGCGTCGATGGGCTTCATCTTCGCCGCCTTGTTGGCGGGATACAGCCCGAACACCACGCCGATCAGGAAGCAGAAGGCCACCGCCAGAACCACCACACCCATGTTCAGGGAGAAGGTGATACCGGCGCTGACGGTCACCGTGGAAACCACCTGCAAGATCGCCCAGCTCAGGAAAATGCCCAGAGCGCAGCCCATCATGCACAGCACCACGGCCTCCATGAGAAACTGGGTCAATATGTTACCACGGCTGGCACCGATGGCCTTGCGGATGCCGATTTCCCGGGTACGCTCGGTGACGGTGACCATCATGATGTTCATGATGCCGATGCCGCCCACCACCAGAGAAATGCCCGCGATGCCGCCAAGCAATATGGACAGGGTGGAGGTGACCTTGTTCATGGCCTCCTCCAGCATATTGGAAGCGTCCACGTCAAAGGCATCCTCGTCCTCGTCGAAGCGCGCATTGAGAATTTTTTCCATTGCCTCCGCCGCCGCGTCCACGGTGGAGCCTTCCGCCGAGGAAAGGTAGAAGGTGGTCACGTCCGGGCTTACGCTGTCCGTCAGGCGGATCAGGGAGGAATAGGGAATATAGGCCATGAGCATTCCCGAGGTCAGCACGGAGGTCAGGGAATCCTCGTTTTCCTCCAGCACGCCCACCACGGTGAACCGCACCCCGTTCAGGGTGACTTTTTCTCCCACGCAGTCGGTGTAGCCGATCAGCTCCTCCGCCGCGGCCTGATTGAGGACGCAGACATAGGCGGCGTTTTTCTGGTCGGAGGACTTGAGCCACCGGCCCAGAGACAGCTGCAAGCCCTGAATGTCATAGTAGGAGGGGGTGGTGCCGTAGACGGTGACGCTGTCATAGTTCGCGCCGTACTTGCCCACCACGGTGGAGCTGGTTCGGGCGGAGATCAGGCCGATGTCCGGCTCCTTCGTCCACTCGTCCAGATCGGAAAGGCGTATGGGCCTGCCCTTGTCGTCAGAGATGGTGACAGTGACAAGGCTGGTGCCCAAATCCGACATCGCGCCGGTAACGGAATCCGTAGCGCCGCTGACAAGGCTCACCAGCACCACCAGCGCCATGACGCCGATGATGATGCCCAGCATGGTTAGTATCGCCCGCATTTTATTGGCGCCGATAGAACGCAGCGCCATCACAAAAGACTGCATTATAGCACCACCTCCGAAATCTGTCCGTCCAGAATGTGGATGGAGCGCTGGGCCTGCTTGGCAATATTATTATCGTGGGTAATGAGGACGATGGTATTGCCCTGAGAATGGAGGTCGTGAAAAATGTCGATGATTTCCTTACTGGTTTTGGAATCCAGAGCGCCGGTGGGCTCGTCGGCCAGAATCAGCTTGGGCCGGGTGACGATGGCCCGGGCAATGGAGACCCGCTGCTGCTGTCCGCCGGAAAGCTCCGTGGGCAGGTGCTTGGCCCGGGGGTACATATTCACCTTGTCCAGGGCCTCCTTCACCCGCTCCATCCGCTCTTTTTTGGGAACCTTCTGGTAAATCAGCGGTAGCTCCACGTTTTCCTCCGCCGTCAGCTTCGGGATCAGGTTGTACTGCTGGAACACGAAGCCGATCTTCTCATTGCGGATTTTCGCCAGCTGGTTTTCGGAGTAGCTCTCGATGGGCAGACCGTCCAGCAGATACTCCCCGGCATCTGCCACGTCCAGGCACCCGATAATGTTCATCATGGTGGATTTTCCCGAGCCGGAGGGGCCGATGATGCTGACGAATTCATGGGGGTAGATGTGCAGGTTGGCGTGGTCAAGGGCACGCACCCGATCGTCGCCCACCTGATAAAATTTACAGATATCTTTCAGCTGAATCATGCCTTAGCCTCCCATGCCGGGCATCCCGCCGGGCATTCCGCCGCCGGAGGGCATACCGGGCATCTGTCCGCCGCCCCGGCTGCCGGAGCTTTTGCCGCTGCTCATGCCGCCCATGCCGCCGTTCATGCCCTGGGCCATGGTGAACATATCCATGATGGTCAGGCTCTGGGATTCGGTGTAATATACGGTGTCGCCTTCCTGCAGGCCCGAGGTGATCTCCACAAAATCATCGTTCTGCATACCGATGGTCACCTCCACCCGGCCCTCGTATCGGTGCGCCTCGTTATTATAGGCGGTGTAGACATAGTAGGAAGCGCTGTTCTGGTGCAGGGCATCCACGGGGATGATCAGGGCGTTCTCCGTGCCCTCAATGCGCACATTGATGTTGGCAGTCATGCCGGAGAGCATGCCCTCCTCCCGGTCAAGGGTCACTTCGGCGGAATACTGGGTCACGCCGGTGGAGGTGTCCGCCACCTTGCTGATCTCGGTAACGGTGCCGGTGAAGGTATCCTCGCTGACGGAGCTGACCTCGATTTCCGCCTCCTGTCCTTCTTTCAGGGACAGAATGTCCGTTTCGTCCACGCTGATGGTGACAGACATCTGCTTCTGGGGGTATAGGGTCAGAATCTGGGTTTCCACAGCGGAATTGAAGGTATCTTCGTCATATTCTACACTGCTTACCAGTCCGTCCATTTTGGAAAGCACCGCGCCGTCCCGGTAGATGGTGAGAAGCTCCAGAAAGGTCTCCTCCAGCTCCTCCCGCTGGCGCAGAAGGGCGTCATAATTGGCGCTGGTCTTGGTGTCGGTCAGGGTGACGATGCCGCTGGTGCTCATGACCTTGGCATTTTCCCGGGCGGTGATGCCGCTGACGGTTCCCGCATAGCCGGTGACGGCAAGGGGAGAGTGGATGTACAGCTTGTCCGTGCCCAGCACCTTACCGCTGGCATCCGAAACGGTGACCTCCTCGTCCATGAGCGGGCCGTCATCGCTGACCAGCACGGTAAGACTTCCCTTCCGGGCCTGCTCCACCAGGCCGGAAACCACACTTCCGTCGGCCCGGGTGACGGTGACGGCATCTCCCCGGGCAGGGCCTTCGGCTTCAATGTCCACGGCAAGGTAACCGTCCAGGCTCAGAAGGGCCAGCGCCCCGTTTTCCGCCATGCACAGACCCACATCGTCGCCAACCTCCGCGTAGATTTTCTTGACACGGCCGCTGACACCGGCGGTGAGGGTGGTGGAGGCGGAGTCATCCTTGGCGCTGTTGATCTTGCTGTCAAGGGTTTTCAGCTGGCTCTGGGTGTCGGACAGTGCGCTCATGACGGAGGCCATATCCACCTTGGCAAGCAGTTCTCCCTCGGTCACAAGGTCGCCTGCCTCGGGGAAGACCTCGTCGATCTCCACCCCAGCGGGCACCTTGATCTCCTCCTGATCCACCTGCTCCAGCACCCCGGTGCCGGTGACAAGGGTGTGAATGGTGCCGGGTTTTACCTCATAGGTCAGCACCTCTTTTTCCGCCGCGGCGAACTTCTGCTCCACACTGCGGCGCAGATTCAGTACCAGCAGCACCAGAATCGCCGCGATGACGGCAATGACGATGATGACGGTGCGCACCACCCTCCGGCGGCGCTGTTTCTTTTCCCGATTGAGTCTTTCAAATAGCTCCTCGCCGGAGCGCTGCTGTTCATCCATGGGAATTACTCCTTAGTTTCAGTATCGCTCCTATTTTACAGAAGTCCGCAGCGGTTTTTGGGAAATATTTGTAAACAATCCGGCAATGCCGGAAAATAGAACGTGCCCGGGTCATTTAATATTCGTCACACCATTGGGTACCGCTCGGGTCGTTCTCTGGTACTGTTAATCAGATAAATTGCTCTTTTGTTGATTAACCGAATGTCATTGCGAAGTAAGTGACCGATGTCACTGGTGTGGCAATCCGCATCCCCTTTCGCACTCTGATGACGAACATTTCCAAAAGAAGAACGGATTGCCACGTCGGGCTTCGCCCTCCTCACAATGACATCCTAAATCAGAAAAGTTCTTCTTTATCTAACGAAGCATTCCTGGTCGAGGGGCCCAAAGAATGTTGGATGCTCGCCGGGGTTCGTAACGCATTGTCCGCGGCGACTCGCCGCTAAGTTCTCCTTTATCTAACAAAGCATCTCTCAACGCCAAAACAGGAAACGCCCCCGCGGGATAATTCCCGCGGGGGTGAAAGGGGGTTATGGAATCAGCAGGTTGCGCCGCCCTTGACGGTCTTGTGCAGGATGGCGTCCTTGTCGATGGAGCCGGACAGCAGCTTCTCGTTGACATAGTCGAAGCCCAGCCGGGCCACGGTGTCGGCAAACCGCTCGCCGGAGATGCCCTCGTCCCGGAACAGGAGGATGGCCTTCTCGATGACGTCCATGACCTCGTCCTCAGAGGTGAAGATCTTGGTCAGAGGAATGCCGTGGGCGACCTTCTTGCCCCAGCGGCCGCCAATGAGGATCTTGTAGCCGTTCTGGTACTCCTCCAGCGCGCCGAAGGGGCAGCGGCCCTTGCAGCGGCCGCAGTTGTTGCAGGCGTTGGGATCGATGCTCACCTTACCGTCCACCATTTTGGCAACCTTGATGGGACAGTTCTTCTCCACCTGGCAGACCTTGCAGCCACGGCACTTACTGTAGTCCACCATGGGAATCCGCTGGCCCACAATGCCCAGATCGTTCAGGTCGGGCTTGACACAGTTGTTGGGGCAGCCGCCCACGGCGATTTTGAACTTATGGGGCAGCTTCATGTCGTGGTAGCCCTCATAAAAGCGCTCATGAATCTTCTCGCTCAGGTCGTAGGTGTCCAGCAGGCCATACTGGCAGGTGGTACCCTTGCAGGAGACCACGGGCCGCACCTTTGCGCCGGTGCCGCCGGTTTTCAGGCCGTTTTCTTTCAAAAATGCAAAGAGTGCCTCCAGCTTGTCGTAGGGCACGCCCTGAATTTCCTGGGTCAGCCGGGTGGTCATGGTGATGCTGCCGCTGCCGAATTTGTCGGAGGCCTCGGCAATCACCCGGGCCTGCTGGGCGGTGATTTTACCGTTGCGGGTGAGCACGCGGACATTGAAAATATCCTCATATCGCTTGTCCTTCAGGCAGCCCAGGGCCTTGACCCGCTTGACTTCCTCCGGACTGATTTTCTCTTCTGTTTTCATAGAGGCACTTCCTTTTTATTTGGTTTTTTTCATTGTAGCAACGGCGAAAAAAATTGTCAATGTCTGATTTGAAAAATCATCTTCCCTCCGCCCCTCTTTACTATTGGCTGATTTTCTGCTAGAATAATCACCAGCGAAGGAGGGAACG
>JALFUW010000025.1 GCA_022786995.1 Clostridiales bacterium
GCCCACAGCGATGGTGCCCCAGATACCGTTCATGCAGTGAACAGCCACAGCACCAACGGGATCATCAATGCGCAGCTTGTGGTCAAGCAGCCACACACCGAATACCACCAGCACACCGGCAACAGCGCCGATGACAGTAGCCCCCAGACAGTCCGTCACATCGCAGCCAGCGGTGATGGCTACCAGACCGGCAAGGGAAGCGTTCAAACACATGGAAACATCGGGCTTACCATACTTCAGCCAAGTGAAGATCATGCACACGACAGTGGCAACAGCGGGGGCAACGGTGGTGGTCAGGAAAATGGAACCCAGCTGGCCAACGGAAGTCGCGGCGGCGCCGTTAAAGCCATACCAGCCCAGCCAAAGGATGAAGACACCCAGAGCACCCAGAGCAATGCTGTGACCGGGGAAGGCGTTGACCTTTACGATCTTACCGGAAGCGTCGTGGGTAAACTTGCCGATACGGGGTCCCAGCAGCTTGGCGCCGATGAGAGCGGAGATGCCGCCGACCATGTGGATAGCACAGGAACCGGCAAAATCGTGGAAGCCAAGGCTGGCCAGCCAACCACCGCCCCAGATCCAGTGGGCTTCAATGGGATAGATCAGCGCGGAAATCACTGCGGAATAGATGCAGTAGGACAGGAACTTGGTCCGCTCTGCCATGGCGCCGGATACGATGGTTGCGGTAGTGGCGCAGAAAACCAGGTTGAATACAAAGCTGGAGAAATCGAAGCTTTCGTAGGCAGTGAACAGGTCGAAGCCGGGCTTTCCGATGAAACCGAACAGATCCTCACCCATCAGCAGGCTGAAACCGATCAGGATGAATACAACCGTGCCGATACAGAAGTCCATCAGGTTCTTCATGATGATATTGCCGGTATTTTTGGCTCTGGTAAAGCCGGCTTCCACCATTGCAAAGCCAGCCTGCATCCAGAATACCAAAGCCGCGCCGATCAGATACCATACACTCCATACTTCACTCATAATCTTACCTCCTTGTAATTTGGTTCTTCTCTTTTTCCCTGGGAACCACGAAAGTTCCCATAAATGGCTTTCCCGATTTGGACAGAGCGCTCAAACCGGGAAAGTACTTAACATGGAAACATAGGCCGCTTTCCGGGAGGGGGTGGTCAGCCCCCTCCCACGGGCCGTCCGAGACGGCATTTGGCAGCTATGAAAGGGTAGCGGTTTTAACGAACGCCGAAGAGCAGATCACCGTAGGTGGGGAAGGGCCAGTACTTCTCAGCGGTCTGGGTCTCAGCCTCATCGGCTACGGCACGAAGAGCGGCCATCTTTCCGAGAATGGTATCGCGAATGGCGAAGGACTCTTCCTTGGTATCGGCGATGCCGTTCAGATCCAGCAGCGCGGTCTCCAGTTCATCGGTCTTTTCAGCGATCTGATCCGTGAGAACAGAGAGCTTTGTAATCAGGCCGGTCTCATAGGCGCAGGCTGCGGCGGGAGCGACGGCCTTCTTGGCGGCGGAAGCCTTTGCCAGGTCACTGACATAGCTTTCCACTGCGGGAAGAATCTGCTTCCGGGCCATATCAATCATGGTGGTTGCCTCGATGCGGACGGTCTTGCAGTAGTTCTCCAGCATGATTTCACAGCGGGACTCCAGCTCAGCAACGGTGAAGACCTTGTGAGAGGTCAGCATCTTTACATTCTTCTCGTCCAGCAGGTGGGGCATACAATCAGGTGTGGTACGGTAATTACACAGGCCGCGCTTTTCGGCTTCCGCGATCCAGGCATCATCGTAGCCGTTGCCGTTGAACAGGATGCGCTTGTGATCCTTGATGGTCTTCTTGATCATCTCGTGCAGGGCGGTCTCGAAATCCTCAGCGCCTTCCAGACGGTCAGCATAGATTTTCAGAGATTCTGCAACAGCGGAGTTGAGCATCATATTGGCACAGGCAATGGAGTTGGAGGAGCCCAGCATACGGAACTCAAATTTGTTGCCGGTAAAGGCGAAAGGAGATGTACGGTTGCGGTCTGTGGTGTCCCTGGCGAAACGGGGAAGCACATCCACACCCAGCTTCATGGTAGTCTTCTGGGTGCCGGCATAGGGGGTATCGTTCTCAATGGCATCCAGAATCGCCATCAGCTCGTCACCCAGGAAAATAGACACAACGGCGGGAGGCGCTTCGTTGGCACCCAGACGATGGTCGTTGCCGGCGGTGGCTACGGACAATCTCAGCAGATCCTGATAGTCGTCAACGGCCTTGATGACCGCGCACAGGAACAGCAGGAACTGGGCGTTCTCGTAGGGAGTTTCACCGGGAGACAGCAGGTTCACGCCGGTGTTGGTGGCAATGGACCAGTTGTTGTGCTTGCCGGAGCCGTTGACACCGGCGAAGGGCTTCTCGTGGAGCAGGCACACCAGGCCATGCTTTGCTGCTACCTTCTGCATGATCTCCATGGTCAGCTGGTTATGGTCGGTAGCGACATTCGTAGTAGTATAGATGGGAGCCAGCTCGTGCTGAGCGGGGGCTACCTCGTTGTGCTCGGTCTTTGCCAGAATGCCCAGCTTCCACAGCTCCTCATTCAGGTCAGCCATGTAAGCGGCAACTCTGGGCTTGATAACGCCAAAGTAATGATCGTCCATCTCCTGACCCTTGGGGGGCTTTGCGCCGAACAGGGTACGCCCGGTGTAGATCAGATCCTTGCGCTTGTCGTACATTTCTTTGTCAATCAGGAAATACTCCTGCTCGGGGCCGACGGAAGTGCGAACACATTTCACATCCTTGTTGCCGAACAGCTTCAGGATGCGCATGGCCTGACGGTTCAGCGCCTCCATGGAGCGGAGCAGAGGAGTTTTCTTATCCAGTGCCTCACCGCCATAGGAACAGAAGGCGGTGGGAATGCAAAGGGTCTTGCCCTTAATAAAAGCGTAAGAGGTGGGATCCCAGGCGGTATAGCCTCTGGCTTCAAAGGTTGCGCGCAGGCCGCCGGAGGGAAAGCTGGAAGCGTCAGGCTCGCCCTTGATCAGTTCCTTGCCGGAGAAGTCCATGATCACGCCGCCGTCGGGGGCAGGGGAGATAAAGCTGTCATGCTTCTCGGCGGTGATGCCGGTCAGCGGCTGGAACCAGTGGGTAAAATGGGTAGCACCGTTGGCGATTGCCCAATCCTTCATGGCAGCGGCAACAGCATTCGCTACGCTGGCATCCAGCTTTGCGCCCTGATCGATGGTCTTGCGAAGAGACCGATAAACGTCAGAACTCAAATTCGCCTTCATAACGCGGTCGTCAAAAACCAGACAGCCAAAATAATCGGATATAGTACCCATAAACAAACACCCTTTCAAATTCATAGCTGAAATAAAGAAGGCAAGGATGCCTATGAGACCGAAGCTCAAAGACATCCTTGCCTTATGGGACGCATTTTACAACAGAATATTCTGTTTGTCAACACCCTGCACAAAAAAAGTTTTTTGTCTTTGGGTAGATTGACAAGGTGCAGAAAATGGAATATAATGGCTCCAGTGAGCAAAGGCGTTCATGAGTGGGGCGAGTCTACCCCTTTTATGACCGTCTTTTTGCATTTTGGAACAATTTCCATATTCAATTGTAGAATTCTCTGATAACATCTGGTATCATATCCTTGTCCGAACCGGGCGCCGGTGCGGCGCTTAAAACGTATTCAGAAAGCAGGTAGCTGTATGAAATATACGCCCCAGGAAGTAATTCAGTTCATTCAGGAAGAAGATGTCAAATTCATCCGCCTTGCCTTCTGCGATGTGCAGGGGCGGCATAAAAACATTTCCATTATGCCCCACGAGCTGGAGCGCGCGTTTGAATACGGAATAGCTATTGACGCTTCTGCCATTGATGGATTTGGCGATGAGGTGCATTCCGACCTGTTTCTGCGCCCTGACCCCACCACCATTGCGGTTTTGCCATGGCGGCCGGAGCACGGCAGGGTTGTGAGAATGTACTGCACAATTACGGATCAGAGCGGCAACGTTTTCATTCATGATTCCAGAAGCATTCTGAAGCAGGCCGTTGCGGATGCCGCTGAAGCGGGCTATACATTCCGCTTTGGCTCTGAACTCGAATTCTATCTATTTAAGCTGGATGATGCTGGAGAGCCTACGCATATTCCTTATGATCAGGCGACCTATATGGATGTTTCCCCCGACGATAAGTGCGAGAATGTCCGCCGTGAGATCTGCCTGACGCTGGAGAGAATGGGAATTCAGCCGGAATCGTCCCACCATGAGCAGGGCCCCGGACAGAATGAGATCGATTTTCGGTACTCGGATGCGCTCACTGCTGCGGACAATGCTGTGACGTTCTGCACTGTGGTAAAGACGATTGCCGCCGCCAACGGTCTTTATGCGGATTTCTCTCCCAAGCCGATCGCGGATCAGCCCGGCAGCGGCTTCCATATCAACATGTCCGTCCGCGGAGGCAGTGAGGATCAGATGCAGCACATGATTGGCGGCATTCTTTGCCATATTGCGGACATGACGCGTTTCTTAAATCCCACTGTCCAATCGTATAGTCGTCTTGGTGTCTGTAAGGCTCCCAAATACATTTCCTGGTCCAATAACAATCGCTCGATGCTGATTCGAATCCCCGCGGCTTCCGGCGAATACAGAAGAATGGAGCTTCGCTCACCTGACTGCACCGCGAATCCGTATATTGCGTTTGCATTGCTGATATGGGCCGGCTTGGATGGATTAAACAATCAGATCCTTCTGCCTGAAAAAGCCAATGTGAATCTGTATACGGCTGGGCCGAAGGATGTTTGGGATATGGAAACGCTTCCGCTGACACTGAGCGCGGCAAGCAAACTGGCGGAGGGAAGCGAATTCATTCGAAAGCACCTGCCGGAATCGCTCATTGAGTATTATTGCAGGCATTGATTTGAATCGCCAGAAGAAGGGAGAGTGTTCGATTGGTTTTCAGTGCAGAGACATACAGCGTGCTGGTGGTTTCCAATCAGCACAGATTTAATGACGCCCTGACTCCAATGCTGCCGCCTTCTGAATATTACCCGATATGCTTCTGTTCCAATATTGCTGCTGCCCGCAGGGAGCTTTTGTCGCGTAACTTTGATTTTGTTATCATCAATGCGCCGCTTCCGGATGATCCTGGCACTGGATTTGCGATTGATGCCGGTAACCGCTCTGACACCGTTGTTCTCCTGCTTCTCCGAGCCGAAAACTATGAGGAAGTGAACGAGCGTGTGATTTCTCATGGCGTATTTACGCTTCAGGTACCATTTCCTGCCAGCACAATCCGTCAGTGCCTGAAATGGATGATCTCTGCTCGGGAGCGGCTGCGTAAAATGGCAACAAATAATCTGTCGGTAGAAGAAAAGATGGAGGAAATTCGTCTTGTCAACCGCGCCAAGTGGATTCTGATTGAGCAGCTGAAAATGAATGAAGCCGATGCCCATCGACATATCGAGAAGCAGGCAATGAATCGATGCACATCCAAAAAGGAAATAGCGCTTAGTATCATCAAAACCTATACATAATTCACTCCTACGCCGGCGTCTGCGGATGCCGGCGTATAAACGCAATTGCGTCATTGAAAAAAACAGTTGTATTATTCTGGATTTGTGGTACAATAAACGAAAGTATGTCGTGCCGAAAGGCAGGACCATCATCTAGGAGGTATCCCTATGGCAGAGGCGAAGCAGTACATTTCACACGCTCAGGATGGCGGAAAGGTTTTGATTTCCGAGGATGTTGTCAGCACCATCGTTGAAAACACCCTTACCGAGGTTGACGGTGTTGTGAAGGGTGGCTCAGAGGTCGTTGGCAAAAAAAGCTGGGGCAAAGGCATTCGGATTCAGATTGCCGAAGATAACACCCTGACCATCGGCTGCAATATCATCGTTCGTTACGGTGAGAGCGTTATTCAGGTTGCAAAAGCGGTTCAGGAGGCGATTACCAGCGCTGTAGAATCTGTTACCGGCGTTACCGTACAGGATGTGGATGTAAACGTCTGCGGAATCATCCGCAAGTAAAGGGAACGGGTATGACGAGAGGGAATGCCAGAGAACTTGCGGTACATCTGATATATGGTCGCGCTTTTACCGGCGAAGAGCCGGAGCAGGTGATTTCCACCCGCATGGAGAAGGAATACTATGCGCAGCTGGCGGAAGAGAACGACGTGTATTCCGACCGTCCCAGCCGTGCACAGCTTCGCTATATTGACACGGTTGTGACTGGAGTCGCCAACCGGGAGGAAGAGCTGGATGAACAGATCCAGAAATACTCCATTGGCTGGGATATCAGCAGAATCTCCAAGCTGGCCCGCTGCATCCTGCGGCTGGCGATTTACGAGATTCAGTATGTTGACGACGTCCCCGCCGGAGTCGCTGTTTCGGAAGCTGTCCGCATTGCCAAGAAATACAATGACAATGATACGGGCGCTTTTGTGAACGGAATTCTGGGCAGCTATGTCAGACACTTGGCTCCTGCTGGAGAGGCAAAACAATGAATTCAGTCTTGGGAATCGACACCAGCAATTATACCACTTCCATTGCTTTCTACGATGGCAATGAAGGGGAAAACTGCTCAAAGCTTCTGCCTGTAAAACAGGGAGAATTGGGCCTTCGGCAGTCAGATGCCGTTTTCGCGCACATAAAGAGCCTGCCGGAGCTTTCCGGCAGGCTGTTTTCCCATATTCAGGCAGAAAAAATAACTGCGGTGGGTGTCAGCACCCGGCCACGAGCAGTTAAGGGCAGCTATATGCCCTGCTTTATGGTGGGTTATTCTCACGCGAAATTACTGTCCGATATGCTAAACGTGCCCCTGATTGAGGTTTCCCACCAGCAGGGACATGTGGCTGCTTCCCTGTGGAGTGCCGGTCATATGGAGCTTCTGTCCCAGCCCCATCTGGCGTGGCATTTATCCGGGGGTACGACGGAGCTTTTGCTGGTGGAGCCGGATGGAAAAAATGTGTCCTGTACAAAGATTGGCGGCACATCGGATATTTCCGCTGGGCAGTTGATTGACCGCACTGGCCAGCTTCTTAACTTGCCGTTTCCTTCGGGGAAGCACCTGGACGTCCTGAGTCAGGAAGCGGGCGGTAAGGAACTGTTTAAGGTGAAATGCGCGGATATGACGTTCTCTCTTTCCGGCGTACAGAATAAGGTTCAGCAGTATCACGCGCAAAAGGGAATCCCGGCGGAAACTGCGGCTTACGCTCTGCGTTGTGTTGCCAATGCGGTGTTTCAGGCAACGCAGCAGGCACTTGCGCGGTACCCAGGCCTGCCGGTGGTTTTCTCCGGCGGTGTGGCGTCCAATTCCATGCTGCGGCAGTTTCTGGAGCCACTGAAACCGATCTTTGCTCAGCCACAGTATTCAACGGATAACGCAATGGGTGTGGCGGTATTGACCTACCGTTCCATGGAGGTGTAAGATGGCCCAGAATGTACTGTCGATTACCCAGCTGAATGAATACATCCGTGGAAAAATGGATACGGATCCGCTGCTGACACAAGTTGCTGTTCGAGGGGAAATCAGCAATTATAAGCTTTATCCATCCGGACACCACTATTTCACACTGAAAGATGAGGGCAGCGCGTTAAGGTGCGTTCTGTTTAAGGGGAATGCGGCGAGGCTTCGCTTCCGGCCGGAAAACGGCATGAAAATTATCGCGATGGGGAAGGTGTCTGTTTATCCCAGAGACGGCGCCTATCAGCTGTACTGCACTGGGTTGACCATGGATGGTGTCGGCGACTTATACGCGGCATTTGAGCAGCTTAAGAAAAAACTGGAGGCTCAGGGCTTGTTTGACCCGGCACATAAAAAACCGATCCCCAAATATCCGGGAACCATCGGAATCATTACCAGTTCCGCCGGTGCGGCTGTTCACGATATGCTGCGAATTCTGAGAAAACGCTATCCGCTCAGTAAGGTTCGGCTGCTGCCTGTCCGGGTACAGGGTGTGGAAGCACCTGGTGAGATTGCGGCGGCGATTGGATATGCCAATCATTACCGGCTTGCGGATTTGCTCATAGTTGGCCGGGGCGGTGGCTCCATTGAAGATTTGTGGGCATTTAACGACGAGCGGGTTGCCTATGCCATTTATCATTCCGAAATTCCTGTGATCTCAGCGGTTGGACACGAGCCGGACGTTACAATTTCCGATTATGTTGCAGACCTGCGGGCAGCAACGCCATCTAATGCAGCCGAGCTTGCTGTCCCGGATCAGGATGCCCTGCGGCAGAATTTGGACGCAATGTCAAACGCCATGGTGTCCAGCCTGAGCCGGCAGGTGAAAGCGGCCCGCCAGCATTTGAAGGTTTTGTCCGCTTCGCAGGCACTGCGCAGTCCCACAGGATATCTGGAGCAGAGAAGTCAGTCTGTGGAGCTGCTGAAAAACCGTCTGGTTGCAGCACAAAATCAGAATATCACCAGAGCCAGACAGCGCTACATTGCGCAAATCTCCAAGCTGGAGGCCATGAGCCCGCTGAAGGTATTGACACGGGGCTATTCCATGGCGCAGACGCAGAGGGGAGAAGTGGTTCGCTCGATCAACCAGGTAGAGCTGGGGGAACGAATCCGAATCAGACTCAGTGACGGTACTATTTCCGCAACGGTCATGAATAAGGAGGAAGGAAAATGAATCAGGAGAATCAGACCTTTGAAGCATCCATGGCTCGGTTGGAGCAGATCGTTCGTGCAATGGAGCGGGGAGACGTGGCTCTGGAAGAATCACTGAAACTGTTCCAGGAGGGTACCGAGCTGGTCAGAAACTGCCAGAAGCTGTTGGATGATGCCCAACTTCAGATTAAAAAGATCATGACGGCGCCGGATGGAAGCCCTGTAGAGGAGGAATTTCAGGATGAACCTTGAGAAGCAGTGCCATGAATACCGTGAGTATGTGGAGGGCTATCTGAAAGAGCACTACGAGGCCCTGTCAGACCAGCCCCAGAAGCTGCTGTTTGATGCCATGCAGTATAGTCTGATGGCGGGAGGAAAGCGTTTGCGTCCAATCCTTGCGTTTGAATTCTGCCGAATCTGCGGCAATGATTGGAAGGCAGCCGCGCCCTTTGCGGCCGCGATTGAAATGATCCATACTTATAGCCTGATTCACGACGATTTGCCCTGCATGGACAACGACGACTATCGTCGTGGACGCCTGACCAACCACAAGGTGTATGGAGAAGGAATGGCGGTATTAGCAGGTGACGCGCTGCTGACGGACGCTTTCGGAATTGCGGCTTCCGCAAAGCTTCCCAGGCCAGAGGATATGGCAACTGCCATTGGCGTTCTTTCCGAATGTGCCGGTTCGATCGGAATGGTTGGCGGTCAGGTGCTGGATATCATGAGCGAAGAACGGGAGCTGACTGAACAGGAGGTTCTGGATATCCAGAATCGGAAAACAGGCTGCCTGATCTCCGCTGCTTGTGCCCTCGGCGTTCTTGCGGGCGGCGGAAGTGAAAAGCAGCATGATGCTGCCTGCCAGTTTGCGGCAGGTCTTGGGCTGGCTTTTCAGATTCGTGACGATATGCTGGATGTGATCGGAACACAGGAGGAGCTTGGAAAGGCAACCGGTGTAGATTCTCAAAAAAACACATTTGTAAAACTTTATGGCCTAAAAAGATGTGAAGAATTGGTTGCATCCTATACAAATTACGCAATCAAGGCACTAAATGCGTTTGCAGATCCCGGCATCTTAAAAGCGCTTGCAGCATCTCTGACAGATCGGAGAGTGTAGTGTGCTCTCAAGTCAGCTTCTCGATGTTCTATACGAAAACCAGGATGAAACGTACAGGCAGATGCAGATCAGGCTGCTCCCAAATCTGGAACCTGATTCCATTATCGGCGTAAGAACGCCTGTGTTACGTTCAATCGCCGGGCAGCTGGAGGATGCTTCTGTTTTTCTGGATAGCCTTCCTCATCGTTTCTTTGAAGAAAACCAGATCCACAGCTTTCTTATCGAGCTGGAAAAGAATTTTGATGTGGCTGTTTCAGAAATTGAAGGTTTTTTACCGTTTGTCGATAACTGGGCAACATGCGATCAGCTCAGGCCAAGATGCTTTCAAAGGAACCGGCGGAAGCTTTTGCCGTATATCCGTAAATGGATTGCTTCCGATGAGACGTATACGATTCGCTTTGGTGTTGGTATGCTGATGGTTCATTTTTTGGATGAGGATTTTGAGGCATCCCTTTTGGAACTGCCTGCGGGGGTGCATTCAGAGGAATACTATGTTCGAATGATGATTGCGTGGTATTTTGCAACCGCGCTTGCAAAGCAATATGATGCCGCTCTTCCGTATATCAGCGGTTACAGGCTTGATAAATGGACGCATAACAAGACGATTCAGAAGGCAATTGAAAGCAATCGGGTTGCGCCGGAGCATAAACAAGAGTTGGTTGGATATCGCCTGAAATAGAAACAAGTCTGGAAGAGGAAACCCCTTCCAGACTGTTTTTTATATTTGTTCGGCAATTTCCTGAACCAGACGTTCTGTTTCATTCCAACCAATACAGGGATCGGTGATGGACTTTCCGTAGATGCCCTCGCCGATTTTCTGACAGCCGTTTTCCAGATAGGACTCGATCATAAATCCCTTTACCATAGAGCGTATCTCGGCGCTATGGCGGCAGGTATAGAGAACATCCTTGCAAATTCTCGGCTGCTGATCGTATTTCTTGGCGGAGTTAGAATGGTTTGCGTCTACAATCAGAGCCATATTCTGAAGGCCCTTGGCCCGATATGCCTGATTGAGAAATTCCAAATCCTCATAGTGGTAGTTGGGATGGGCTTCACCATGCTTATTCACATAGCCACGAAGAATTGCATGGGCCAGGGGATTTCCAGTGGTTTCCACCTCCCAGCCCCGGTAGATAAAGGTGTGAGGACTTTGCGCTGCCAGAATGGAATTGAGCATCACAGAGATATCACCGCTGGTAGGATTCTTCATACCGACCGGGACAGAAATTCCGCTGGACGTCAGCCGATGCTCCTGATTCTCCACGCTTCTGGCGCCGACAGCAACATAGGAAAGCAGATCTGACAGGTAGCGGTAATTGTCGGGATAGAGCATTTCGTCAGCGGTAGACAATCCAGTGCTTGCCAATACGTTTGTGTGAAGCCGGCGAATGGCAATTACACCCTGAAGCATGTCCGATTTCTGTTCAGGATCCGGCTGATGAAGCAATCCCTTATACCCAGCGCCAGTCGTGCGGGGTTTGTTGGTATATACTCGGGGAATCAGGATTAACCTGTCCGAAACGACCTCCTGGAGCTTCGCCAGACGCTGGCAATAATCAAGAACGGCATCTTCCCGATCAGCAGAACAAGGCCCGACAATCAGGACCATTTTGTCGCTGTGTCCAGTGAATATGTCGGCAATTTCCGCATCCCGTGCTTCTTTGAGGCGAGACAGCTCAGCGGTCAGCGGATATTGTTCTTTGATTTCTTTTGGAACCGGCAGCTTCCGATTAAAGTGCATGTTTTTCATATTTTTTTCGTCCTTTTCTATATTACCGTTTTATTCGGGCTTTTTTCGCATATAAACAATCAGGCCAAAGATTGCTGCCAGAGACACGATGGCGATTACCAGCGGCAAGACAGGGAAGGGAGCAGACTCCGCTTCCACGGGGAGCTTTTCTACAGTCTCCGCAGGTGCGGTTTCGGTAACTTCCGTTGGAACAGTGACTTCCTCACTTGGCATTGGATCGTGTTTTCCTTCGGCAAATACAATTCGCCCGGAGCCATTGACTGCCCCATAGTCAATCCCAAAGCTGGGGTACTTCTCCAGCAGCGGGGAATTCGATGCCTTGACGGTGTTATCTTCAAATGCCTGTACATAGTTCGCAAGAACCATATAACCCCGCATGACATAATCAATCACATTGACCCCAGAGGACAACATAGTATACCCGTTTCCGGAATTTCTGAGGATATAATCGGAGCCTGCAATCCGATAATTGGCTTGCGTATCCAGCGGTTTCCAGCCATCCGTGGCCTTGTCATAGATTTCTACGTCGTGAACGCGGTATCCATCAGTTGGGCCGCCAATCCACATGAAGCCATCGTCGCTTTTCTGCGTGGAATCCGGCCATTGGGTATCCACTTGATAACGGATGCCTGAAACTTGCAAAAAACCATTGCATTCTTCTCCGCTTCCGGCACGACGAGCGCCCCATTCCAGTGCATCCAGAAGCTGCTGCCCGGTTATGATCTGCAAACAGACAGAATCGCTGAAGGGTTGGATATTCTTGCAGGTTTTGTAGGTCATGGCACCCTTGATCGACTCATTTCGAATCCCGCCACCATACACGATTGCACCATCCACATTCATACCCATTTGATCAAACAGATAATAAAGTGCGTCCGCTGCGAAGTCGCCGGTATTGGTCTCCTGCATGCAAGCAAGCTGCTTTCCATCCTCAGAGGAGTTTTCAAGAACGACGTTTGTTTCTCCAATCTTCTGTTTCAATGCCAGATTGACTTTTTTAATCCACTGATTCTTTTGCGCGGCAATGGTGTAATCAATCGGCCAATCTGGCCCACCGTATAGTTCGGAAGAGAGCTGATAACCAACGATCTGAGAGGTCTTGGAGCCATCCTTGTTGGTGACGGTTTTCTGCAGTTCATTGCAATCTATGAGATCGGAACGAATTTCGCCGGTTTCGTAGTCGATAATCATAATCCCGACCTTATTCAGATTTTCCCCGGCCTGTGTCAGAAGGGTAGTCGTTCCATTGGCGCTGAGCACCTGCTTTTGCCTTATCATGCTATGGGAGTGCCCATCGATGAAGGCATCCAGACCGCTGACATTTTCAATCACTTCTTCACTTGTCCAGGGAGAGGAGGATGGATCGTCACCCAGGTGGCCTACAGCGATGACTTTGGTAGCACCGGCTTTGCGGACGGCATTTACCGTATTCTGAACCTCGTCATATAGGGCCTTTCCATTATCACTGCCGGAAATTTCATAACAGAAATTGCCATTATCATCCTGGAAATGGGCAGGTGCAGCATTCAGGATCGTTTCAGGCGTTGTAATCCCGATAAAAGCCACAATTTCTTTTCCAAAATGGTAAGCGTGAAAAGGTTCCAGCAGCCGCTCTCCGCGAACGCCATCTGACTGATGATAAAAGTTACAGGAAAGGTAGGGAAACTCCGCTTCCTGTGTGCGCTTCAAAAAGGTATCCATTCCGTAATCAAAATCATGGTTTCCCGGGACTGCCAGATCAAAACCGGCTTTGTTCATCAGCTGTACAATGGTCGCACCCTTATCCAGTGATCCGAATTCTGTCCCTTGCAGATGGTCTCCGGCATCCACAAGAAGAACATAGCGGTATTCTTTTTCCAACTGTTTTTTGATTGCCCCAATGGTGTCATAGCTCAAGGGGCGGTCTATATTGGCGTGGGCATCATTGATGTACAGTATCACAATATCATTGGATTTGCCTTCATCCAAGGCGGATACAGGAACACACAATATGGCAATCAGCATCACGGAGCAAAGGAATGAAAACAGTTTCCGCATGACGTAATCCCTCCTTTTTCGACACTGGTATTTTACACCATTTCGTCGCAAAAGGGAAGTCCTGAAAAAGAGAATGCGCTATTATTTCACATATGGACAACGCCATGGTTTTATGCTATTCTATTGATGATATTTTGGGAATTCCTCGCAAAGGAAATGGTAAAGAGTATGAAAAATAGAGCTATTCTTCGCATGACAGCGGCTTTCTTGATTTTGTTCATTTGCAGTAGCTGCCTGTTTGGCTGCGGTAAGAAAAAAAGGGTGACAAAAGAGACGGAGGATACCACCTACGGTATCGATGTTGCCCGGTATCAGGGAACAATTGACTGGAATGAGGTCGCCCAATCCGGGGTAGATTTTGCGATGATCCGGGTTGGATATCGCGGGCAGACCGACGGCATCATAAAGGAAGATCCCAACGGACGCTACAATCTGCAGGAAGCTACAAAAGCCGGAATCAAGATTGGCGCGTATTTCTTCTCAACTGCCGTTTCCGAAGAAGAGGCAAAAGAAGAAGCGGCGTGGATGGGGGAGATTCTGGCAAAATACCCCATCACATACCCAGTGGTCTATGACTGTGAAGGGTTTCGGGAGACTTCCAGCAGACAGTACGCGATGAGCAAGCGCGAAAGAACGGATGCCGCATTGGCGTTTCTTGCGGCCATTGAGCGCCTTGGCTATGAAGGCATGTTTTACGCATCAAAAGGCGACATGGAATTTGACAATCACTGGGAAACTTCAAGAATTGAGGACAAATACAAAATATGGGTAGCACAATATCCGGCAGAACCGCATCCCCAGACGGAGGTATCCAGCTACGCGCAGACACATCATATGTGGCAGTATTCCACAACGGGTTCTGTGCCGGGCATTTCTCTGCCTGTTGATTTGAATATCGCTTATTTTGGATATGATGGCATCGAACCGGCGCAAGACAAGACGCCTCCGGAGGAAGCGGAAGCGGATATCGAAGCCATGATGGACTTTACGCCGGTGTCGGAGGAGGTAACCGCCAAGGACGAAACGAATCTGCGTGATATCCCCAGTCAGGGTGATGACAGCCATGTGATGTGCACACTGAAAAACGGCGAAATCGTCAAGCGAATTGCAATCAGCAGCAGTGGATGGTCAAAGGTTGCATATGGGGAGAATATCTATTATGCTGTCTCCAGCTATTTAACGACGGATTTGAGCGTGAAACCTGCGGAAACAGAGGAAGATGATGGCATTCAGACGAAGTTTTCGCCAGTTAATGAAAGTGTTACCGCAAAGAAGCTGGTAAATCTCAGGAAACTGCCCAGCGTGGAGCATGAAGACGCGACTGTAATAGCGCAGCTAAAGCACGGCGATATTGCGACACGGGTTGGTATCAGTGATAATGGGTGGTCAAAGCTGAACTATCAAGGTGAAACCTGTTATGCCGTCAGCAGTTATCTGGAACCGTTAGGACAGAGCACAGTGGCACCATCTTCAGAACAAACCGAAGATGATGCTTCTGCCGCCGAATCGTCGCCCATCGGCGAAATTCAAACGCAGTTTGAGCCGATACAGGATCGTGTTACCGCAAAGGTTGAAGTGAACCTGCGTTCATTGCCCAGCGTGGAGGATCCGCGCTGTGTTGTAGTCGCCACTCTAAAAAACGGTGAGGTTGTCACGCGCAATGGTATCAACCGTGATGTGGGCTGGTCCAGAGTTGAGTACTATGGTCAGATTTTGTACTGCGTCAGTAACTATCTGACTGCCGCGGAATAGGGGAGTATTGTGATACAAATTCGAAGAGGGACAATGCAGGACATGGAGCCGTTTATTGAATTGATGGCTCATGTCAGGCGGAACATGGAGCATAAGGAATGGTTGTATCTTGACCCGCCTGAGGAAGTGCGAAAAATGCTGCACAATGGTACCATGTCTCTATGGGTTGCAGTCGATAACAAACGGATCGTGGGTGCATTTGATGCGCTGAAGCCCAAGCTCGCGCCGTTTAATTATGGCTATACCATTGGCCTTACCGAAGAAGACCTGCTGCGGGTAGTTAACATGGATACCGCAGTTGTGCATCCAGATTACCGTGGACATGGCTTGCAGCAGCGCCTGATGCAATGTGCGCAGATGGATCTGGTTGAATCGGGCGAACGTATTCTGATGTGTACAGTGCATCCGCAGAATCAATTCAGTCTCAATAATGTACTTTCACAAGGATACAGGATTTGCAGGACTATGCCTATGTATGGATCCATACGCCATGTGTTGAGAAAAGACATTGGTTCGTGGTAACGATTCAGGCGCCCCGTCCAAACGGGCCGGATTTGCGCAAAATGTGGAATGATTCCAGATTGCCCAGATGCCGTGCATTGGCGCTGTGGATAGATTCTCACTGCCGGCCATGTGGAAAAACGCGTCTTTTCCCGGCTGCTGAATCGTTACAAAAAATGATTATTTCTGACAGCCACTCCGCTTTTCGCGGAGTGGTTTTTTGTGCTACTTCCGTTTCGGGGCGCATAGTCTATGGCAGGAGTGATGCAAATGATTTGTGCATGGAAGCAGCTGCTGAGTGTATTGCCGCCGGACATCGGGCAGCAGGTGGACAGTGCCGGAAAAGAGACAATGCAGGAGCTTCGGCTGCGGCTGAATGCCCCGCCGGAAATGGTCTGCGGCACCGGGAGTGTCTGGCTGAAAGGAACGGCAAAAAAAGAAGACCTGAACTATATTGTCAATTCTGCCAGCCGTTATTCTCCGTGGTGCGCAAGCACCATGGCCCTCGGCTACATCACAGCGCCCGGAGGTCACAGAATCGGTATCTGCGGCGACGCGGTGCTCCATGCTGACGCACCCGGCAGCTTTCAGAGCATCACATCCCTGTGTATCCGTGTGGCTCGGGACTATCCGGGAGCTGCAGACAAAATCAAGGACATCTGGAAGTCCATCCTGATCATCGGCGCCCCCGGCTGGGGGAAGACCACATTGCTTCGGGATCTGACAAGAAGAATTGCGAATGAGAGAGTTGTCTGCGTCGTGGACGAGCGTGAAGAACTTTTCCCGGAGGGCATCCAGCGAGGGAAACGGATGGATGTTCTGCACGGATTCCCGAAACCCCGTGGAATGAATATGATGCTTCGGACAATGGGGCCGGATTATATCGCTGTGGACGAAATCACCGCGGAGCAGGACTGCGCCGGACTGATTCAGGCTGCGAACTGCGGTGTCCGCCTGATTGCCACGGCCCACGGTTCCGGCTTGCAGGATCTGCGGCAAAGGCCGCTGTACCAGCCACTTCTTGACAGAAAAATCTTCCAGACAATCGTACTTCTCAATAAGGACAAGTCCTACAGCGTAGAAAGGGTGGTATCATGAACGCCAAGTGGATTGGGGCGATATTTGTACTGGTCAGCTGCGGCGGATTCGGTTTCAGCATCGCCCGCGGCTATCGTCAGCGGGAACGTCTTCTGCATCAACTGCTGAACGTTCTGGAAACGATGGCATCGGAGCTGGAGTACCGTCTCACGCCGCTGCCTGAGCTTTCCCGGAAGGCGGCAAGGGATACCTGCGGTGTATTGCGGGATGTATTCGCGAACCTCGCCAGAGAGCTGGACTGGCAGTCTGAGCCGGACGCGGGAAGTTGTATGCGTGCCGCTATGGATAAATGTCATGATCTTCCGGCCTGCCTGCGCCGCCCCCTTCGTCTGCTGGGCCAGACGCTGGGCCGCTTTGATCTTCCGGGACAGCTGAAGGGAATCAAAGCCGTTCAGGAATCCTGCCGCCGGGAGCTTGCCCGTCTGGAGCGGAACCGGGATGCCCGGCTGCGGAGCTACCAGACACTGGGACTGTGCGCCGGGGCGGCACTGGTGATTCTGCTTGTATAACATGGACATCGACCTGATATTCAAAATCGCCGCGGTAGGAATCATTGTTTCCATTCTGAACCAGGTGCTTTCCCGGTCTGGACGGGAAGAGCAGGCCACAATGACCAGCCTTGCGGGTCTTGTGGTCGTACTGATGATTCTTGCCCAGAAAATTGCCGAACTGTTTGAACTGGTGAAGAATCTCTTTGAATTCTGATGAGCGAGTTTTTGAAAATTGTGTCCCTTGTTCTGCTGACGGTTGTACTTGGCCTGTCAGTCGGAAAAACGGAGAAGGATATTTCTGCCGTTCTGGGGATGGTTTCTCTTTGTATTGCGGCTTGCGCGGCTGTTACGGTTCTGGAACCAGTGCTGGATTACCTGGTGGAGCTGCGGCGGGTCTTCAATCTGCCGGATGAACTGGTCAGCACGCTGCTGAAAGCGGTCGGAATCGCATTGACGGCAGAGCTTTCCGCAGCAGTCTGTACGGATGCCGGCAGTGCTTCGCTGGGAAAGATTCTGCAAATTCTGGGCGGAGCAGTGGTGCTGTCCCTGTCCATACCCATGTTCCGTACACTAATGACAATCATCAAGGAGATGACCGGTGGAATATGATCCGTTTGATCGCTTCCGTTTTTCTTGTTTTCTGCCTGTGCCTGCCTGCCTCAGCGGTGGAATATACCGCGCCTGAGGTGCCGGATTCCGGCCGCGATCTGATGCCCGCCGAAACCGGCAGCTTTGGCAAGGGACTGGCGGAGCTGCTCAAGAAAGCCTGCCTGCAGATTCGCCCGGATCTGAATGAGGCTGTCAGGCTTGGCGCAGGCATCATTGCTTCTTCGCTGCTGGTCAGCATTCTGCGTACCTTTTCCGGCTTTTCCAAAGATGCTGTGAACCTGTCTGGTGTTGTAATTGTTTCCCTGCAGCTGCTGTCTTCCGCAAACGCCATGATCCGCCTCGGATGCGATACCATCCAGGAGCTGAGCAATTACGGAAAACTCCTGCTGCCGGTTATGGCGGCGGCGCTTGCGGCAGAGGGAGGGGTTACCTCCGCTGCCGCGCTGTATGTCGGTACGACTGTATTTGACACACTGCTGGGCAGTTTGATCGCCGGAATCTTTACGCCGATGGTCTTCATTCTCCTGACGGTTGGCATTGCCGGGTGTGCGCTCGGGGATGAAACGCTGAAAAAGATACAGGATATGGGTAAGAGCGTCCTGACATGGAGCCTGAAAACCATTTTGATTGTGTACATGGCATATATGGGGATTACGGGTGTTGTCAGCGGAACAACAGATGCCGTGGCACTGAAAGCCGCCAAGCTGACAATTTCCACCGTCGTCCCCGTGGTCGGAGGAATTCTGTCTGATGCCTCAGAAGCGGTTCTGGTCAGTGTGGGTGCCATGAAAAACGCGGCGGGTATCTACGGCATTCTCGCGGCGGCGGCAGTTTTTCTGGAACCCTTTCTGAAAATCAGCGCCCACTATCTGGTTCTGAAAGGGACAGGTGCTGTCTGCGGGATTCTCGACCCCAAAGGCACAGGAGGACTTCTGGAGGTTTTTTCAGCCGCGATGGGTCTGATCCTTGCTATGACAGGGGTATGCTGCCTGCTGCTTCTGATCAGTACCGTCTGCTTTTTGCGGGGTGTGAGCTGATGGCGTGGCTGCGGGAGTATCTGGTCAGCGTTGTGTCGGCCTCTATGCTCAGCGGAATTCTGATTCGTTTGACCCGCAACAGCGCCAGCGGGGAAATTGTCAGAATGCTGTGCGGAATCCTAATCACAATCGTACTGATCCAGCCGATTACTGGGAAAAAGGCGCTTTTGTGGGAGTCCGCACTGCCGGAATTCAGTGCGCAGGCCGAGGATGTCATTGCGGAAGGAACTGCCGCCGCGGACAATATGAGAAAGGAATTCATAAAGCAGCGGGTGCAGACATATATCTTAAGCAGAGCCGGGGCTATGGACGCGGATATCCAGGCAAGCGTTACGCTGGGGGAAAACTTCGTCCCGTGCCACGTTCGTATCACCGGCAGAATATCACCAATAAACAGGAGTAAACTGACACAGATCATTGCTTCAGAATTGGGGATACCAAGGGAGCAGCAGGAATGGATTGGACAGTGAATAGAAACGCGGTTCTGGACTATCTTAAAAAATATAAATTCGTGATTCTTATTTTGCTGGCGGGAATTGTACTACTGATGCTGCCGGGCGAGGAGGAAAAGAAGGAGGCGCCTGCCCTGGTCAGCCAGGAAATCACCCTTCAGGAGTCTCTGGAGAGCATACTGGGGGAGATTTCCGGCGCGGGTGAGGTATCCGTGCTGCTGACCCAGTCTGCGGGAGAAGAAACCATCTATCAAACCGACGAAAACACGTCTGTACAGGAAAACGGAAACAGCAGTCATAACCAGACAGTGCTGGTTTCCGGCTCAGGCAGAGAGGAAACCGGCCTCGTCAGAAAAGTGAAAGCACCAACCTATTTTGGGGCAGTTGTCGTATGCCAGGGGGCGGACAACGCTTCTGTTCGTCTGGCAGTTGTGGAGGCGGTGAGAAGTGCCACCGGGCTTTCTACCGACCGAATCAGTGTTTTGAAAATGAAATGAATGGAGGCATTTTTTATGAAAGTGTGGAAGAAGAATCTGGTTGCTGCCGCAATTCTGGTGACCGTTTGCGCCGGGATTTATGTCAACTGGCTGTATACAGAAGACAAAACAGCCGCCAGTCTGGAGGATTCACTGGACACGCAGAAGGTCATGAACGAGGATACTCTGGTACTTAGCGGAGATATGGAGGCCATCGCCGCAGGCGAGGACGTGACTTCGACAGCCACGGACTATTTCGCCGCTGTGCGTCTGTCCCGGCAACAGGCCAGAGACAATGCGGTAAACCTGCTTCAGGAAGCCATGGCGTACAGCGGAAGTGAAAGCTCCAAGGATGTGGAATCGGCCATGGAACTGGAGGATATTGTGCAGACGGCGCTGAGCGAAGCGCAGATTGAAAGCCTGATCATTGCCAAGGGCTACGCCGACTGCGTCGCTTATATGTCAGGTGAGGGAATCTCGGTGGCTGTTTCTTCCCCGGAAGGCGGTCTGCAGCAAGCGGACGTGGCGGTAATCGCCGATATCGTGATGACCCAGTCCGATTATTCTCTGGACGATATCCGAGTGGTAGAAGTTCAGTGAAACAAAACAGTCCCGCAGACGCTTGAGACGTCTGCGGGACTTGCGTTATTTTTGGGGATAATCCAGCACTTCCTTGGCAATATAAATTGGACGCTCCTTGCTCTGCTCAAAGATTCTGCCAACATACTCGCCAATGATTCCGATGCAGAACAGCTGAACACTGCTAAATAGAAGGATCAGGACGATAATTGTCGCATAGCCCGGGACGGCGATACCCCATACAAGCTTTTCAATGATGACCCAGATCAGGTAAAGAATCGCGACGATGCCGGAAACGCTGCCCAAAACGGTTGCCAGCCGGAGCGGGGCGGTGGAAAACCCGATGATTCCCTCAATTGCGTACTCCACCAGCTTCCAGAAGCTCCATTTTGTTGTTCCCGATGCACGCTCACAGGCGGTGTAGGGGATAAATTTGGTTTCATATCCCACCCAGGCAAACAGGCCTTTCGAAAACCGATGATACTCCGCAAGCTCCAGCAGGCTGTCCCGGACGCTTCGGCGGAAGGTGCGAAAATCGCTGGCATCCGGCTGAAGAGATACGCGCGAAAGCTTGTTGATCAGGGTATAGAAGCTCTTTTTGAAGAAGGAGAGCACCTTACCTTCGCCGCGTCGGTCCTGATAGGCCGCCACCACATCCACATTCTGGTCTTCATCCAGAATCCGAACCATATCCCGAACAATCTCAGGCCTTTGCTGCAAATCCGCGTCAATCAGAGCAATGTATTCGCCCCGGGCGTGCTCCAGACCTGCGTAAAGGCCGGCTTCTTTACCAAAATTACGGGAAAAGGAGATTACCTGAACCGGGCATTTCTGAGCGGCATGGATTTTCCTCAGGTTATGGAGCGTAGCGTCCCGGCTGCCGTCGTTGACAAATACGATCTCATAGTCGTAATCGCAGCCATCGAAAGCCGAGATAACGGCATTCTGAAAAGCAGCTACGTTTTCCGCTTCGTTGTAGCAGGGAACTACCAGTGATAATTTCATTATGATCACTCACAATACAATAGGAATACCAAGATTATATTGTTTGGAGCTGCAAACGTCAAGCAGAAAGATTTCATTTGCAAAAGAATGTACGGAAACCTGTTGACAAGCTGCGAAAAATATGCTAACTTAAGCGAGAAATGTGTAGATGGGGAGGTTCCGCTTCCTGCGCCGAAAAGAGAGTACCCGGCTGGTGTGAGGGTATGCGGTGAAAAGCGGATGGTCGCCCCGGAGCGGACTCTCTGAATGTAGTAGGGGAGTACGGGCCTGCCCGTTACAGCGGATTGAGTGCCCGAAAGGGAATTCAGGTGGTACCGCGGAAAAATTTCGCCCTGAGTCAGCGATGACTCGGGGCGTTTCTTATTTGCAAAGGAGCGAAAAAAATGGCAAGAGAATTACCGAAGATCTACGAGCCTCAGCAGGTCGAGTCCCGGATCTACCAGATGTGGCAGGACGGCGGCTTCTTCCATGCGCAGAAGGATGAAAGCAAGAAGCCTTTCACCATCGTAATGCCCCCACCAAACGTTACCGGCCAGCTGCACATGGGCCACGCCATGGACGCGACATTGCAGGATACCCTGATCCGCTTCAAGCGGATGCAGGGCTATAATGCCCTGTGGGTTCCCGGTGTTGACCATGCCGGTATCGCCACCCAGATCAAGGTAGAGGAGGAGCTGCGCAAGGAAGGCCTGACCCGCTACGACCTGGGCCGTGAAAAGTTCCTGGAGCGTGTCTGGGACTGGAAGAATAAGTACGGCAATCGGATCGTGGAACAGCAGAAGAAGCTGGGCGCCTCCTGCGACTGGGACCGTGCCCGGTTCACCATGGATGAGGGCTGTTCCAAGGCTGTCCGGGAAGTGTTTGTTTCCCTGTATGAAAAGGGCCTGATCTACAAGGGTAGCAGGATCATCAACTGGTGCCCCCATTGCGTCACCGCCCTGTCTGATGCCGAGGTGGAATATGTGGACAAGCCCGGCCACCTGTGGCATATCCGCTACCCACTGGCAGATGGCACCGGCGAAGTGATTGTGGCCACTACCCGTCCTGAGACCATGCTGGGCGACTCCGGCGTGTGCGTCAACCCCGATGATGCGCGCTACAAGGATATCGTCGGTAAGAAGGTCATCTTGCCCCTAGTGAATAAGGAAATACCCGTTGTTGCCGACGACTATGCCGAGATGGAATTCGGCACCGGCTGCGTCAAGATGACCCCTGCCCACGACCCCAACGACTTTGAAGTCGGCCTGCGGCACAATTTGGAAGTTATCCGGGTTCTGGACGACAAGGGCGTTGTCAACGAGTTTGGCGGTAAGTATCAGGGCCTTGACCGTTACGAAGCCCGCAAGCAGATCGTCGCGGATCTGGAAGCCGGTGGCTATCTGGTGAAGGTGGAGGACTACTCCCACAATGTGGGCACCTGCTACCGCTGCCATCAGGATGTTGAGCCCATCATCTCCGCCCAGTGGTTTGTGAAGATGAAGCCCCTGGCAGAGGAAGCCATCCGGGTCGTGAAGGAAGGGGAGACGAAGTTTGTCCCTGATCGCTTCAGCAAGACCTATATGAACTGGATGGAAAATGTCCGTGACTGGTGCATTTCCCGTCAGCTGTGGTGGGGCCATCAGATCCCCGCCTGGACCTGCGCCGACTGCGGCCACATCACCGTGTCCCGGGAGGATGCCTGCAAGTGTGAAAAGTGCGGCAGCACCAACATCACCCGGGAGGAGGATGTGCTGGATACCTGGTTCTCCTCTGCCCTTTGGCCCTTCGAGACTCTGGGCTGGCCTGAAAAGACCGAGGATTATGACTACTTCTATCCCACGGACGTGCTGGTCACCGGCTATGACATTATTTTCTTCTGGGTTGCCAGAATGATCTTCTCCGGCTGTGAGCACACCGGCAAGACCCCCTTCCACACGGTTCTGATTCACGGCCTTGTTCGGGACAATCTGGGCAGAAAAATGTCCAAGTCTCTTGGCAACGGCATCGATCCTCTGGAAATGATCGATAAGTACGGCTGTGATGCCCTGCGGATGAACATGGTCACCAGCAATTCTCCCGGCAACGACATGCGTTTCTACACCGAGCGCTGCGAGGCCATGCGGAATTTCGCCAATAAACTGTGGAACGCTTCCCGCTATGTTTTGATGAATCTGGGTGAGGACGCTGTCAACGCACTGCCTGCGGCTGAAAAGCTGGAAATCTCCGACAAATGGGTGCTGTCCAAGCTGAACACCCTGATTGCCGAAGTGACCGAGAATCTGGAAAAGTACGAACTGGGCGTGGCTGTACAGAAGGTGTACGATTTCATCTGGGATACCTACTGTGACTGGTATATCGAGCTGACCAAGGCACGGCTGTATTCCGAGGATGCCGACCGAAAGCAGACCGCCTTGCAGGTGCTCGTCTACGTTCTGGATCAGGTGCTGCGGCTGCTGCATCCCTTCATGCCCTTTATCACCGAGGAAATCTGGCAGAGCCTGCCCCATGACGGCCCGGCTCTGATCGCTGCCCAGTGGCCTCAGTACCGGCAGGAGTTGGCCTTCAGCGCGGAAGAAAGCCACATGGAGTCCGTTATGGAAGCCATCCGTGCCATTCGTGCCCGCCGTACAGAAATGAACGTTCCTCCCAGCAAAAAGGCTGCCCTGTATATCCTGACCAGCAAGCCTCAGATCTACGCCGAGGGCGAGGGCTTCATCCAGAGACTGGCCTACGCGGATACCGTGACGCTGCTGAGCGCGGAGCCGGAGAATCTGGACGGCATGGTGACCATCACCACCGCGGATGCCAAGCTGTATATTCCCATGGGACAGCTGGTGGATGTGGCGAAGGAGCTGGAGCGCATCGCCAAGGAGCTGGCGGATGCCAGAAAGTTCCTTGCTTCTGTGGAGGGGAAACTCGCCAACGAGAAGTTTGTTTCCCGAGCCCCGGAGGCCGTTGTGGAAGCAGAACGCCAGAAGGCACAGAAGACCCGGGATCTGATCGCGCAGCTGGAGCAGAGCGAAGCTGCCATGCAGAAATTGTCCAATTAACTTATTTTTCAAGACAGAGCGCAAACCATTGGTCTGCGCTCTGTCTTTATTTTGATAAAAACCCGTTTTCGACTGAAAAATCGGAAACGGGTTTTTATACTTAAGAAGACAAAGAACAAGGAGGAGATTATATGCACTTTACAAGCTTTTTGGAGGAAGGGCGACTGACGGTTGCTCTGACCGGGGAAATAGACCACCACTGTGCAAAAGCGTATATTCAGGCGATCGCGGCTAAAATTGAAGCGTATATGCCCGATGTCTGCGTGCTGGATTTTCGTGAGGTTTCGTTTGTGGATTCCTCTGGAATCGCTGTGGTTATCAACGCCCTGCGGAGTATGACACAGATCGAGGGACAGCTTCTGCTGACCGGTATCGCGCCCCAGCCTATGCGGGTATTCCGTGCATCCGGGATTGATAAACTGGTTGAGATCAGGGAGGCAGTATCATGAAATTCGAAAACTATATGATTCTGGATTTTCCGAGCAAGTCCAGCAATGAAGCCTTTGCGAGATCTGCGGTTGCGTGCTTTGCGGCCCAAATGGATCCTACGTTGGAGGAGCTGGGGGACATCCGTACAGCGGTGTCCGAGGCCGTTACCAACTGCATCGTTCATGCCTATCCTGAAAAATTGGGTAACATTACCCTGCGCTGCCGCATTCTCAAGGATAATGTGCTGGATATTGTGGTAAAGGATAGGGGCGTCGGAATCCCTGACGTGGAACAGGCAAGAAGGCCCTCCTTCACCACAGGCGGAAACGAACGAAGCGGTATGGGATTCACCATCATGGAGAGCTTCATGACCAATCTGGATATCTCATCCAAGCCAGGTAAGGGGACCACGGTACATATGCGTCGAAAACTGCAGCGCCGCCAATGAGTGTATCGGAAGAACTGATTCACCTTGCCCAGGCCGGGGACAGGGATGCCGCGGAAAAGCTGGTAACAGAAAACTCCGGCCTGATCTGGGCAGTGGCAAGACGTTTCCTCGGCAGAGGCGTGGAGACAGACGATTTGTATCAGCTTGGCTGCATGGGATTCCTGAAAGCGGTAGATGGATTCGATCTGTCCTTCGGAACACAGTTTTCCACCTACGCGGTGCCGAAAATCGCCGGTGAAATCCGACGTTTTTTGCGTGACGACGGAGCTGTGAAGGTATCGAGGAGTATTAAAGAGCGTGCCGCTGTTATCCGCTCCTGCCGCAACCAGCTGGCAGCCGCGCTGGGAAGGGAACCGACAATTCAGGAGATATCGCGGCAGACCGGCATTTCGCCGGAGGATATCGCGCTGGCCGAAACGGCAACCGCTTCTACGGAATCCATCCAGCAAGAAAATGGGGAAGAGGGCTTTTCTCTGGAGGATGTTCTGACTGATACAGAATCAGAAGATCAGATGCTGGAGAAAATCGCACTGCGTCAGGCAATTGCGAAGCTGCCCCAGCGGGAACGCTCCGTTGTGGAGCTTCGGTACTTCCACAGTCTGACCCAGCAGAGAGTTGCGAAAATTCTGGATGTCAGTCAGGTGCAGGTATCCCGCATTGAAAAAAGGGCCATTGCTCTGCTGCATGAAATGCTGAACTAAGGAAACGCTGATTAAATCGTCTGCGGCTGGGCGGCGAATCTTTTGCCCCTTCCGTGCAGTTCTGACAACGGGAAATACATACAGTATTCCTCCATTTTCAGAACTTTCGGCTGGGCCAAAATCTTCTGCCGCCAGCTCTTGCCGATTTATTCAGAGCTTCCCTAAAACAAACACTTTACCTTTTGAGAAAAATGCGCTAAAATGGTCGCATCTTATATTTGGATTGGTGCGACTATGAACGAACAACTGGATGAACGTTTTTTAACTGCCCGGCGCCGCTATATCGAGAGCCAGTTTTCTCAGCTCAATGAAATGCAGCGTCAGGCGGTGATGACGACGGAAGGTCCGCTTTTGCTGCTGGCTGGCGCTGGAAGCGGAAAGACGACGGTTCTCATTAACCGAATCGCAAATCTTATGCGGTTTGGCCGCGGCAGCGACAGTAATGAGATTCCTGCCGATGTTTCTGAGGATGACGTTGCTTTTCTTGAATCCCTTGAGCCGGATGGCGAATATGACCGCTGGCGTGCCGAGCATCTTTGTACGGTGGAACCGGCGGCACCCTGGAGCATTCTGGCGATTACGTTTACCAACAAGGCGGCAAATGAAATCCGCGACCGCCTGTCATCCCTGCTGGGCCCCGGTGCCCAGGATATCTGGGCAATGACCTTCCACTCCGCCTGCTGCCGGATTCTTCGGCGGGACATTGAGATAATGGGCTATACCCGCAGCTTTACCATCTATGATACATCGGATTCCGAGCGGATCATGAAGGATATCATCAAGGACATGGGCCTGGATGATAAGACCTTCCCGGCAAAATATGTTCTTGGAGCCATCAGCCGGGAAAAGGATAAGATGGTGTCCCCGGAGGAAATGCTGGAACGGGCGGAAGCCAGCGGAGATCTACGGGCTTTGCACATTGCCCGATGCTATGTAAAGTATCAGACCCGTCTGAAGGACAACAACGCGCTGGACTTTGACGATATTATTTTCGTGACGGTAAAGCTTCTGCAGGAGCATGAGGATGTCAGGCAGTATTATCAGCGCAAGTTCCGATATGTACTGGTGGACGAGTATCAGGATACCAACCATATGCAGTATCTTCTGACCTCTTTGCTGGCGGGCGGGTATGAAAACGTCTGTGTGGTTGGCGACGATGATCAGAGCATCTATCGATTCCGCGGCGCTACCATTGAGAATATTCTGAACTTTGAAAAACAGTACCGTGGCTGCCGTACCATTCGGCTGGAACAGAACTATCGTTCAACACAGTCGATTCTGGACGCGGCGAATGCGGTGATTTCTCACAACCTCGGGCGGAAAGGAAAACGTCTGTGGACATCTAACGGACGTGGAGACCCCATTACCCTGTACGAAGCCAGCGACGAGGGAACGGAAGGCAATTATGTCGCCAGCCGCATCATAGCCGGTTCCCGGGGCAAGAATTTCAAGGACTTTGCAATCCTTTATCGAACGAACGCGCAGTCCAATGCTCTGGAATTCGCGCTGAAACGAAACGGAATTCCGTATCGCGTCATTGGCGGCACCCGCTTTTTTGACCGGGCGGAAGTCAAGGATATGCTGTCCTATCTGTGCGTTATCAACAACCGCACCGATGATCTCCGGCTGCGGAGAATTATCAACAATCCGCCCCGGGGGTTGGGCGCCAAGACCATTGAAACAGCCCAGCGGCTGGCGGACGCGGCGCATAAGCCGCTGTATGATATCGTGTCCGATCCCTATTCCTACGCACCGCTGGAAAAACCGGCTATGAAGCTGCTGCAATTCTCCGCGCTGATCGAGGAACTGGCGCAGATGCTGGACGACGGTATGAGCCTGCCTGATTTCTACGAGGAACTGCTCATTCGTTCCGGCTATGTGGATATGCTGAAGGCGAAAGATACAGAGGAGAATAAGACCCGGCTTGAAAACGTCCGTGAATTGAAATCCAGCATTCTGTCCTACATGGAGAACACAGAAGCGCCGACGTTGGCAGGATTCCTTGAGGAAATTGCCCTGTACACCGACTTGGAGCAGTACAACGACAGCGATGACGCAGTTGTCATGATGACCATGCACTCGGCAAAGGGTCTGGAATTTCCCAATGTGTTCCTTGTTGGCTTCGAGGACGGCCTCTTCCCGGGTATGCGCGCCATCGGAGATGCCGAGGAAATGGAGGAGGAACGGCGGCTGTGCTATGTTGCCATTACCCGGGCAAAGCAGTCGCTGACCATCAGTTACGCCCGGCAGCGAATGCTGTATGGCCGCACCTCTGCGTCGCTGCCTTCCCGGTTTCTGAAAGAAATCCCGGAAGAATGCCTGATTCGCAAGGGCGGCTACCGCCGCGCGGCCCCGGAATACGGCGGCTATGTTGATTATTCCCAGAGCCGTCCATCACCTGCCCGTAAACCCCAGCCACGGTTTACAGGAAGCTCCGTCGGCACATCCGCGGGGGTCGCGATGCTGGAACTGAATGCCGGGGATATGATCCAGCATGCTGCATTCGGCCGGGGTATGGTGCTGTCCGTTATGAAGATGGGCGCAGATGCACTGCTCGAAATTGCCTTTGACGATATCGGCACCAAAAAGCTGATGGCGAAAACGGCCTCAGCCCACATGAAAAAGCTGTAATTTTTGTAAAATCCCGGGCATATCCTGTTCCCGGAGGGGATGGGCGTGGGCAGAAAAATTCGTAGAATACTGCATTTGCTTTTGGTTATTTTGGTTGCGGTTTGTCTCGGATTTCTGATGCTGCGCAGCCGATACCGGGACGTAATCCGAGATCTGGCGGAAACCCAGGTGAAAAACACCACTTCCGATCTGACAAATGACGCCATCGCAAAGCAAATTGCGGAAGGTATCATTCAATACGACCGAATCGTCTATTTTGAAAAGGATCTGGATGGACGGATTACGGCCCTGAAAACCAATATGAGTGAGGTAAACCGTCTGAAAACAGACATTCTGAATCTGATCAATGACGAAATTCTCGCGCTGGATACCTCGGATATCGGAATCCCGCTGGGAAGCCTGTTCCTGCCGGAATTATTCTCTGGTAAGGGGCCGGCAATCCCTGTGCGCATCCTGTCCATTCGGAATTCCGACGCAACCTTTGTCAGTAAATTCTCTCAGGCGGGCATCAATCAGACGCTGCATCAGCTTACCATGGTTGTCAGTGTTGATGTGGCGGTGCTTGTTTTGGGTCAGACCAGCAGCTTTACTGTGAATAGTGAGGTGGTTGTTGCGGAAACCGTGATTGTCGGAGATGTTCCGAGCACTTTTTTACAAACCGGAGGAAATTATGAATCCAAAAGATAGAATCGAAGAACTGACACGTCTGCTGACACAGGCGAATTACCGCTATTATGTGCTGGATGACCCGGATATGCCTGATTTCGAATATGACCGCCTGCTTCGGGAGCTGGAGGATTTGGAAAAAGCCTATCCTGAGCTTGCGGAGGCGGATTCTCCGACAAAGCGGGTTGGCGGAGAGGCTCTGAGTCAGTTTGAAAAAGTTGTTCATCCCGTGCCGCTGATGAGCTTGCAGGATGTGTTCAGTATGGAGGAGCTGGATTCCTTCCTGAACCGGGTGTTGGAGAGTGAGGGCAGCGCCCAGTTTTCTGTGGAGCCGAAAATTGACGGACTGTCTGTGGCTCTGGAATATGTGGATGGACGATTTGTCCGCGGCGCGACCAGGGGAGACGGTAATGTCGGTGAGGATGTTACGGAAAACCTGAAAACCATTCACTCTATCCCTATGCGAATTGACAATGCGCCGCCGCGGCTGATCGTCCGTGGTGAAGTGTTCATGCCGAAAAAGAGCTTTGAAAAGCTCAATGCCCGGCAGGAACAGGAAGGAAAGCCGTTGTTTGCCAATCCCAGAAATGCGGCAGCCGGCTCTTTGCGGCAGTTGGATCCCAAAATCGCCGCGAAAAGAGGTTTGGACATCTATATCTTCAACATTCAGCTTGCGGAGGGTGTAGAATTTACGAAGCACAGCGAAACGCTGGAGTACCTGAAGGCACTTAAATTCAAGGTAATTCCCCATAAGATTCTATCCTCGCCGGAAGAAATCCATCAGGAAATTCTGTCGATCAATGAGCATCGTGAAAAACTGATCTGTGATATTGACGGCGCGGTAATTAAGGTGGACGATCTAAAGCAGCGGGAGCGACTGGGAACTACCGCGAAATTCCCGCGCTGGGCAGCAGCCTACAAGTACCCGCCGGAGATTAAGCCCACGGTCATTGAGGACATTGTGGTTCAGGTTGGCAGAACCGGCGTTCTGACGCCCAAGGCAGTGGTGCGTCCCGTGCGGCTGGCCGGAACGACCGTGACCAACGCCACGCTTCACAATCAGGATTTTATTACACAGCGTGATATACGGATCGGTGATACTGTCCTGATTCGAAAGGCGGGAGAAATCATCCCGGAAATACTGGAAGTTGACCTGTCAAAACGCCCTGAATGGACGGCTGCCTACCATTTGCCGGAGCGCTGTCCCGCCTGCGGCGCCAAGGTGGAGCAGGATGCGGATGGGGCGTTCCTGCGCTGTACAGGGGCCGAGTGTCCGGCGCAGCTGAGCCGGAATATTGCCCATTTTGTCAGCCGGGACGCCATGGATATTGATGGACTTGGCTCTGCCATTGTGGACGGTCTGATCGACAGGGGACTGATTCATTCTCCGGCGGATATCTACTATCTGACGCTGGAAGATATCAAAAGTCTGTGGGTCTCCGGTTCCACCGTTGCTGCCAAGCTGCTGTCGTCCATTGAGGCCAGCAAGCAGCAGGATGTCAGCAGGCTGATCTACGCTCTGGGTATCCGGCAGGTAGGCGCCAAGACCGGAAAAGTTCTGGCATCTCAATTCGGCAATCTGGACGCACTGATGGGGGCAACCGTTGAAGAACTGACGCAGGTGCCAGATGTGGGCGATGTAACCGCCCAGAGTATTTTTGATTGGTTCCGTCAGCCCCAGTCTGTTCATATGATCCAGCGGCTTCGGGAGGCGGGTGTCAATTTCGCGTCGAAACGGGTTGTTACAGACACCCGTTTCGCGGGAAAGACCTTTGTTCTGACCGGCGCACTCAGCAAATTCACCCGAGAGGAAGCAACCGAAAAGATTGAAGCCTTCGGCGGCAAGGCAGCCGGCTCGGTATCAAAGAAGACAAGCTTTGTTGTAGTGGGAGAAAATGCTGGCTCTAAGGAACGAAAAGCCCGGGAGTTGGGAATCCCAATCCTGTCAGAGGATGATTTTCTGAAAATGCTTCAATAAAACAGACGGAGGTCAGCTCACAGGGGCTGACCTCCGTCTTTACAGAGTAAAATCTTCCTGATCATATTTGGAAAAATCCAGTGCTTTCGCCTTCTTTGGAATCCGTTTGCAGGGATCATATCGGAAGCGCCAGCACTTATCCTCCGGCAGACGCAGTCCTTTCCGGGCGCACAGAATCTGCCCATCCTCAAGCTCCGCACCGCTTTCGCAATAGCTGCAGAGTCGTTTCATTTTTTTTCGAAACAGCATAATTCGCCCTCCACATATCATTCTTACATATTATACACCAGACAGAGCCTGATTTCCACTTCTTTTTTTACGGATCCTGTACAGCAGGGGTAGAACAAATAAAAATGGTACAATCGTCCGATATACGATGCAGCAGCTCAGAACAAGGCTGACCAGAAGCTGTATCATTTTTCCTAACCAATAGTATCGCAAAGACAGAGCCTTTGTAACGGAGACAGTTTGCGCCGTAACACACAACCCGCCTGCCGCAAGCATTCCGCTGCATAGGATGAAGCGGATAGAAACATTGGAAATCTGTGTCAATTCACAGCATCCATTGGACAGCTCCAGCAACCCGACAACCGCGACACGCACAGCCTGCGGCAAAAGCCAAAGAAACCATCTGTCCAGGAAAGCAATCCATACACGAAACAGAACAATCCAGCCGCACACGACGCCCATTGTCTTGACGGCCCCCGCCATAATGTCACCATTTGAACTGACAGGCTGCTTATCAACACATTCGGAATCATCCATATCAGACAAACAGCGTGCCGCAACCAGTGCGCCAGCGATATGGATTCCCCATAGTGCCCATGGCATCCAGGGCTTTGGAAACATCTGACCGACCACGCCAAAGACAAACGCGGGACCTGCGTTATTGCAGAACGCTAGCAGCTTCTGTGCCGAAGCTTTCCGCAAATGCCCATCCGCGTAGGCTTGATAGACACTCTGTGCCCCCACGGGGTATCCTCCCAGAAAGCAGGGAAGCGCAAGGGCCCCAGCTCCCCGAGGAAAACCAAGCAGAGAAGGTAGGCCCTTTTCCCGCCACGAAAAAGAGGCGGAGAAACTGAGGAAGGTGGAGGACAGGAGAAAAAAGGGAAACAGTGCCGGAATCACTGTTCGAACGCACATATCAATACCATCAGCCGCCCCGGAAAGGGTGGTCTTCCCATCCAGAATCAGTATTAGCAGTCCGAGCGCGGATAAAATACAGGTTAATTGCCTGTGTCGATTCACGTTCCTCACCTCGAAAGAATCTATGCAAACGAGGGTGCAGTCATTCATATCATAGTCAAAAAGGGGGTGTACGGTATGGGAAAAGGATATCGAATCATGGAACTGCTTGCAGACCGGGCGGAATTGGAATCAGAACCGATGCCGGCACAGCCCATTATCGAAATTGCCGGTGAGCAACGGATACTTGTTGAAAACCACAGGGGCGTCAGTGCATACAGTACGGAAAAGGTTGTCATCAACGTTGAATTCGGCACGATCTGTGTTTGTGGGTGCGGTCTTCGTCTGTTTCGGATGACAAAGGAACAGCTGGTGATTCGAGGCAGGATTGACACCGTCTCCTTGCAGAGGAGGAATGGAAAATGACGTTCTGGAGATCCATCGACGGGCTCGTCGATGTGGAGTTAACCGCGGCGGAACCGGAAAAAGCGCTGACCGCTATCACACTCTCAGGCATAGGGCTGTTCGAGGTGCGTCATGATAAGAATCTTGTCTGCTCCTTTTCCATTCTGCGCAGAGACTATGCCAGACTGGCAGCATTGTGCGAAAAACAGGGACTGTCTTTGAAAACGAATCGCAGGCGAGGGATTTACTATGATTTTCTAAAGCTGCGTCATCGGAAAATACTGCTGACAGGCATAGGACTGCTTCTGTTCAGCGCACTTTTTCTGCCGTCAAGAATCCTGTTCGTCCGTGTGGAGGGAAATGATGGGATACCGGCAAATCGGATCCTTTCCGTGGCGGAGGAATGCGGAATCCATATGGGTGCCTCCAGAAGGTATGTTCGTAGCGAGAAAGTCAAAAATGCCTTATTGGACGCGATCCCACAGCTTCAGTGGGCAGGTGTGAATACGAGCGGCTGTACGGCCGTCATTTCTGTCCGGGAACGGGTGGTCAGCCCTTCTTTTCAGGAGCAAAGCGCTGTATCAAGCATCATAGCTGACAGGGACGGCTATATTCTATCCTGTGTCGTTACGCAGGGTACTGCCAAGATTCAGCCGGGGCAGTCTGTTCGAAAGGGACAAACACTGATTTCCGGCTATACGGAATGCGGCATTTACATTCAGGCGGCGCAGGCAAAAGGCGAGATCATTGCCCAGACCAACAGGGAACTGAATGTGGTTGCCCCCGTAAACTGTATGAAACGGACAGTCAGGACAGATTCCACAAGGGGGATCAGCCTGCTTCTGGGAAAAAAACGTATCTTTTTTTGGAAAGGTAGTGGAATTTTGGATGCCGGATGTGGTAGAATGTATAAACAGTATGATTTAACGTTACCGGGCGGTTTTCGGCTGCCCGTCGCTCTGTGCGTGGACACATACAAGCACTTTGATTTGGAGAACTATGCGTCCGAGGCATCTTCACTGGAAGCGTTTGCCCCTCGCTATCTGAAATCACAAATGGTCGCGGGACAGATTCAGAGCGGTACGCAGGCGGTTGTGCGAAGCGGTGACGTGCTTCTGCTTAGGGGAAGCTATGTCTGCACAGAATCAATCGGTAAAGTGAAACCAGAACAGATTGGAGAGACAAATGGCAAAACAAACGGAGAGAATCGTTAATGCGGATCGTGTAGAGGACCTGATTGCGGTTTTTGGATCCTTTGACGAGAATATCAAGCGTATCGAGCAGGCTTTGAACGTGCAGGTTGTCAATCGCGGCACCGATCTGCGGGTGTCCGGCGACGAGGAAATGGTCGACAAAGCTGTCCGTACAATCGAGGGGCTTCTGACGCTGGCCTCCAAAGGGGAAGTAATTGATGAGCAGCGTGTCCGATATCTGATTACACTGGTCAATGAGGGAAATGATCAGCAGGTCGCCCAGATGACAAAGGACGTGGTCTGCATCACCGCCAAGGGAAAGCCCATCAAAGCCAAAACCGTTGGTCAGCAGCGCTATATGCGGGCGATCCAGTCCAATACGGTCACCATTGGCGTTGGCCCTGCCGGTACGGGCAAGACCTATCTGGCTGTGGCGGCAGCGGTTGCCGCTTTTCGTGAGCGAACGGTGAATCGGATCATTCTGACCCGCCCCGCTGTTGAGGCAGGGGAGCGCCTGGGATTTCTGCCGGGAGATCTGCAGAATAAGGTTGACCCCTACCTTCGCCCGCTTTACGATGCGCTGTATGATATGCTGGGTGCGGAAACCTTCCAGAAGTACCAGGAGCGCGGCTCCATTGAGGTGGCGCCCCTTGCCTATATGCGCGGCAGAACGCTGGATGACAGTTTTATCATTCTGGATGAAGCCCAGAATACCACACGGGAGCAGATGAAAATGTTCCTTACCCGTCTGGGTTTTGGTTCGAAAATCGTGATCACCGGCGATGTGACCCAAATTGACCTGCCGGAGGATAAGGTTTCCGGCCTGAAGGACGCCATCCGGGTTCTGGACGGAGTAAAAGATATCGCGATCTGCCGCCTGACCTCAGCGGATGTAGTACGTCATGCGCTGGTACAGGAGATTATCAACGCTTACGAGAAAGCGAACAGCAAGCCGACTGCAAAGAAGCCCCAGCAGTTCAGCGGGCGGTATAAGAGGAAGAATTAACATGACACATAAGATTAATCTGGTTTTTGAGCAGCTCAGCCTGCAAAAATTTACAATCAGCGGTATTATCCGTAAATGCATTCAGGAAACGCTCCGTGCCGAGGGCATCAGTGCAAAATGCGAAATTAACGTACTGGTGACCAATGATGGGGGCATTCATACCATCAATCGGGAAAGCCGGGGCATCGACAGGCCAACGGATGTATTGAGTTTTCCTATGTTTCAGCTGGAGGCGGGGAATCCACCCAACGACTGGTCAGAATATGAGGACCCGGAGACCGGTCTTGTTCCGTTGGGAGATATGTGCATCAGCCTGGAGCGGGCCACGGCGCAGGCGCAGGAATTCGGTCACTCCGTCCGCCGGGAGGTTGGCTATCTGACCATCCATTCCATGCTGCATCTGCTGGGCTATGACCATCTGGATGAGGCAGAGCAGAAACGCCAGATGCGCGCCAGGGAAGAAGCAATCGCCGCGGGTATTCACGGAATGTGCAGAGATTGATGATTACACAGGAGAAGAATATGAAAACGAAAACCGCTATCATTACCATTGCAGGCCGCCCCAATGTGGGAAAGTCCACCCTGACCAACTATCTGGTAGGTGAAAAGATTGCCATCGTGTCCAATAAACCCCAGACCACCCGAAATCGAATCTGCGGAATTGTCACGAAGGACAACCTGCAATTCATTTTCATGGATACCCCCGGCTACCACAAGGCCCGTACCAAACTGGGAGATTACATGGTCAGCACCGTCCGGGAGTCCATCTCCGATGTGGACGCCACCATTCTGGTTGTGGAACCAATTCCCTCCGTCGGCACCCAGGAGGAGGCTCTGATTGAGCGAATCCGTGCCACCCACTGTCCCGCAATTCTGGTTATAAATAAGATTGATACCGTGGAGAAGGACAAGCTGCTGGAGGTCATTGCGGCCTATTCCGCCACCGGCGCATTTGACTCCATCATTCCCATCTCCGCCAAAACCGGCGATGGCGTGGACGTCCTGCTGGCGGAATGCGAAAAGTATGCACAGGAGGGCCCCTTCCTGTTCCCGGATGACGTAACCACCGACCAGCCGGAGCGGCAGGTCATGGCCGAGATCATTCGGGAAAAGCTTCTGTGGTGTCTGGATAAGGAAATCCCCCACGGAACGGCGGTGGAAATCAACACCTTCAGCGAACGTGACAATGGCATTATCGATCTGGATGCTACCATTTACTGCGAAAAGGCCAGCCACAAGGGCATTATCATCGGAAAGCAGGGAGCCATGCTGAAGAAAATCTCGTCTCTTGCCCGGGCGGATTGTGAGAAATTCATGGGAACCAAAGTCTACCTGACCACATGGGTAAAGGTGAAGGAAAACTGGCGTGACAGTGATTTCATGGTTCGAAATTTTGGCTACAGCGAATAATTTCCAGTGGTAAAACCGCCATCATTGCAAATCCTATCCACAGGAGGGATGCACGATGGAAGCAAGAGAGTATTGGCAGCTTTTTTGGGAGACCGGCGCGCCGGAAGCCTATCTACTCTACAGCAGGCAAGTAAAATCGGAGGCACAATATGTACTTGACCGTTCAGGGCATCGTCCTGAGAGTGACGGACTACAATGACCGTGATGCCCTGCTCACGGTGCTGACCAGGGGACATGGCAGGCTGACCATCAAGGCCCGGGGTCTGCGTCGAAAAAACAGCCCACTGACCGCACCCTGCCAGCTGCTGGCCTTTGGTGAATTTACACTGTTTGAATACCGGGGGCAGTATACAATCAATGAGGCCCACTCTATTGAGCTGTTCTCGCCATTGCGCAGAAGCTTAACCAAGCTTTCGCTGGCAACGTACTTTGCGCAGGCTTCCGAGATGCTCTCTCAGGAGGACCTGCCAAACCCCGAACTGCTATCGCTGCTGCTGAACAGCCTGTATGCACTGTGCAATTTGAAGCTGCCTGAAGCACAGATTAAGGCGGTCTTTGAACTGCGGGCAGCCTGCCTGTCTGGCTACACGCCGGATTTGTTTGGCTGCCACATCTGCGGCAATCAGAATCCGACCCGCTTTGACCTGCGGGCAGGACAGCTGGAATGTGAGAATTGCCGCAGTTCAGAATCCGATGGTATTCGTTTGCCGGTAACGCCGGCGATTCTGGAAGCCATGCGGTATATCTGTTTGTGTGACCCAAAACGGCTGTTTTCCTTTACGATAGGGGAAGAAACGCTGTTGCAGCTGGCAAATCTGACAGAAGCTTATCTGGCAACCCAGCTGGAACGGGGCTTTTCTACCCTGGATTTCTACAAATCTCTTTACATAGGAGAAAAATATGTCTGAATTATATGAAAAATCTCTGCAAAAACTGGAATTGCCCCAGGTTTTACAACTGCTGTCTGCCTGCGCCGGCAGCATAGGCGGCAAAGAAGCCTGTCTGCGGCTTTCTCCGACTACAGATCTGGAGGAAGTGGAGCTGCTGCTTCAGCAGACAACTGCTGCCTCTGATTTATGTGACCGAAAGGGCAACCTGGTCTTTGGTGATGTCACGGATGTATCTGCCTCTCTTGAGCGTGCCGAACGGGGCGGAACCCTGCAGCCCAAGGAACTAACGCGCATTGCGGGCATCCTTCGCTGTGCCCGAACCACCCGGGGCTATGTCTCCGAAGACGACGAAAAAACAGTTCTGGATTCTCTGTTCAGCGCACTGACACCCAACAAGTATCTGGAAGACAGAATTTTCGGCGCGATACTGTCTGAGGATGAAATCGCTGATACGGCCTCTGCCGCGCTGGCTGATATCCGCCGCCATATGCGTATTCAGTCAGGCAAAATTCGGGATAGCCTGCAGAAGGTGATTTCCTCTCCTGCTTATTCCAAATTTCTTCGGGAGCCCATTATCACCATTCGTCAGGGCCGCTATGTTGTCCCGGTAAAAAGCGAGTGTAAAAATGATGTGCCCGGTCTTGTACATGATGTTTCCGCCTCCGGCTCAACTTATTTTGTGGAACCCATGTCCGCAGTCAACGCAAATAATGCCCTGCGGGAGCTGGAACTGAAGGAAAAGAAGGAAATTGAGCGGATTTTGGCGGAGCTGTCTGCCGAGGCAGCAGGTTATCGAGAAGCCATCAACCTGGACTACCAGATGCTGGTACAGCTGGATGTGATCTTCGCCAAGGCAAAGCTTGCCTATCAGATGCGTGCAGGCGCGCCCATTATGAACGATCAGGGCAGGGTAGAGCTGCGCAAGGCCCGGCATCCGCTGATTGATACAAAATCGGTCGTGCCGATTACCGTTCGGCTGGGCACAGACTTCGACACCATGATCATCACCGGCCCCAACACCGGCGGCAAAACTGTAACATTGAAAACCATCGGCTTGCTGACGCTGATGGCCGAATGCGGTATGCACATTCCGGCTGGGGACGGAAGCGTACTGTCGACCTTCGATGCCATTCTGGCAGACATCGGCGACGAGCAGTCTATCGCGCAAAGCCTGTCCACCTTCTCCAGCCATATGCGCACCATCGTGGATGTGGTAGCCCAGTGTGATGATCGGACGCTGGTGCTGTTCGACGAATTGGGCGCCGGTACGGATCCGGCGGAGGGTGCCGCTCTGGCGACTGCTATTATTGAATTCTGCCGAAAAATGGGCAGTCATGTTGTGGCTACGACCCACTATGCGGAGCTAAAGCTCTACGCCATGCGCACAAAAGGAGTCATCAACGCCTCCTGTGAATTTGACGTGGAAACACTGCGTCCTACCTATAAACTGCTCATCGGCATTCCCGGAAAGTCCAACGCCTTCGCCATTTCCCGGAAGCTTGGCCTGGCGGAGGAAATCCTGAAAGAAGCGGACGACCTGGTAGATAAGAGTGATAAGGATTTTGAAGATGTCCTTGCCCAGCTGGAACAGCAGCGTCAGCAAATGGAGTCTGCCCGTCAGGAGGCAGAGCGGCTGCGTCAGGAAACCGCGAAAATCAAGCAGCAGAGTGAGGAATACCACGAGCAGCTTCGCCGGGAAAAGGAGAAAGCCATGGAATCCGCCCGGCGGGAGGCACAGCATATCATTGAGGAAGCCCGTGCCGCCGCGAATATTGCCAGCGAAGAGCTGAAAGCCATGAAGAAACAGCTTCAGGACAGTGCGGACACCACGGGCATCAACCAGCGGCAGTCTGATCTGCGCAGAAATCTGAATGAGGTGGAGGAAAAGCTCCATGCCGCCCAGCCCCAGCGGGAGCGTCCCAAGCCCAGCCGCGGTATACTGGTGGGCGATACTGTGGAGCTTCTGAAACTGGGGACAAAAGCCAGTGTTATCGCCATCAATAAGGATGGCACCCTTCAGCTTCAGGCGGGCATTCTGAAAATGACCGCTGCTCAGGAGGAAGTGTACCTGCTGGAAAACCAGAATCCCTACAAAGAAAAGGGCGCCCGTCCCAAGCATTCCGGCAAGGAAATGAAGCTGACCGCCATGCCGACGGAAGTTGATCTGCGCGGCATGGATGCCATTGAAGCGGTGTGCGTATTGGAGCGGTATCTGGACGAGGCCATGCGAGCCAATCTGACACAGGTTCGCATCATCCATGGAAAAGGTACCGGCACCCTTCGGGCGGCTGTGCAGCAGGCACTGAAGAAGAACAGGTTTATCAAAAGCTTCCGACTTGGTCAATACGGGGAAGGTGAAGACGGCGTAACCATTGCTGCATTCCGATAAAAAGTGTCGAAGGAAGATACTGGAAACGTTTTCAACAAGAATCGACATTCTTTTAGCACACTTCTTGTGAAAACAGGACGAAAATTAGTTGACTTTTTCGGTAAAAATGCTATGATATAGGCAGACCCGTTGCATCCGCACGGATGTGATGAAAAGGAGTGGAATTATGTTTAATAAAGAAGTCGTTGTTCGCTGCGAATCCGGTCTGCACAACAGACAGGCAACCTATTTTGTGCAGAAAGCTAACGAATTTGAAAGCAGCATCTGGCTGGAGTCCGGAAGCCGCAAGATGAACGCCAAGAGTCTTCTGGGCATTATGTCTCTGGGAATTGTCACCGGCTCTACTGTTACACTGAGCGCGGTTGGCCCCGATGAGGAAGCTGCGGTGGCGGCTCTGGATGTGCTGCTCCAGCGGGACGTTTATTAACATCACTTTACTTAACCGCCTCGGTGCCCGGAAAAGCATTGGGGCGGTATTCATTTCCAATTTGAGGGGAGAATCTGCGTGACATTTGATGAGCTGAAAGAAAAGGCGCTGAGTCTGCCCTATGCACCGGGCGTCTACATCATGCGGGATCAGACGGATAAGGTGATTTATGTCGGAAAGGCAAAGAAGCTGAAAAACCGGGTCAGCCAGTATTTTCAGGACACCGCGTCCCATACACCGAAAACCCGTATCATGGTCAGTAAAATTCATCATTTTGACGTGATTGTCGCGGCTTCCGAGTTTGAAGCGCTGGTGCTGGAGTGCTCCCTGATCAAACGGTATCTTCCGAAGTACAATATCCTTCTGAAGGATGACAAAGGCTATCCCTATCTTCGCCTGGATATGCGGGAGATCTATCCCAAGATCACCCTGGTAAGTAAGCTCAGTGACGATGGAGCAGAATATTTTGGCCCCTTCGGCGGCAGGAGTGTCACCCATGACGTGATGGAAGCCCTTCGCCTGACATTGAAGCTCCCCGGTTGCCATTTGCAGTTTCCCAGGGATGTGGGGAAGGGGAGACCTTGCCTCAATTACCACATGAACCAGTGCGCCGGATGGTGTCAGGAAGGGAAGTCCTGCACGGAATACCGGCAGACCATGCTGCAGGCCCGAGAACTGCTCCGTGGAAACTACAAAGTCGTGGCTGATGAGATTCGGGAGCAGATGCTTTCCGCTTCGGAAAATCTGGAATTTGAGCTTGCCGCAAATCTTCGCGACCGATTACATGCCGTGGAGAATCTGGGTCAGAAACAGCTTGTAACAGCCGGTACACTGGCCGATACGGACGTAATTGGCTATGGCGAAACCGAAGCAAAAGCCTGCTTTGCGGTGCTTCATTTCTCCGGCGGTAATCTGCTGGATAAAGAATACGAAGTGTTTCCAAAGCCGGACGAAAAAACCGAGGCCGTATCGAGCCTGATGAAGCAATTCTATTTAAGCCGTGGACTGGCTCCCAAACGTGTCCTCCTGCCTTTTTCACTGGATGATTCAGAGCTTTTTTCCCGGCTTCTGGAGCAGCAGCTTGGCCGTCTTCCGAAGCTGTCGGTACCACAAAGGGGGGATAATGCGCGTCTTGTGGAATTGGCCTGCAAAAACGCGCAGGAGGAGGCAGAGCGGGTGACGGGGAAGGACGAACGCGTCAGCGCAACACTGTCCCTCCTTGGAAAAATGCTGATGATGGAACCGCCAATGCGGATTGAATCTTTTGATATTTCCAACATTTCGGGGACAGATATTGTTGCCAGCATGGTGGTTTTCCAATCAGGAAAACCATACAAAAGCGGCTATAAACGCTTCAAAGTGGAAGGCCTTGACAATCAGGATGATTATGCTTCCATGCACCAGGTTGTGAAACGGCGATTTGCGCATTATAAGGAAGGGGATAAGGGCTTTGAGGCGGCACCGGATCTGCTGCTGATTGACGGCGGCGTAAACCACGCCAGAACCGCGGTGCGCGCGTTGGGAGAATTGGAACTGGAGTTTCCTGTGTTCGGTATGGTGAAAGATGACAGGCACCGTACAAGGGCACTGGTGACGTCGGAGGGGCAGGAGATCCGCATTGACAATAACCAGGCGGTCTTCTCCCTGATAGGAAGCATTCAGGAGGAAACCCACCGATTTGCCATTTCGTACCACCGTCAGCTGCGCAGCAAGAGGCTGCGCCATTCCGAACTGGATGATATTCCCGGAATCGGCCCGAAAAGAAAACAGGAATTGCTGAGGCAGTTTAAATCCATTCAAGCAATCCGTCAGGCTACGCTGCCCGAGCTGGAGCGCCTGCTTCCGAAAGATGCGGCGGCGGCAGTTTACGCACATTTCCAAAATACAGAAGGCTAGGTGATAAAATGCGTGTCATAACAGGAAAGGCCAGAGGTGTGCAGCTGAAAACCCCGGATGGGATGCTGACACGCCCAACGGCGGATCGTGTGAAAGAGGCATTATTCAGTATCATCAACTTTGATATCCCGGGTGCCAATGTGCTGGATCTGTTTGGCGGTACCGGGCAGCTTGGCATTGAAGCGCTGAGCAGAGGCGCAGAACTATGCGTGTTTGTGGATGCTCGTGAAGAAGCCTGCCGACTGATCAAGGAAAACCTGAGACGGACGAAACTGGAAGGTACCGTTGTTCGCTGCGACTATATGGATTACCTGAACAGATGCAAAGAAAGGTTTTCCATCATTTTTCTTGATCCTCCGTATGCAGAGGAATTTCTTGAAAACGCGATAAAACGAATCATGGAAATTGACATTTTGCAAACCGATGGTATAATAGTCGCAGAGAGACCTGCCGGAAAGGAATTGCCTTGGGAATTCGACGGCTATCAGCGCTCCAAAGACTATAAGTATGGGAAAACGCTGCTTACAATCTACCGTAGGCTGTGAGCGGTGTCTGAGTATCTATGAAAATAGCGATTTATCCGGGTAGTTTTGACCCGATTACCAGCGGGCACTTGAATATCATACGCAGGGCCTCCAGCATTTTTGATAAGCTGATTGTTTGCGTCATGGTCAATGCAGGCAAGAATCCTATGTTTACGCAGGAAGAACGGGTGGAATTGATACGCCGCGTAACCGGGGATCTGCCGAATGTAGAGATCGACAGCTCTAACGAGCTGCTGGCGGAATACGCTAGGCGGCGGGGGAGCTGCGTAATTGTAAAGGGCCTGCGAGCTGTATCTGATTTTGAGACAGAATTTCAGATGGCGCTGATCAACCATAAGATCAATTCGGAACTGGATACGATGTTTCTAACCGCTGACAGCCAGTATATGTACCTGAGTTCCAGTATGGTAAAGGAACTGGGAACCTACGGGGTAGACCTTTCGGATTTGCTTCCCAGTGAAATTATTCCAGATTTTCAGGAAAGAATAGAGCACAGGAAACAACATTTTTAGGAGGAAAACAGTATGGCAGACCGTAGCACAGAGGATATCATTGGCGCTTTATATGACATGGTTCAGGATGCCCGCTCCATGCCTTTGGCAGCGGATAAGTGTATTCTGGAACGGGATCGTGTCTTGGATATGCTGGATGAAATTTTGGCTCAGCTGCCAGGAGAAATCAAACAATCCCGCGCCATTGTTGAGTCCCGTACCGAAATCGTTGGTCAGGCACGTCGTGAAGCTGAAAATATTGTAAAAGAAGCGCAGGAAAAAGCAAAGCAGATGGTAACCAAGGAAGCAGTATATATTGAAGCGAAAAAACGCAGCGAAGAGTTGGTTTCTCAAACGCAGAATCGGATTAACCAGCTTCGCAAAGCGGCAAACGAGTATATGGACGAGTCGCTGAGACAAACAGAAGAGGTCATTTCCGGCGCGTTGAATGAAGTGCGTGATACCAGAATGAAATTCCGCGCGGTTACAGAGTCGCAGGAGCAACGCAGAACGATGAATGTGGATATTGAAGTATAATGAATATGACGAAGTATCGGGACGAGCTGGATGGCTCGCCCCGGTATTTTTTTGCCATCAATCGAATAGCATTTAGGGAAGGGGGGATGTGCACATGACATACAATCGGAAAGTCACAGGCAGGGCGCTGTCAGCGCCGGCAGCCTTTACAATAGGTGTGTGTAGCAGCATAGGGATAACGCTGCTTCTATCGGCAATATTGGCAAAACTAATCAGTTTAGAAAAACTTGAATGGGAAAAGATTGGATATGGGATAATCGTGATTCTTCTGATTGCCTCAGCAATTGGCGCAAAAGTAACGTGTCTCGTGCTCAAAAGAAGAAAAATATTATGTTGTTTCCTTTCCGGAGTTTTGTATTGGTTGGGGTTGCTGATCATTGCGGCTCTATTCTATGGTGGTCAGTATAGCGGAATTGGTGTATCGGGTGCTATTATCTTATGTGGATGTGCAGTAGTATGTCTGCAGGAGGTAAGATCAGACTGTTGCACAAAAACGCCCACTGCGAAAGGGAAGCGAAGAAAAAAACATTATAACCCAGGTAGGTAAATCTAATTTACCCATAGATATTGGATTTGCAAGGCGGGCTGCAAATCCAATATCTAGTGTTGCACCGCCTTTCTTGCCGCAATATATTGGAAAAAAGTAAAAATTGGTAAAGATTGACCTTCCAAACTTTACGTCGGTTTACATAACGCTGTTAACATAATTATCCGTCAAAATCTACAAAAAAAGCATTTTTGGCTAAAAATGCTTGAATTTTTGTAAGAAATGGAGTATAGTGTGTGTACAAAGTTTTCCGGCAGATTTGTATTATTTACCGCACTTCACTCCCTTTTTTCGTAAGCGTGTTTTTGCTGTTTGATCGTGTATGGGGGTGGTTGTGCGGTGCGCAAGCGTTTGTTCCTCTCACATAATATCAGCCGCAAGGGATTGCCGTTGGTTCTTGCAGTCTTCTGGCTCGTTGGCCTTCTTTGTGGTATTTGCTATTTCTCAGCTTGTGACAATAGAGTGATTTCGCTGATGCACAGAATGGCTTCCTGTTCTGTGTCGATCGTTGGCCTACTGAATACTGCGTTTATACCCTTTCTACTGACTGTGTTATTTATGGCCTTATCCAGACCTTGGGCGGTTATTGGAATTTGCTTTTTTAAGTCTTTTCTTTTTTCTTTTGTCTCGATAGGTTGCCTGGCAACATTTGGCTCTGGTGGTTGGCTGTTTCGATACTTCCTCCTCTTTGGTGACTGCGTTCTCCTGCCTGCTCTATTTTGGTATTGTATGCGGTATACTTCTAAACCAATAGGAGTTTGCTGGAGTGTGATTTCGATTGCATTCGCTATTGTGATTGTACTTGTCGCTGTGCTGGATTATCGCATTATAGCACCGTTTGCGTGCTTGATAGATTCTATGAAAGGGTAAATAGGTAGGCTGTTTCATGCTGGACATTATTTGTGAATATGAAGATTACCTGAGCAGGGTAAGACAGGCGTCCGGTAATACGGTTTCCTCCTATATTCGTGACATTCGTCAGTTTTCTGATTGGCTGGAACGTGCAGAGAAAACCGAACTGCTGAGTGCTACACAACAGAATATCAGTACATATCTTACTTACCTGGTGGACCATGGGAAATCTGGTTCGACAGCATCGCGAACGCTGGCCAGTCTTAAGAATTTCTATGCGTACGCCGTATCTTCTGGTGTTCTGGAAACCTCTCCGATTACTGAGCAGATTCATGTGGATCGTGGCGAGCGCAAACCTCCGCAGATTCTGACAGGTAGGGAAGTGGAGCTGCTTTTATCGCAACCTGTTACTACTGATCCGAAGGGTCTTCGCGACAAAGCAATGCTGGAACTTATGTACGCAACCGGCATTCGCGTTTCGGAACTGATTGACTTGGATGTTGAGAGCGTAAATCTCGAAATGGGTGTTATTCGCTGTCAAGGAGCGAAAAAGACGCGTGTTATTCCTGTGTATCCCGCTGCACAAAAGGCCCTTGCAGTTTACCTCAGTGATGCCCGGCCTTACTTGACTGTGGGCACTTCGGAATCTGCGTTGTTTGTAAATATAGGCGGCGCCCGTATGAGCCGTCAGGGTTTCTGGAAGATTCTGAAATACTACCAGGGAAAAGCTGGAATTGAGAAGGAAATAACACCACATACTCTGCGCCATAGTTTTGCGGTACATCTTTTGGAAAATGGCGCTGATTTGAGTGCGTTGCAGGAGTTGATGGGGCACAGCGATATTTCCTCAACGCAAATGTACGCATCCCTCATAAATCAAAAAGTCAAGTCTGTATATAAAAAATGTCATCCGAAAGCATAAAAAAGGGGCTGTTTTTCTACAGCCCCTTTTATTAACAGTATAACGAACGAGAAGGAAAGGATTAAATGCCGGTCATTGCTGCAAGCAAATCAACTTCCATTTTCTGGATACTCTTGTGCATGGACAGTCCTTCGTCAATATCAACATCTGTGAATTCACCATCGTGTGTACAGACAATTCGGTTTGTCTTACCCTGCAGTAGAAGTTCTACAGCCAAATATCCCATTTTGGTAGCGTTGACGCGATCGCGTCCCGTAGGTGTGCCGCCTCTTTGGATGTGTCCCAAAACAGTCACACGGGGATCCAAATCAGTAGCTTCTTTAATTTTTACCGCGATTTCAGAAGCCGAGCCAGCGCCCTCAGCTACAACAATCATGTAGTGAGTAAAACCATTGAATCTTGCCTTTCGTATCTTTTCAACAACATCGCGCTCAAAATCAATTTCCTCTTCGGGTACCAGGACCGCGGTGGCGCCAACAGCCAAACCAACATACATGGCAAGATATCCAGCGTTCCGGCCCATCACCTCAACAACAGAGCAGCGTTCGTGAGACTGCATGGTATCGCGAAGCTTATCAATACACTCAATAGCAGTATTCGCCGCAGTATCAAAGCCAATACAATAATTCGTGCAGCTAATATCGTTATCAATCGTACCAGGAATACCAATTACATTGATTCCGTATTTGCTTAATGCGCGTGCTCCGCGGAAGGTGCCATCACCTCCAATGGCTATGATACTGTCTAAGCCAAGGAATTTACAAGTAGAAACTGCCTTTCTTTGACCTTCCTCAGTCATAAACTCCTTGCTTCGAGCTGTATACAGGATCGTTCCGCCTCTGTTAATCGTATGAGATACACTTTTCTCATCCAATCTTACAATATCACCGGAAATCAGGCCATTCCATCCGCGACGAATTCCGTAGCACTCCAAACCATGATACAATGCTGTGCGGACGACCGCACGGACGCAGGGGTTCATGCCAGGGGCATCGCCACCACTGGTAAGTATACCAATTCTCTTAACACTCATTGTAGGTTCCTCCATTCATACAGGTTGGATTCGCCTCTATTGTAGCTGCAAATCAAGAAAAAGTAAAGACATAATTCGACTATGAACGCACAGAATTTTTCATACCCCTATTACCTTTGAAAACTACATCCAAAAGGGCAGAGGGAACGAAAGAAGAAGCATGCCGTGCTGCAATATATTTGGTTCAATGAAAAAACTTGTGAGATTTTTAGACGAACCGACAAATGGAGCGTTTGTTGCACAGGTTCAAACATTTCAAAAATGCTGTCATCCTGAGCGAAGCGCAGCGTAGTCGAAGGATCTTGGCACGGAATGGACTGCAAAGGATAACGCAATGCGTAGATCCTTCGACTACGCTGCGCATTTTTCTGAGGTATGACTGCCACCGGCAGTCATGGAATCCGAAATCGCTGACGCTATGCTCAGGATGACAAGGTTTTCTGTTATTTGCGGCTGCCCGACAAATTCCAATTTCGTAACAGCTTATGGTCGAGGGGCCCAAAGGATGTAGGATGACCGCCCAGCGTCCGTGACGCATTGGCTGCGGGCCCTGCCCGCCAAATTCCAATTTGTCTGACAGTGGAAGCTTTCGGTCAATATTCCTGAATCCTGCGCCCCGGTGGAAAGCAGGCAAGGGAAAGGCACACACAAACTCTTTCATTGAACCATAAATTTGTAATATCATTTCGGCAAATCCGAGAATGGCGTACGGGGACAGAAAACAAACGAAACAAAACGCTACAAAACCGCAATTTTGTAGCGACTGAGCCAGATACGGCTTGGGTTAGCGTCGGCAGCAGCTAGGGAGGGGAGCGCCCACCCGGTGAGGGGTTCGGCACTGGAACTTCAGAAGCAGTTATTCGTAGGCCTGACGAACGCAACAAAATAAAAATTTTGTTGCGTTTAGATGCAATTTGTGATAGAATATAAGCACAGCCGCATCGACTATGATCCCAAGGATTATCACCGAATCGATAACACATGTTTTTTGGAGGCTTTATGAAACGCTATTCAGATTGTCCGCAAGTTCTGCGAGAATTTCTAATTTACCACGAAAACATTATGGGCCAGTCACCGTTGACAATATCTGAGTATTATCTGGATCTGAGAATGTTTCTCAGGTTTATCAAACTCATGCGTAATGATATGCCCATCTCAACCCAGCTGGACAATATTGATATTCGCGATGTAGATATTTCGTTTATTCAAAGTATCGATACTTCTGATGTATTTGATTTTCTATCGTACTTAGCGAATGATCGGGCTATCCACCCGGACTCAGTTTCTCCAGACTACGGAGTATCTCCATCTGCCCGTGCAAGAAAGCTTTCTTCGATTAAATCGTTTTTCAAATACTTAACAGTAAGAACGAAGCAACTGCAGGAAAATCCCGTTGCGGATTTGGAGTATCCAAAACTTCGCAAAAGTCTACCGAAGTACCTGACTATGGAACAGTCAGCTGCTTTGCTTCAGGCCGTTTCTGGGCAAAACGAAAAGCGCGATTATGCAATCTTGATGCTGTTCTTGAACTGTGGAATCCGCCGCAGTGAGTTGGTCGGGTTAAATCTTTCAGATGTTTATGAAGATCGCATCCGTGTCCTTGGCAAAGGCAATAAAGAACGCTTTGTGTACTTCGGAAAGGCTTGCCGCAAGGCTATTGATGCGTATCTGATTGAGCGCAACAAGAAAGAACTGTCGGACAACCGGGCGTTGTTTGGTTCAAGGGATAACAACAGAATCAGTGTCACAGCGGTGCACAGATTGGTAAAAAAAGCGCTTCTGAAGGCTGGCCTAGATTCCACACAGTTTTCAGCACACAAGCTGCGTCATACTGCCGCAACAATGATGCTCTCAGGTGGTGTTGATGTAAAAACTGTACAGGAAGTGCTGGGACATGAAAATCTGAATACAACCCAGATATACACCCATATTGAAAATACGGAGTTGAGGATCGCGGCCGAAGCGAATCCACTCTCAAAACTTGATTTCGAAAAATAGTGGAAATAATGTCGATTGCAACTGATTGTTGCTAAGAAATTGTGGGTAATTCTTATGTCTATTGGAGAAAGAATTGTACAGTTGAGGAATGATAAGGGCGTTTCTCAGGGGCAGCTTGCGCAAATCCTGGGCGTGTCTCGCCAGGCGATCAGCAAATGGGAAAATGATCAAAGCAGTCCAGACACTCTTCACCTTATCAAGCTTGCGGATGTTTTGGATACCGAGGTTGAATATCTGGCGACAGGACGGAAACCGGTCTATGAAGAGGCTCCGATTGTTGTAAATATGGTTCATAAAGTTGATAAAGTGGTAGAGAAAGTAGTCGAAAAGCCTATACTCAGAAAGATTGTGCGGGTAAAATATGTCAGAAATCCTTTGGAATACTTTTTGCTTGCTGTTATTTCCCTGATCATTGGCCTTATTCTTGGAGCAATTTTCCTTTAACCCCCCTCCCCTTCTCCCCTTTTAGATAAAAAAAGAAGGTACACAATTGTGCACCTTCTTTTTTTGGTGGGCGAGGCGGGACTTGAACCCGCACGTCCGCAGTGAACACTAGAACCTGAATCTAGCGAGTCTACCAATTCCACCACTCGCCCATATCTCGTTGCCGTCTCTCAACGACCAACATATGATACCACAGGTTCTTGTAATTGTCAATAAGAAAAAACTTGAGTTTCGGTATATCTTAGTCCCCAAGTTATCCACAGGAGAAAAACCACCAAACAAGAAAAGCCGAAATAGTTAGGGCAACACCGCATAATGGGACAAGGAGATTCGGTGAGAGATTTTGACCCGAGCGAAAGTATGAAAAATGCGGGAATACTGGATGTATTTCCCATTTTTCATACTGCACGATTGGGGCAAAAGATCCGCCGAAGCCCGCAGTGCCCATTGTACGGTGTTGCCTTAGCATTTTTTGTTCTTTTTGTAAATTATGTTCAAGCCTTTCAGCAGAAGATCCTTCTCAAGTATGATCTCCCGCTTACACAGCGGTGTAATGAACTGCGCCAGACCGCCAGTGGCAATCAACGTGCAGCGGTGTCCAAGCTCTTCTTCCATCCGCTCAACAAGTCCGTCAATCATTGCAGCGGTTCCGTACATCATTCCGCTGCGCATACAGTCCACCGTATTTTTACCAATGACCTGTTTCGGCTGGTCAAGGCTGATTCCCGGCAGCTGCGCCGCGCGGCTGGTCAGTGCGTCCAGCGAGACCCGGACACCGGGGAAAATCACGCCGCCCATATACACATTTTCTGGCTCCACCGCTTCAATGGTGGTAGCGGTACCCAGATCCAGCAGAAGCAGCGGCGCTTTGTATTCAGCCAATGCGGCAACCGCGATCACGATCCGGTCGCTGCCCACCTGAGAAGGCACATCCACATGGATGTTAAGGCCCGTTTTCAGTCCGGGGCCCACCACCATGGGCTGCTTTCCGATGATCTTGATCACGCCGGTTCGTACGGAGTTAAATACCGGCGGAACCACCGAAGAAATAATGCAGTCCTTGATATCCGACCGATCTACACCATATGCTTCCAGCATGTTTTTGATCTCCACGCCGTACTGATCCGATGTTCTGGTGCGGTCGGTGGCGATACGGGCTTTGAAAAGGATTTTATCGTCACGAAAGCAGCCAATTACAAGATTGGTATTGCCGATATCAATGGCCAGAAGCATACTATTTCCTCCTTATCGATTCTTCATGCGTGCCATCAGATGCAGCAGCGCTTTGCCGATGACAGTCACCAGCACCGCCGCAATAATTGCCTCGGGAATGCCGGAAGCCGTAACGGTTCCCATCACAAGCCCAAAGACGGCAGTGATCGCCACATTCTTTGCCTGGGCGTACTGCTGGGCCAGCAGCAGATAGATGCTGCCCATCACCAGAATCGTGTGGCAGATGGTAGAGACAGCCGCCGTCACCGGCAGAGCCAGATAGTCCTGCTTCAGCACTTTTTTTAGCCCTTTCCAGAGCCAGCCGGCAATCACACCCAGCAGAATCCGGCAGCCCAGGGCGATCCAAAGGCTTTTCAAAACACCCGGCAGACCTTCCGTGGTCATAAACGGAGAAAAGGCGAATGCCAGCAGTCCGGGAGAAGTGGTATTGGCCCAGATGGAACAAAGGCCAAATACGCCGCCCAGTACCGCGCCCGCGGCGGGTCCCAGAAGGACGGCGCCCAGAATCACCGGGATGTGCATGGTGGTGGCTTTGATCACAGGCAGCGGAATAAATCCGATGCCGGTGGCGCCCATCACCAGCAAAATTCCGCAGAACATTGCCAGCGTCGCCATATAGCGGGTGTCCATTTTTTTACGGTTCATATTCAATTACCTCCTGCTGCCGTTCCTCATGTAAGGATACAGCGCAAATTTTACGGGCTTCCGCCCAAAACGGTATTATAGCAGAGCTGTTTCAAAAAAACAAGTAAAAATCCTGCCTTTACATCAAGGCCCAATCGGGGTATAATGAACGCAAATGAGCCGATTCGGGAGGATTTTGTATGCTGAAGGGAAAAACGGTTTTGCTTGGCGTTACCGGCGGAATCGCTGCCTATAAGGCCGCGGCGCTGGCATCGACTCTCGTCAAGCAGCATGCGGCTGTGGAAGTGGTCATGACGGAGCATGCCACTGAGTTTATTACGCCGCTGACCTTTGAACAGCTCACCGGTCGAAAGGTCATGGTCGATACCTTTGACCGAAATTTCGTCCATCAGGTGGAGCATATTTCCCTTGCCCAGCGCACGGATCTGGTCATCATCGCTCCCGCAACCGCCAATATCTGCGCCAAGCTGGCCCACGGGCTTGCCGACGATATGCTGACAACCACCGTGCTTGCCTGCCGCTGTCCCAAGCTGATTGCCCCTGCCATGAACACGAATATGTACGAAAACCCCGTGACCCAGGACAATCTGGATACCCTGCGGCGCTACGGCTGGGATGTAATTTCCCCAGCCAGCGGACGCCTGGCATGCGGCGCGGTAGGGCCCGGCAAGCTGCCGGAGCCGGAGGAGTTGCTGCAATATATTCTGCGGCGGCTGGCATTTCCTCATGATCTGGAGGGTAAGAAAGTGCTCATCAGCGCCGGCCCCACCCAGGAAGCGCTGGATCCCGTGCGATACCTGACAAACCATTCCACGGGAAAAATGGGCTATGCGCTGGCCCGGATGGCCATGCTGCGGGGTGCGGAGGTGACATTGGTTTCCGGTCCGGTCTCTATTGCTCCTCCTCCCTTTGTTCGGCTGGTTCCCATCGTATCCGCACAGGATATGTTCGAGGCCATTACGGCCGACGCGCCCGGCGCTGACTATATCTTTATGGCGGCAGCCGTGGCGGACTACACACCCGCCCAGTACGCGGACGATAAAATCAAGAAACACGACGGCGATATGTCTATTCCTCTGCAAAGAACCAAAGATATTCTGGGATATTTGGGAGAACACCGTTCTGATAACCAGATCATCTGCGGATTCTCCATGGAAACCCAGGATATGCTGGAAAACAGCCGGGCAAAACTCCAAAAAAAGAAGGTAGATATGATCTGCGCCAACAATCTGAAGGTTCCCGGCGCCGGCTTTGGGGTGGATACCAATGTCATTACCATGATCACGAGGGACAACATCACAGAGCTTCCGCTGCTGACCAAGGACGAAACCGCAAACGCCATCCTTGATAAGGCAGTAAACCTTTCCAATCGATAATATGAATATATCGGCTGTCCGATCGGACAGCCGATATTCGTTACAGCGCCGTTTCAATGGCTTCCCGCAGATTCCGCACCCGATACACCGTCAGACCCTTTGGGATTTCCACCTTCTCTGAGCCGCTTCTGGGAATCATACACTTCGTAAAGCCCAGACGGGACACTTCGCCCAGACGCTGGGAAAGATGGGACACCGCCCGAATCTCGCCTGTCAGGCCCACTTCCCCAATGGCAACCAGATCGTCCGCAATGGGAACATCCCGATAGGACGAGGCAATCGCCAGCGCCACCGGCAGATCGGCGCCCGGTTCGTCCAGATGCAGGCCGCCGATCACATTGATATAGGCGTCAAATGCGCTGAGCTTCATCCCGGCCCGCTTCTCCGCAACCGCCATCAGAAGCACCGCCCGGTTGAAGTCAAAGCCGTCCGATGCCCGGCGGGGAACATTAAAGGTGGTCTTGGCAATCAGCGCCTGTACCTCCGCCAGAACAGGCCGGGTGCCCTCCATGACGCAGGCAACGCAGGTGCCGCTGGCGCCCTCAGGTCTGCCCTCCAGCAGCATCTGCGACGGATTCGGAACCTCCTCAAGACCCGTATCCAGCATCTCAAAAACACCGATTTCGTTTGTGGAGCCAAATCGGTTTTTTGCCGCCCGCAGAAGCCGGTAGGAGGTATTGGGATCACCTTCAAAGTACAGCACGCAGTCCACCATGTGTTCCAGCACCTTCGGCCCCGCAATGTTTCCGTCCTTGTTGATGTGACCCACCACAAAAACCGTGATCCCCTGGGCTTTGGACAGCTGCATCATGGTCATGGTGCAGTCCTTGACCTGGGATACACTGCCGGGAGAAGAATCGTTATTCTCGTTATAGAGCGTCTGGATGGAATCCACGATCAGAATATCCGGCTGCATATCGTCTACGGTTTCCACAATGTCGGACAGTCTGGTTTCCGACAGGATATATAAATCCTCTGGCGATACCCCCAGCCGCTCCGCCCGGAGCTTCAGCTGGCGCTCGCTTTCCTCGCCGGAGATATAAAGAACCCGCCGTCCGTTGCACAGACTGTTGCAGATTTGCAGCAGCAGCGTGGATTTTCCGATACCGGGCGCACCGCCCACCAGCACCAGGGAACCGGCCACCGCGCCGCCGCCCAGCACACGATCCAGCTCCCCCATGCCGGTAGAAAAACGGATTTCACCGTCACTATCCACCTCCCGGATACGCTGAGGCCTGCGGCTCATTCCCACAGGCGCGGATTTTGCCTTACCCGGGGCAACCGGCTTCTCTATGTGTTCCTCCATGGTGTTGTAGGCCCCGCAGCTGGGGCATCGTCCCATCCATTTCGGCGTCTCATTTCCGCAGTTGGTGCAGAAAAAAACAGATTTTGTCTTTGCCATATGCCATCCTCCGACGGAATCGTTGTCTATCACGGATTATACCAGCAAAAGACATTTTGGTCAACTGTTCGATAGATGCTGACTGACCACCGCCGCTATGACGCAGCAAAGCCTTTTCTGGTATTCACTGTCACGGAGTCTTGCTTCTTCTCTCGAATTGGACAGGAATCCGCATTCAACCAGTATGCCGGTACAGTTTATTCTTTCCATAAGGTATACGCCTTGGATTGGCTTGCTCTTTCGGTTACTGCCCGGATTCAGAGCTTCAACCAATCTTGTCTGAAGCTGCTGCCCCAGTTCTTTGCTCCCGTCCGTCTTTGCGTAAAACACCTGCGCCCCGCTGTAGCGGGAATCACTGAACTGATTCTGATGGATACTGACAAGCAGGGCGTTGTTGACTTCATTTACGATTCTGACCCGTTCCTTTAGATCAGAGACCTTTTTCTGCGCGATGGTCTCGCCGGTTGTGTAGATGGAAACGTCCGAAGTTCGGGTCATGCGGGTTCGGTAGCCTAAAAAATGCAGCAGATCATCCAGCCTCCGGGATATCGCGAGATTGTACTCGCTTTCCATCCGCCCGGTGCAGGAGGTCGCGCCGCCATCCTCTCCCCCATGACCAGGATCGATCACGATACAATGCTTCCGTTCAAAGGGAAGCGTTTCTGAAATCACACTCACCGCTCTGCTGCCCCACCAGGAACACAGCAGTACCAGCGCCATCGTCGCTACACAAAACAGATAATAGTTCCAGCGTTTCAAGCCCACCACCTCCTGAAATTTCTATGCCGTGTCAGACATTTTTTGAACAATCACCAAAAAGAATGCATAGTATGACACGGATGAAAATCCGACTCTATCTTACAGGAGGTATGGAAATTGGACAGACAAAATCAAGAACCGTCCTATCGTGACGGGCGCTTACCCGCTATGGCACCCCTGGCAAACCCCTATGTCCCCTTCCAGATGGAAAACCCGGCAAAGTATGAAGCAAAAAAGGGGCTTGTTCGGGGCACGCTGTTCCCGGGACTGGATCTTCCCTTTATGGGCATGGTCAACCAGTATGAGCTGCCGCCGTCCACACAGGCAGAGCTTCAGGCTCTGGGATTTGCAGTACAGGAACTGGCGCTTTATCTGGACACCCACCGGGAAGATAAGGAAGCATTGGCTCTGTACCGGGAATATCAGCAGATGTACGATAAATGCAGACAGCTGTATATCCGGGAGCATGGCCCCCTCAACCACGGAATGCCGTCGCAGTCCGATGGCTACAGCTGGCTGGATGACCCATGGCCCTGGGAATACTGCGGAAATAAGGAGGCGTAATCATGTTTGTATATGACAAGAAGCTGCAATACCCGGTAAAAATCGCGAACACAAACCCACGGCTGGCAGCGATTATCATTTCCCAGTATGGCGGTCCCGACGGGGAGCTGGGCGCGTCCCTGCGGTACCTGTCCCAGCGCTATTCCATGCCCTTTGACGAACTGAAGGGCTTGCTGACGGACATCGGAACAGAAGAACTGGGGCACCTGGAGATGATCGGCGCCATTGTGCATCAGTTGACCCGAAATCTGAACGACAGTCAAATCAAGGATGCCGGTTTCGCTCCGTATTTTGTTGACCATACCATCGGGGTTTATCCCACTGCCGCGTCCGGCAGTCCCTGGAACGCTGCCAGCATGGCGGTAAAGGGCGATCCTATGGCGGATCTGGTAGAAGATCTCGCGGCTGATGGTACGACTGTGCAAGAACAACGTGGCTGAAAACCCTTGAAAATACAGGATTTTTTGTTGTACGAGTTTTTTCATGCTACGTTTGTAAAAGGACAACCTACCTAAATTACAGATAGGACAAGCTATTTCACATACCAAAATTCCATATCGTACCTATGGGCGTTCCGAAATGGACGCCCATTTTTCATGCCCAAAAGCAGAAAGGAGGCGACGCTATGTACTTTACTTCCGGCCAAGACCGGGCCTTTGAACGGCTGATGCAGGAAAAGCCCGGTTTCGATCATTACGACGGCGGCGGGGCGAACGCGCCGGAGGATTGCGGTAGTTGCCGCTTCTATCGCCCGGATTGGAAATATCAATACTGCGTGTATGCAGAGTGTCCCTATCAGCCGGGCAAGCTGACCGCCCTTGCTGCGGTCAAATTCACAGTGAAAGGAGCTGACGACGATATGGCAGTATTCCGTGTGGAGAAGAACAAAGGCTATACGGTGATGTCCAACCACCACCTGCGGAACAAAGCCCTGTCCCTGAAAGCCAAGGGCCTGCTGTCACAAATGCTGTCCTTGCCGGAGGATTGGGACTACACCCTAAAGGGCCTGTCCCTTATCAACCGGGAAAGCATTGACGCCATCAGGACAGCGGTGTGGGAGCTGGAACGGGCCGGATATATCAGACGGGAGCAGGGCCGTGACGCAAAGGGCAAAATGGCCGATATGGTCTATACCATTTACGAGCAGCCGGTGTTGGATAAGCCGGTATTGGAAAACCCGGTGTTGGAAAATCCAACATCGGATAACCCGACATCGGATAATCCGGTGTCGGGAAATCCAACGCAATTAAATAAAGAGATACAAAGAACTAACTTACCAAGAAAAGAAAAATTAAATACAGATAGACAAAGTACCGATTCCATTCCTTTCCCATCCCTGACCCCTGCCCCTGCGAGGAACGAGGCGGCGGCTGCACCGCCGGAACGGAAAGGAACAGGAAAGGATGCGGCAGTACAGATTTATCGGGAAATCCTTATGGAGAATATCGAGTATGACTATCTCATTCAGGATAGCCACATTGACCGGGAGCAGCTTGACGAGATCGTTGACCTGATGCTGGAAACCGTCTGCACTTCCCGCAAGACCATCCGTATTGCCGGGGATGATTACCCCGCCGAGCTGGTGAAGTCCAAGTTTATGAAGCTGAACAGTGAACATATCCGCTTTGTCTTTGACTGCCTGCGGGAGAACACTACGAAAGTCCGCAACATCAAGCAGTATTTACGGGCTATGCTGTTCAATGCCCCCAGCACCATCAGCAACTACTACACATCCCTTGTGGCGCACGATATGGCGCAGCCGGATTGGGGCAAGCCGAAATCCGGCCTGCCGGACTATTCCTGTTCGCCGGATGAAAGCCTGTGAGGAAAAGGAGGCGCTTTGAACCGTTGTTACCTGCGGCGTCTGGTGGTTCCACCTTAGACGCAATTTTTGACTTTCTGACAAGGAGGGATGCTTATTGCAGGAAGAAGTCGATCAGAAAACCATTGCCCTGTCCATGAAAACGGGCAAGCTCACGGCCCAAGTGCTGCAAGCGGCGCTGAAAAAGTATTTGCAGCACCGGGCCAAGGGCAAGACCACGCTGCACCACGGCCAGCAGAGCCTAAAGCGGCTCAAAAAGCATGGGGCGGCCCTCTCCAACATTGAGATCACCGAGGCCAACATAGGTGCGTTCAAGCCCTGTGCCAAGAAATACGGCGTGGATTTTGCTTTGCGAAAGGATAAGACCACCCAGCCGCCCCACTACGTTGTAATCTTCAAGTCCAAGGACGCGGACAATCTGGAACAGGCGTTCCGGGAGTTTACGGCAAAGACACTCTCCAAGGAGCAGCGGCCCTCCATCCGTAAGGTGCTGTCTGCCATGAAGCAAAAGACAGCGGAGCAGACCAAGCAGAGGGCCAAGGAGAAAATCAGAGAAAGGGGGCTGGAACGGTGAAGCCTGATATAAAAAAGCTGGTGATCCTCAACCTCCCATATCTAATTTTTGTGTACCTGTTCGGAAAATGCGGGCAGGCGTACCGGCTGGCTGCCGGTGCTGACCTGTCGGGAAAGCTCCTGCATCTTGCGGACGGCTTCACAGCGGCCTTTGCAAATCCCCTCCCCAGCCTGCACCTGTTTGATTTCTGCGTCGGCGTCGCCGGTGCTTTGATCGTGCGGCTGGTGGTGTACTGCAAGGGCAAGAACGCCAAGAAGTACCGCAAGGGCGTGGAGTACGGCAGCGCCCGTTGGGGAACGGCCAAGGATATTGCCCCCTACATCGACCCTAAGTTTGAAAACAATATTTTGCTGACCCAAACAGAACGGCTTACCATGACCGGGCGTCCCAAAGACCCCAAGACCGCCCGGAACAAAAACGTGCTGGTGATTGGCGGCAGCGGTTCAGGTAAGACACGATTTTTCGTGAAGCCCAACCTGATGCAATGCTTTCCGACCACGGACTACCCAACCTCATTTGTGGTGACTGACCCGAAAGGCACCCTTATTCTGGAAACGGGAAAGATGTTTCAGCAGGCGGGCTACCGCATTAAAATCCTGAACACCATCAACTTTTCCAAGTCCATGAAATACAATCCGTTCGTCTACATCCACTCGGAAAAGGACGTGCTAAAGCTGGTAAATACCCTGATTGCCAACACCAAGGGAGAGGGCGAAAAATCAGCAGAGGATTTTTGGGTCAAATCGGAACGGCTGTTTTACACGGCCCTGATCGGCTACATCTGGTATGAGGCCCCGGCAGAGGAAATGAACTTCACAACGCTGCTGGAAATGATAAATGCCAGTGAAGCCCGCGAGGACGACCCGGAGTTTCAAAGCCCCGTAGACCTGATGTTTGAACGGTTGGAGCAGAAAGACCCAGACCACTTTGCCGTGCGGCAGTATAAGAAATTTCTGCTTTCCGCTGGCAAAACCCGTTCCTCTATCCTGATAAGCTGCGGCGCACGTTTGGCCCCCTTTGACATCCGGGAAGTGCGCGAACTGATGGAGGACGACGAAATGCAGCTGGACACCATCGGGGACGAAAAGACGGTACTGTTTCTCATTATGAGCGACACGGACACCACTTTCAATTTCATTCTGGCAATGCTCCAAAGCCAGTTAATCAACTTACTTTGTGACCGGGCCGATGATAAGTACGGCGGACGGCTGCCTGTCCATGTGCGGCTGATCTTAGACGAGTTTGCCAACATCGGCCAGATACCAAATTTTGATAAATTGATCGCCACCATCCGAAGCCGGGAAATCTCGGCTTCTATTATTTTGCAGAGCCAGTCGCAGTTAAAGGCCATCTACAAGGATGCTGCCGAAATCATATCGGACAACTGCGATTCTGTGCTTTTCCTGAGTGGGCGCGGCAAAAATGCCAAGGAAATCTCCGATGCGCTGGGGAAAGAAACCATTGACAGTTTCAACACCAGCGAGAACCGGGGAAGCCAGACATCCCACGGACTGAACTACCAGAAGTTAGGAAAGGAGCTGATGAGCCAAGACGAAATCGCCGTGATGGACGGCGGCAAGTGTATCTTGCAGCTACGGGGTGTGCGCCCATTTTTATCGGAGAAATTCGATATTACCAAGCACCCACGCTACAAGTATCTTGCTGACGCCGACAAGAAAAACACCTTTGATGTGGACAGGTTTTTGACCGCTACGCGCCGGAAACGGCAGCAAGTGGTGACGCAGGACGAGATTTTCGACCTGTACGAAATTGACCTGTCGGACGAGAACGCCGCCGCTGAATAAGCAGCGGCTATTTTCATACCCAAAATCCAAATCAAACAATTTTGTGAGCCGCAAAACGCGGCAGAAAGTGAGGACATTTATGGAATTTTTCAACAGCGCAGTGAACACTTTGCAGACTATCGTGATTGGACTGGGCGGCGGCCTGTGCGTCTGGGGCGGCGTCAATCTTCTGGAGGGCTACGGCCAGGACAACCCCGGCGCTAAGAGCCAGGGCGTGAAGCAGCTTGTCGCTGGCGGCGGTGTGGCCCTGATCGGCGTGACCCTGATTCCCCTGCTGTCCGGCCTGCTGGGATAAGCCCGGCATTCGTCCGTAACCATCCACACTAATCCCCTCTGCGCTCTCCCGGCCTGACCGGGAGAGCGCGGGAAAGGAGGTGTTTACCCGTGATTAGTGAAATCATTGAAGAATGGATAAAAGGTATTCTGATCGACGGCATCACGGGCAACCTGTCCGGGCTGTTTGACAATGTAAATGCCAAAGTCGGAGAAATCGCCGCCGATGTGGGAGCCACCCCGCAGGCGTGGAACAGCGGCATTTTCAATATGCTGCAAAACCTGTCCGAAACGGTGGTGCTGCCCATTGCAGCGGCCATCCTTGCCTGTGTCATGTGCATGGAGCTGATACAGATGATAACCGAGAAAAACAATATGCACGACTTTGACAGCTCTATGTTCTTCCGCTGGATTTTCAAGTCTGCGTTTGCCATTCTTATTGTCAGCAACACATGGAACATCGTCATGGGCATCTTTGACGCCACCCAAAACGTCGTCAACCAAAGCGCCGGTGTGATTATCGGGGAAACGTCCGTGGACTTTAACAGCCTGATACCTGACCTTGAAAGCCAGTTGGAGGCTATGAGCGTGGGCGGACTTCTGGGCCTGTGGTTCCAGACCCTTGTGGTGGGCCTTACCATGAACATCCTCGCCATCTGCATTTTCCTTGTGACCTACGGGCGTATGATTGAAATTTACGTCGTGACCTCGTTAGGGCCTATCCCCCTTGCCACCATGGGAAACAGCGAATGGCGCGGCATGGGCCAGAACTACTTGAAATCCCTGCTGGCGCTGGGCTTCCAAGCCTTTTTAATCATGGTTGTTGTCGGTATCTATGCGGTGCTGATACAGAACATTGCTTCCGCTTCTGACATATCCGGCGCAATCTGGGGCTGCATGGGCTACACAGTGCTTCTGTGCTTCTGCCTGTTCAAGACCGGCAGCATCAGCAAATCCGTGTTCTCGGCGCATTAACAGAAAGGAGGTGCCAGATGGCTTATGTAACTGTCCCCAAGGACTTAACCCATGTGAAATCCAAGGTTGTGTTTGGCCTTACCAAACGGCAACTGATCTGTTTTGGCGGGGCGCTGCTGGTAGGCGTCCCGTTATACTTTCTCACCCGTGACTATCTCTCCACCAGTGCGGCGGCCCTGCTCATGGTATTTATCATGCTGCCGGGCTTTTTGCTTGCCATGTATGAGCGTCACGGCCAGCCCCTTGAAGTGGTGGTAATGCAGATGATTCAGTGCTGCTTCCTCCGTCCCAAGGAGCGCCCCTACCAGACCAACAACGCCTATGCCGCCCTTATGCGGCAGCATCAAATGGAACAGGAGGTAAAGGCCATTGTCCAAAAAAGAAATCCCAAAAGAACCAGAAAAAACAAAGCTGACCCGCGCCCAGCGAAAAGAAATTGAGGCGGTGATCCGCAAGTACAAGGGCGACGGCAAGCCCCATACGGCGCAGGCCACCATCCCCTATGAGGCCATGTACCCGGACGGCGTGTGCCGCCTGACGAAAAACACCTTTTCCAAGTGCATTGCCTTTGAGGACATCAGCTATCAGCTCGCCCAGCCGGACACCAAGACGGCCATCTTTGAACATCTTTGCGACCTCTACAACTATGTGGACGCCTCTATCCACGTCCAGTTTTCGTTCCTGAACCGCAGGGTTGACCCGGTGCAGTACGCCAAGAGCTTTGAGATCGCGCCGCAGGGGGACGACTTCGACGACATCCGGGCCGAGTACACCGGCATCCTGCAAAAGCAGCTTGCAAACGGCAACAACGGCATCGTCAAGACCAAGTACCTGACGTTCACCATTGAGGCCGATAGCCCGAAATCCGCAAGGGCCAGGCTGAACCGCATCGGCCTTGACCTTTTAGGTTATTTCAAGACGATGGGAGCTGTGGCCCATGTGATGAACGGCAAAGAACGGCTTGCGGTGCTGCATGGGGTGTTCCACCCGGACGGGGAGCTGTTCAATTTTGACTGGAAGTGGATGACCCCCTCCGGCCTTTCCACCAAGGACTTTATCGCCCCGTCCTCCCTGTGCTTCGGCAATGCAAAAACCTTTGGCATGGGCGGCAAATACGGCGCGGTAAGTTTTTTGCAAATCCTCGCCCCGGAACTGTCGGATGAAATGCTGGCGGATTTTCTCAATACGGACAGCGGCATTTTGGTGAACCTCCATGTGCAGGCCATCGACCAGACGGAGGCCATTAAGACCATCAAGCGCAAGATCACCGACCTTGACGCCATGAAGATACAGGAGCAGAAAAAGGCCGTCCGCAGCGGCTACGATATGGACATACTGCCCAGCGACCTTGCCACCTATGGGGAGGACGCCAAAAAGCTGCTGACCAAATTGCAGACCCGCAACGAGCGTCTTTTCATGCTGACGTTTCTTGTGCTGAACGTGGCCGATACCAAACAGAAGTTGAGCAACGATGTGTTTCAGGCCGCCGGTGTGGCACAGAAATACAACTGTTCCCTTGTCCGTCTGGACTACCAGCAGGAACAGGGCCTTGTGAGCAGCCTGCCGCTGGGCGTCAACCAGATCAAAATTCAGCGGGGCCTTACCACTTCCAGCGTGGCTGTGTTCGTGCCGTTTGTGACGCAGGAGCTTTTTCAGGGCGGCGCAGCCATGTATTACGGCGTCAACGCCAAGTCCCACAACATGATTATGCTGGACAGGAAACAGGCCCGGTGTCCCAACGGTTTGAAATTAGGCACCCCCGGCAGCGGCAAGTCCATGAGCTGTAAATCCGAGATCGTCAGTGTGTTCTTAACGACGCCTGACGATATTTTTATCTCCGACCCGGAGGCTGAATACTATCCGCTGGTGAAGCGGCTTCATGGACAGGTTATCCGGCTGTCCCCCACAAGCAAGGACTATGTGAATCCGCTGGACATTAACCTGAACTATTCCGAGGACGATAACCCGCTGGCCCTGAAATCCGACTTTGTGCTGTCGTTCTGCGAGCTGGTCATGGGCGGCAAGAACGGGCTGGAACCCATTGAAAAGACAGTGATTGACCGGGCCGTGCGGGTGATCTACCGTCCCTATCTGGCAGACCCCCGCCCGGAAAATATGCCGATTCTGTCCGACCTCCACAAAGCGTTGTTAGATCAGCACGTCCCGGAGGCTGACCGTGTGGCGCAGGCCCTTGACCTGTATGTGTCCGGCTCCCTGAATGTCTTTAACCACCGTACCAACGTGGACATCGGCAACCGGCTTGTGGCCTTTGACATCAAGGAGCTGGGCAAGCAGCTCAAAAAGCTGGGGATGCTCATTGTCCAAGACCAGATTTGGGGTCGCGTCACCGCCAACCGCAGCCAGGGCAAGGCCACATGGTACTTTGCCGACGAGTTCCACTTGCTTCTGAAAGAGGAACAGACGGCGGCCTATTCCGCTGAAATCTGGAAGCGTTTCAGGAAATGGGGCGGTATCCCCACCGGCGCGACGCAGAACGTGAAAGACCTGCTTTCCTCCCCGGAGATCGAAAACATTCTGGAAAACAGCGATTTTATTACGCTGCTCAATCAGGCGTCCGGGGACAGAAAAATTCTTGCGGAACGGCTCAACCTGTCCGCAGACCAGCAGAAGTACATCGACAATTCCGAACCCGGCGAGGGCCTTTTGATCTTTGAAAATGTGGTGCTACCCTTTACCAACCCGATCCCCCACAACACCCAGCTCTACAAGATTATGACGACCCGGTTAAGCGAGGTGGTAAGCCAATGACCCCAAAGCACAGCAAAGGAGGTGACGGCCATTGAAAGAGCTGAAAGCAAAGCCAAAGGTGACACAGGCCATGACCCGCGATGGCCTGACGCTGGAAAATCAGGCCACCGGCGAGGTTGAGAACATTTCCAGCCGGGAGGCCGAACAGGACTATACCCCGGAGGCTGGCGGCACAGCGGAAAAGCTGCTGGAACGGGCCGACGATGCCCATGACCGGCACAAGGCTAAAAAGTCCGCAAAGCAGGCAGCGGCCACCACAGCCGAGGGGGACGCCGCCCTGCACCGGCCATCCTCCCGGCTCCAACTGACCGAGGAAGAACGGGCCGACCCGGATTTGCAGCCCTATATCCGCAAAGCAGATAAGAAAGCTGACAAGCTGGATGCAGCCCGTGACGCCATTCCGAAAAAGCGTGTTGTTGTGAAAGAAACGGTTTATGACGAGGCCACCGGCAAGGCCAAGAGCGCCCTGCGTTTTGAACAGCAGGACAAAGGGCCTCCCAAGTTAAAGCTCAACCCGGCAGGCCGTCCCGTTTCGGAGGCGCTGCTATTCGCCCACGGCAAAATCCACGAAGTTGAGCATGAAAACGTGGGTGTGGAGGGCGGCCATAAGGGGGAGGAACTTGCCGAGCGCCAGACTGGCCGGGCTATCCGCAGCAGCATCCGGCACCACAAGCTGAAACCCTACCGGGCCGCAGAAAAAGCCGAGCGTCAGGCCCTTGCCGCCAACGCGGAGTATTTTTACCAGAAATCCTTGCGGGATAACCCGGAGATCGCGCAGGCGGCTACCAATCCCGTTTCCCGGTTCTGGCAAAAGCAGCAGATCAAGCGCCAGTATGCCAAAGCCGCCCGGACAGCGGGCCAGACCGCAGGGGCGGCGGCACAGGGCGCAGCCAAGACAGCCGCATCCTCCACCAAGGCGGCCAAGGCAGCCGCCGAGGAAAGCAAACGGGCCGCCTCTTTTGTGGCCCGTCACTGGAAAGGTTCGCTGGCCGTTCTGGTGCTGGGGCTTTTGCTGCTGATGGTTCTGACCGGCCTGCAATCCTGCTCCGCCATGTTTGGCAGCGTCGGAAGCGGCATTGCGGCATCCTCCTACTTTTCCGAGGACAGCGATATGCTGGCCGCCGAGGATGCCTACGCTGCACTGGAAACCGAGCTGCAAGCATATCTGGACAACTACGAGGCCACCCATGACTATGACGAGTACCACTTTGACCTTGACAGCATCGAGCATGACCCCTATGTGCTGATCTCCATTCTGTCGGCACTCCATGACGGGCAGTTTACCATTGGAGAGGTACGAAGCGACCTGCAAATGCTGTTCGACAAGCAATACATCCTGACGGAAACCGTCGTGGTGGAAACCCGCTACCGCACAGAAACCGATACATGGACGGACGCAGACGGCAACACCCACACAGACACCTACGAGGTGCCGTATGACTATTACATCTGCACCGTGACACTGGAAAACTTCAATCTGTCCCATGTACCAGTCTACATCATGGACGAGGAAACCCTAAGTGCCTATTCCCTGTATATGTCCACGCTGGGCAACCGGCCCGACCTGTTTTCCGGCAGCCAGTACCCCCACGCCTCCACCCTGAAAGAACCGACCTATTATGACGTTCCCCCGGAGGCTTTGGAGGATGAACGGTTTGCCGCCATGCTGAAAGAGGCCGAAAAGTACATCGGCTATCCCTATGTGTGGGGCGGCAGTTCCCCCAGCACCAGCTTTGATTGCAGCGGCTTTATCTCATGGGTCATCAATCATTCCGGCTGGAACGTGGGACGGCTGGGGGCGCAGGGCCTATACAACATCTGCACCCCTGTTTCCAGTTTGCAGGCCAAGCCCGGCGACCTTGTGTTTTTTGTCGGAACTTATGACACCCCCGGCGTGTCCCACGTCGGCCTGTATGTGGGCAATTCGGTCATGCTGCATTGCGGCGACCCCATTTCCTACACAAATCTCAATTCAAACTATTGGCAATCCCATTTTTACAGTTTCGGGCGTCTGCCCTGACGCCAGAAAGGAGTTTTGACTATGGCAAGTAAACTTGACCGCATCGAAAAGGACATCCAGAAAACCAAGTCCAAGATCGCGGAGTATCAGAAGCAGCTTCGGGAGCTGGAAGCGCAGAAAACCGAACAGGAGAATTTGCAGATCATCCAGCTTGTGCGCGGCATGAACATGAAGCCGGAGGAATTTGCCGCGTTCCTGCGTTCCGGCACAATGCAGGCCGCCCCTGCTGTCACAGCGTACCATGAACAGGAGGACAATGCCCATGAAGAATAAAACCAAACGAATTACCCGGATTCTGCCCGCAATTCTGGCCGTGATGCTCTGCGTCACGGTCTTTCCTGTTACCGCCTTTGCAGGTGGTACCGACCCGGCCCCGGAGCCTTTGCCGGAAGCTGCCGCCGAAGCAACCGGCGGCGTGGAGCCTGACACGGAGAAGCCCGATAAGACGAATACCGCAGCAGCAGGCAAAACGGAGGACAATAAAACCAAGAGCTTGACCGGCAAGGAGGCCGCCGACCTGCTTTCCTCTCTGTTCGGTTCCAAGGTAAATATCACCGCTACGGATGATGGCATCCAGATCACCGCCAGCGGCGGCACGGAGGAAACTACCCAGACCGGCACCGTGACTACAAACGGCGGAAAGCTGAATGTCCGCACCGGCGCAGGGCTTGATAAGACCGCGTTCACCCAACTTCCCAACGGAACGCAGGTAGAAGTGATCGGTACAGATGGCGACTGGGTGAAAATTCTTCTGCCGGAGCGCATCGGCTATGTCCATTCCGACTATCTGACCGTCAGCGACACCAAGACAAAAAGCACCGGCGAGGGCAACTTCTCCCTCTCCCTTGATGAAGAAGAACTTGCTGCCCTGCTGGGGCTGTTCACCGGCAGCCAGACCGGCGGCAGTGCTGCCCTGACCCCGGACGGGAACCTGACGCTGATTGACGACATCGGCAGCACCACCCAAAGCGGCAAGCAGTTTATCACCGTGGAAACCAAGACCGGCAATGTCTTTTACCTGATTATTGACCGGGACGACGAGGGAAAAGAAACCGTCCATTTCCTTAATCAGGTGGATGAAGCCGACCTGCTGGCGCTGATGGAGGACGGCCAGACGGGGACGGCTGCTGTTGTCTGCACCTGTACCACCAAATGCAAGGCTGGGGCCGTCAATTCGAATTGCCCGGTTTGTAAAAATAACATGAGCGAGTGTACCGGGCCGGAGCAGCAGGAAACCCAGCCGCAGGAAACCGAGGCCCCGCAGGAGGAACCGAAAAACAGCGGTTCCGGCGCTGGCGGCCTGATCGTGTTTCTTGTGGTAGCACTGGCTGGCGGCGGCGCAGCCCTGTATTACTTCAAGTTCAAAAAGCCCAGGGCAGACACCAAGGGCAGCGACGATTTAGACGAGTATGATTTTGGCGACGACGAGGATTTGGAGGACGAAGCGCCGGAAGTCGAAAATGAACAGGAGGACGAGGAATGAGTTATCAGTTGGTAATTGCAGAAAAACCGAGTGTCGCCCGCAGCATTGCGGGCGTGATCGGGGCCACGGAGAAACACGACGGGTATTTGCAGGGAAACGGTTATCTGGTGAGCTGGTGCATCGGGCATCTGGTGTCCTTTGCCGATGCGGGCCGGTATGACGAGCGTTTCAAGAAATGGCGCTATGAGGACTTACCCATTCTCCCGGAAACGTGGCAGTACATCATCACAGACGAGAAAAAGCAGCAGTTTGACATTCTGCGCTCCCTGATGGAGCGCCCCGACGTGACCGGCCTGATTTGCGCCACCGACGCCGGGCGCGAGGGAGAACTCATTTTTCGTTTTGTCTACCAGATGGCAGGTTGTGAAAAGCCGTTCAAGCGCCTCTGGATTTCCTCTATGGAGGACAGCGCTATCCGGGACGGCTTTACCCACCTGAAACCGGGAACGGACTATGACCCGCTGTATCAATCGGCCCTGTGCCGTGCCAAGGCGGATTGGCTGGTGGGCATCAACGCCACCCGGCTTTTCTCCGTACTGTACCACAAGACCCTGACCGTGGGCCGTGTTCAGACCCCGACCCTGAATCTGCTGGTGGAGCGCGACGCCAAGATCACGAATTTCAAGAAAGAGAAATATCACATCGTCCATATCGGTGTAGGCGGCGCGGACGCGGTAAGCAGCCGTTTTTCTGATGCTGCCGAAGCAAACACCGTCAAGGCGGCCTGTGCCGGAGCGCAGGCCGTTTGTGCTTCCGTGACGCGGGAGAAAAAGACGGAGCAGCCGCCCAAGCTCTATGACCTGACCACCTTGCAGCGGGAGGCCAACCGGCTCTTTGGCTTTACCGCCAAGCAGACCCTTGATTATGCACAAACGCTGTATGAAAAGAAACTGCTGACCTATCCCAGAACGGACAGCCAATATCTCACCGATGATATGCTGCCTGTGGCCGAAAGCCTTGTGTCCGGCCTTTGGGGGCTGGTGCCTTTCGCCAAGGGCCTGAACATTTCCCCGCAGTATGACCGCATCCTGAACAGCAAAAAGGTGTCCGACCACCACGCCATCATCCCCACCGCTGCATTTGTGAAGCAGGGCTTTGACGGACTGGCCGAGAGTGAGCGAAAGCTGCTGTTTCTGATCTGCTGCAAGGTACTGTGTGCCGTGGCTGGGCCTTATGTATATGAGGCTGTCACCGCCACATTCACCTGTGCTGGGAAAGAGTTTACCGCCAAGGGCAAGACCGTTCTTTCCCCCGGCTGGAAAGAGATTGACCGCAGTTTCCGTTCCTCCCTGAAAACAAATTCTGACGAGGAAGCCGAGGCTGTACGGGAGCTGCCGGAGCTTAAAGAGGGCCAGACCTTTTCGGACGTGGCTGCATCCGTCACGGAGCATTCCACCAC